>JBDSXV010000242.1:0-27069 GCA_039926025.1 Dokdonella sp.
GTCGCGGCTGAAGCCGCTCCCACAGACGGTGAGCCCGCAAAGCCTCGTTGGGCGCTGCACCTATTTGTTGCACACGCGACTGCGCCGGATGCTCGCGAGCAAATATTTCATGCTCCCTCGACTACGCCGCATGCTCATGCGCATCCATTTCTTGCTCGCTCGACTATGCCGGATGCTCATGCGCAATTATTTGATGCACGCGTGAGCAAATTTTGCTCAACTTTGCGAGCCTTGGTCACACGTCCCGATTGAATTTCACGCGACACCGGACAAAATATGTCCACGGCTGCATCAATTTGTTGCACGCGTGCATCAAATAGATGCTCACGAGCATCCGCTACAGTCGAGCACGCACCCGCGATATGGAAATCCCCTTGCTTCGCCGTCACGCTCATGGCGATTCCAATCGACACGCAAAAAAAAAGCCGCATCGCTGCGGCTTCGAGGTGATGCAATGGAAGGATTTCAGCGAAGCATCACGCTGCCTTGTCCACCACCGACTTCGTGGAACGCAAGAACCGCGTACGCAGATCGTTGCGTACCGCTTCCATGCCCTCGCTGCGGGCGGTGAGCTTGAGCTGCGCATACACCTGCAGCGACGTCGTCATCACGTCGCTACCCAGCGCGACATCCGTATCCCCTGCCCGCTCGCTCAGACGCGTCAAGCGCGCCAGACGCGGACGCAGCCGATCAAGCGCCACCAGATCATCCAGCGCACCCGCCGCCAGCACATTGGCCGGCACCAGCTGCGGATTCTGCTCCAGCACGAGCAGCGCCTGACGGCAGAACGACTCCGACTTCTCACCCATCTTCCGCAACGACCGCTTCTGCGGCAGCGTCAGGGCAATCAGCCCGCTCAACTGCGTCTCCAGCTCCGTCAACGCCGTGTCAACGGCCTGCAGCTGGGCATCAGTGAGATTCAACGAAACAATATTCTGCGTCATGGGTACTACTCCTTGGATGGTCTTCCAGACAGGCCGATGAGCCCCTATGGCCATCGACCTTGTGCTTTGCGGCACGGGAGTATTGGAACAGGGACATGTCTCAGGAGGCGAGACCGCACGCCTGCGCTTCGAAATCGGTATTGGCTGCTTTCAAGCCGAGCGCGGATTGCGCGCACCGATGTCGCGCGGATGCCCATGGGCGTCAGCGAAGATGAAACGCCGCTCCCAACCTGCGCAGATTTCCTCCGTTCGAGCAATCAGGCCAAGCCCACACACGCGCGCGGGCGATTCGTCGAGCAGTCGCGGACGCTCCACTGCGGCGACACCGCTTGCCCTTGTCCGATTCGAGTGAGAGGATTCCCTGGATATCGACGCGCGCTGGGAAAGGCTGCAAGATTAGGCTGGGAATAGGCGGCGCGATCGTTGCAAGCCTTTGCTCCGTTAGGATGTTTCCGAAAGCGCTACTCCACTGCGACGGATTAGATTGCGGAGGTAGACTTCATTTCACAATCGAATAGTAGTTGGGCCGCAAAGAACTTTTTGAGGCGGTGTGTGTCGTAACAACACTGGCGCAAGCGGCTTATGTATTTATGTCACCCCGAACCGTTCGTACGCTCTATACGTTCGCTACTATCGTTTCAGGCGCACTTCTCGGCTTCTTGTACGCCATGCACAGAATCTCGCTTTCCATCGCTTACATGCGAGCGCAATGGGGCTGGGTTTGTGGAACTGGCCTCGAAATTCCGCTCTACTTCTTGACTCCGGTTGGCGCCTTCGCTGGCTTTACCATGGGCATACTCACTTGGCGCCTCGCATCGCGGTATCTTTTGCGGGCTCGCGGTTAGTCGTTCAAGCGTAGCTGCCCAACTATTCGTCTAAGCCGACCGCTTACGCGGCGGCTTAACTCTGGTGTTGAGGCTGTAGAAAAACCCCTTTTCGCACGCGCGCGATGACCGCGACGGAGTTGCGGAGGCGCTGCACGTCACGGTGATCGTCTGCTGACGCGCTCGTGATGTGCGTCGTCGCTACGCTCACACGCGCCTTACGCGCATAACGATCGAAACGCGCGGCTTTTCCGCTCCCTTCAAGCCGCTTTTCGATAGTTCGCCCACTTCTCCAGGTTGTGGACGAGGGCGAACAACTTCCATTGGCCGTCGACTTTCTTCTGGGCGCGCAGCGTGAAGCGATTGAGCTGCTTGTTGTAACGCAGATTGCCGAACACGGGTTCGACGGTGGCGAAGCGCCGGCCGTACTGTTCTTTGCCTTGGTCGCTGTCGATGCGTTCGCGCATGCGTTGCGTGTGCGTGACGATGGCCTTGCGCGTGAGCGCGGCCACTTAGCGCACCGGTAAGGTCCAGCGCGTCGACCACGTGATGCACCGCATGCGCAGACGAGTCCGGTATGAGCTGCGCGTCCAGATCCACCGGCAGCAACCGCGGACTCATGTCCACCACCTTGTAGCGCGCCATCACCGACTCCCTTGATCGCCTCGCTCTATGCGAGCAAGATCGGGGCCAGATTTTCTACAGCCTCGTTAGATGCCTACTGCAGTGTCTTTGATGTCCATACAAACTACGCGACACTCGGCCGTTGTTCGCAAGTTCTTGGAACGCTACCCAGGCATCGTCAAAATCAATCGAAAAGTTGTTCAAGAGCCGCCGGACGCTTGGTGCACGAACAAACGGCTTCAAAACTCAATCGACTTCTCTCTAGCGCACGATGGCGTCGAGGTCTTGGGCTTTCACGACGGGCCACGCAATATGTGGGCGCACGAAACTACGCTTCCGCTCGTGGAGCAACTCGAACAAGAGCGGCTCCTGCGGTTTGCCGTCGTTCGCGACTCGCCGCCGCCGCGTGGCTTTCTTTACTGGCTATTGTCCCGTGTGTTCGGCACCTAACTGTTCGTCTATGGACTCCTCCGTCAATAGTGCCGAGCGTTGATCGGACAATCGAAGCGGTTGCAGTCGTCTCTCTTGGGGACTTCCGTTGGTCGTATACGGCCTTTGGGTGAGCGCATTGCGCTCGGGCCATGATGGAATCCGCCGGGACGAAGCCACACGTTCAATCGGTCATTGTGGGCCAGAAGAGTTATCCGCTTTGCCGTCCCGGGGACCGACTCGACCCATCGATGTTCGCTCGGTGCAACGCGGGGTGGGGACGTTAGTGGGTTGAAGCTGGCGTGCTGCGCACGCTGACATGGTGGCTTCTTCCACGACACGGCGTGGCATTCGTCGAGGACGTCTACCGATACAAGATCCACTCCTCGCGAGTGCAATTGACCCGTTTCGGTGAACCCTGCTGTGCGGCTGTCCGGTCTGGGTGCCCTTTCTTGTATGAAGTAGTGAAGGTCGGTTGGGGCTTGCCGCGCTGATGCCGGCAATTCCCTGCCGTCGCCGCTGCCACCTCGTCAAGGACGTTCAATGAAACTGCACTTCACGGCGACCACCCGGCTGCGTAGCGCCTTGAACCACGTGTTGTTCCTGTCCATTGCCAGTCTGAGCGCCGCACACGGTGCGCGAGCCGCTGATGGTTATTTCGATACGACGTTTGGAACAGGTGGAGTATTGCTGGTCGACGTTTCCGCGGATGCGAAGGACGCAGGACAAGCAATGCAGGTTCTCCCGGACGGCAGATTGTTCCTGGCGGGCACATGCTACCGGCCAGAACCTCCTGGAATCGGAGTTTTTCCAGCGTTTTGCGCGACGCGATTGCACCCCGACGGCAGCTACGACAGCAGTTTCGGCCCTGGCGGCGTCGGCTACGTGCGCTTCGACCAGTTCAATGCATCCGACTTGCCGAACAATACGGCGCTGTACGATGCAATCAGACTTCGCGACGGACGCATGTTGTTTGTCGGCCGACCAACCGGCAGCGGCATCATTCTCGCGGCGCTCAAGGCCGACGGCACCGCGCTCGACCCAAATGTCGGCGGCGGCGGCGCCCAGGGATACGTCCAGTTCGGCTCGGATCCTCCCAGCGCAGGCACACCGTTCGATGCACACGGCATCCCCTCACGCCTTATCGAACAGTCCGATGGAAAAATCCTGGTTTCCGGCTCCGACGATGGCCCCACCGGCAACGCGGACTTTTCGATCATGCGGGTGCTGCCCGATCTGAGCGGCGTGGACTCTTCGTTCGGCACCAACGGGCGTCAAACTGTCACCTTCGATCTCGGCGGGCCGTCCGGAATCAACGCCGATGTTCCTGCGGCGATGGCATTGCAGACCGATGGCAAGATTCTGCTCGCCGGATACGCCCAGCTCAGTGCAACCACGTTGGATATCTCGATCGCACGCTTGCTGCCCAACGGCCAGGCCGACACAAGTTTCGGTCCGAATCACGATGGCCGCGTGCATTTGGCCCCCGCATCGGTCAGCGCGCTGACATCGGTGCTGCTCGATCGCCAGAAGCGGATAGTCATTGGCGGTATTTCGGCTGACCCGGGTAACACCTACGCCGAATGGTACGTCGACCGCTTGCTCTCCGATGGCAGCCAGGATCCCGCGTTCAACGGCGGCAGTTCACAGCGCTTCCTGATCCGGACCGGCGTGACCAGCGGCTCGCAATCGGTCAAGGCGTTGACCTTGCAACCGGACGGCAAGATTCTCGCGGTCGGCTCGGTTTCGCAGGGCGCCGCCGATACGCTGCGATTCTACTGGGGTGTCGCGCGGCTGCTCGACGACGGTATGCTCGACCCAAGCTTCGGCATTGGTGGGCGCAGCTACGCCTCATTCGGGTCTTCGCCATACACCGATGAGACAAGCGGGATCGCCGTCGCCGACGGCGGCATTGTCATCGCCGGCAACGAACAGGTCGGCACTTCGTCGGGCGATATGCTTTTCGGGGTGGCCAAGTTCCAGTTGGATGCGATATTCGTGGACGGGTTCGAACCATGACGATCTATCCAGCTCCACGAGCCTGGCTCGCAGTGTCCTTTTCCTGCGCGGCGCTGTTGTTTGCGCCGCACGGCAATGCCATCCAGGCCATGCAGACGTTCACCGTGAACAGCACGCAGGACCTGATCGACGACAACACCAGCGACAACGTGTGCCACACGGCCGCCAACACATGCACCTTGCGCGCCGCGGTCATGCAGGCGAATCGATCGCCTGGCGAAGGTGCGACGATCAATCTGCCGCCCGGTACCTATGTGCTCACGCGCACGCCTGCGAATGCCGACGGCGAGGACACTGGCGACCTCAATCTGACGACGCCGACCCTCAACGATCCACCCATCACGATCGTCGGCGCGGGCGCGACGGCGACGATCATCGATGCGGGCCACGTTGACCGCGTTTTTGATGTTGGGCTATCGAGAACGGCCAAGATCAGCGGGGTCACATTGCGAAATGGCGTCGCTGCGAATCTGAACGCCGAGGGCGGGGGAATCTGGAATCAAGGCACCTTGACGCTCGACCATATCGTCGTGAGCGGAAATCACGCCGACTATGGCGGTGGGATCTTCAACTTCGGTACCCTGTCGATGCAGAACTCCATCATCGCTTCGAACGTCGGTACCGCATCGGGGGGCGGCCTCTACAACCAAGCGTTCGGTGGCGGAGCCGGTAGCGTAACCATCATCGCAAGTACGGTCGCATCCAACACCGCGAAATCCGGTGGCGGCCTCATCAACTACGGCGCCGTCAACATCGTCAACAGCACGATCGCGGGCAATGAAGCCGTTGACGACGGTGGCGGCATCTACGATCAAGGGAGCTCGGCGAATATCTACAACTCGACGATTGCGTATAACGACGCCGATCAGGATCGCGATGGCGTGGGTCTCGGCGGCGGCGTGTACATCTCGGGTTCCGGCACCCACCTGGATCAAATCATGAGCTTGCTGGCCGGCAATACGATGGGAAACACACCTCTTTACGACGACTGCGACGGCAACGGCTATCTGGTTGAGTACGGGCTGAACATATTGGGCACCGACGCGGACTCGCTCAGCGGGTGCATCATCACCAACGCCCCCGGAGGCGACTCGGCCGAGCTCAATTCATTGAGCTTCCTTGGCGGTCTCGCCGACAACGGCGGCCCCACGCCGACGATCGCCTTGCTCAGCGGCAACAATGCCATCGACCAAGGGAACCCGATGTCACCTTATCTTTGCGTCGACCAGGGCGGCAACGGGCTCCCCTACGATCAACGCGGGTTTGCGCGAACGGATGGCGCGTGCGACATCGGCGCATTCGAATATGGCGCGGTCGACAGAATTTTCAAGAACGGGTTCGAGTGACGGGATCGCGGAGTTCCGACATGAAATATTCCATCGCGATCGCTTCCAATCGCTGCGATCTGGCAGGAAATCGCGAGGTCTCCCATCAAGCGTCGTTTTAGTTCCGCCGCATTGGCACGCTGCGCCTGCCTCGCGGCGGCGCTGTTGTTCTCTCGCGATGCGTTTGCCGTCCAGACGTTCACGGTGGACAGCACGCTCGATCAAGCGGATGACAACGTCAGCGACAGTGTGTGCCACACCGCCGCCAATACATGCACCTTGCGCGCTGCAGTGATGCAGGCCAACCGCGCATCCACGGCCGGTGCGACGATCATGTTGCCGGCGGGCATCTATACGTTGACGCGGCTACCGGTCAACGATGACGGCGACGACAGCGGCGACCTCAATCTGACGGCGCCCACGAGCGGCAGTGGAGTTATCAGCCTGGTCGGCGCGGGCGCCGCGACCACCGTCGTCGACGCCAACCGGATTGACCGGATCCTGCATGTTGGCGTGTCGAGAACGGCCAGTGTCAGCGGCGTCACCTTCCGCCATGGCTATACCGGCGGCGATAGCGGCGGCGGCATTTTCAACGAGGGCAGCCTGGCCCTCGATGGCGTCGTCGTGACCGCCAACGAGGACATCGTTGGCGGCGGCATCACCAATTTCGGCAGCTTGACCATGCAAGACTCGACCGTGAGCTTGAATATCGCGACGTTCGGCGGCGGCATCGACAACGACGGTGATCTTGCGATGAATGCGAGCACGATCGCATTCAATACCGCCCATGAAGGCGGCGGTATCGAAAATCTCGGGACGATGGCCCTCGTCAACACCACGATTGCAGGCAACGAGGCGATCAATGACGGCGGTGGCATCATGGCCACGAATTTTTCGACTGCCCACATTCACAACTCGACGATTGCCTACAACGACGCCGATCAGGATCACGATGGCGTCGGCTTCGGCGGAGGCATCTACATCAGCACTACAGCCAACTTCAATCTGCGCAACACCTTGCTGGCCGGGAACACGATGGAAAACACGCCCATCTACGATGATTGCGACGGCGACGGCCCGTTGGTCTTGGATGGACGCAATGTGCTGGGGACGGACGCCAGCACGCTCAGTGGCTGCAATATTGCGCCTGACAGCGGCAGCCTTTGGGACAACCTCAACTCGCTGACTTTCCTTGGCGGTGTCGCCAACAACGGCGGACCCACTCCGACGATTGCCTTGCTCAATGGCAACAATGCCATTGACGCCGGAAATCCGGCGTTCGGTTTCGCGTGTGTCGACGGAAACTCCATGCCGATCACCGTCGACCAGCGCGGCTTTACGCGGCCCGCTGGCAGCTTCTGCGATATCGGCGCCTTCGAATACGGTGCGATCAACCCCAGCGACGAAATCTTCAAGAACGGTTTTGAATGACGTGGCCACTCCATTCAACCTGGACGCGGCGATTTCGGCTTGGCCCCGACGCCGGATGGTACCGACCCGCCACGCTATCGATCGCTCCCCCAACGACAAGAACTTTGCCGGACGGTAGCAGCATTGCGATGTGCACGATGTTCATCGACCTCGTCGCGGACCTGGGATTTGCAGCAGGATCGAACTACTTGGCGCTGGACAAGCCGGCACTGAAGCCAAGCACAGGGCTTCCCGGCAACGAGCCCTTACCCGACGCCAGCGGCGTCGCGGCAAAGTTGGTGCGCGCCGTGCTCAACGCATCGGTCGACGTTCACATATCCGTGAATGCCCACGCGGGCGAGGCGATCAGAAAAAGTATCGGAAAAAATCCTTGCGCGAGCTTTTGCAGGGCTTCCGCCTGAATTGAGATTGCCTGTATGCACTCAGGTGCGCCCACGTTCGACTGGCTCTATTCGGGCGGCAGTTCTTTGGCAAACTCGGCTGCCATGTCCGGTCTCAACTCACACAGCGCCGAAAACAGCACGTAGACAATGGCGACACTGATCATCGTGATCGGGTACGGAAATTCGGCGAGCAGGCCATAGGCGCCGACGACAGGCACGATACCCAGCGTGACCAGCAATCGGCGTTGTTTTGCCCACGCTTCGATTTCGTCGTCCTGCAAATCTGCCGCGACCGCAGAACGTATCAGCTCCACCAGGCCCGGCAGTGGTCCGAGCAACGTCAGGGCGAATCCGAACCACCAAAGGGAATCCAGCACCGGCGGCGAGGACGTCATGTAGTAAACCGGAAAACCAAACGTGGCGGTGAGGATGCAAAACACCACGGCGGAAACCAGCAACGTTTGAAGCCACGTACGAGCGCGAACCGCCTCCCCTGTTCGACGCGCCTTGGTCAGCGTCGACGTCGCCATGTTCCAAACGCCTGTCAGCACCATGTTCCAGGTGAAGGTGATCACCGCCATCAGCAGGAACGTTTGCGCCGACCAGTGCATGAACAAGACGCCGACGATCGGAATCGCATAGCGCACCAGAATGCCCGCAGTGGCGACACCCCCACGTTGACCGCGATTGGACAGCAGCGCCCACCAGAACGAGGGCTCCGGAGCTGAGTCGAGCGGTTTGTCTTCCTGCTGTGATGTCATTGCAGCATCCGTCATCGAGTCAGAAAACATGGGGAGCAACGGAAACCTGCAAGGCGGCCGTGGATCGCTGGCCTTGTGCCTCCGTCTCATTTCTTTCCTGCGATCGTTGGCTGCCTTTTTACGCAACTCCGGGATCGTCGGCGACAACCCGCGCCAACTTTCCGAACGCAGGCACAGCCACGCCCGCAAACACCACGCCAACTGCCGCGGTCACGAGAAACGAGTCGTCGACGCCGTTCGTCCACACCGAAGACAGGGACGGATTCCCGATCACGCCGTACTGGATCGGGATCACGATGGCATCGGCAACCGCATGCAAGACGATGGAGGGAAGGATCGATTGGGTCGTGTAGACCAGCAGTCCATGCAGCGTGCTCACGGCCAGAAAAAACGGCAGGAACGCAAAGGTGGCATAGGCATGCCCGAAATAGTGATCAGCGAAGAAGACCATCCCGGTAATCAGGATGGCAGCGGGCCATCCGTGACGGCGCTGGATCGGAGAGAGCATGTAGCCTCGGTACGCCGCTTCTTCGACGACGCCAGCGACGGCGCTGATTGCAAGCAGGATGGCGAGCAGGGTCCATGGCGGACAGGAAGCGATGATCGCGGGCAGCTTGAACGCGTCCTTCGGAATTTCGGCGATCCGCGGCGTCAGAAATGCAAGGGCATCCACGGCGATCATGCCCAACCCTCCGGCGATCATCGACCAGAACCAGACACGCGGCGTCAGTGGACGACCACGCAAATCGCGTTTGCGGACCTGTGCGGTTGATCGAGGCCAACCTTTTCCATCGCAGTACTGCCAGAAGCACCAGAGCCAGACGCTCGTCGCCGGCAACAGCCACGGAACGGACGGATAGAACTTCAAATTTCCCAGAAGGAATAGCGCGGGCGGAAGGCCGCCGACGGCTGCGACCAGATACCCGACGATGACTGCGCGCACGATGGTCGGCAGTCTGTTCCAGAGCGCGCGCATGGAGGGTGCGGTCATGGATGCACTCTATCGAAGTAAACGCGTCGGAGCGGACCGGCCACGATTCCTGCCCGACGACACGCGTGACCGCAGGTATCAAGCAGGCAATATCGCACCAAGGCGCCTTGTGCACCATGCGCAGCCCGCGCGTTCGCTGGTGTCAGGAAAGCTCCGCTCCAGCCAGATCTGTGTGCGCGAGCGCGGGCGCGTCGACGAGTGTTGGCCGAGCATGAAGTCTCGGCGCAAACCCTTTCCATCGCCAGATCAGCAGAAGAACGGCGGCGTCGACCACCACGGAACAGATACTGGCCTCGGGGCCGAAGCTGCCGCCCGTTAGCCATTGCGGTTGGTCGAGGATTGTCGGAGCAAACCAGCCGGCTTGATCGAAGCCGCTGACATCCAGGCCGAGCAGTGCGCCTTGCGCCCAGTTCCAGCCGAAGTGAATGCCGATCGGCAGCGCGAGACTGCCGGTACGCAAGTAGGCGAAACCGAGCAGCGATGCACCGAGCATGGTGTCGAGAGTCGCCCAGAACTCGGTCGTTCCCTGCATGCCCGGATTGCCCCAGTGCCCGACAGCGAACAGCACGGCCATCAGCGCCTGCGCACCGCCGATGCCGATACCGTCGATGAGTCGCTGGAAGACGAAGCCGCGGAAGAGGAGTTCCTCGAGCAACGCAACGCAGACGAACGCCCACGCGCCTGCGACAAGTGCGTGGACACTGCGCGCTGGATTCATGGCAAAGCTCACGCCGCCCGCAGCGTAGATCAAGCTGACGACGGCGAGCATCATCGCCGTGCCCACGGCACTGCCTATCAGCACCTCGCGGAGCCAGCGCGCGTTCACGGCGAGGCCCACGCTCGTCAGCGATTCCCGTCGCAGGCGCGTGCAGACCCATGTCACCAGCAGCACCGCGATCACCGGCAACGGCGACAGCCACAATCCATTGAAGCCCCGCTGCTGCAGCGCCTTCGAGATGAAGTGATAGACAGGCTGGCTCGCAAGGAACACCGCAACGAACGTGAGGATCCACCAGCCATTGCGGAATTGTCCGCGGGCATTGCGGAAGATGGGAGGCATGGGCTGCGCCATTGAGAAGGTGCGCGAGTGTGGGTGATGCATGCGAGTGCGGTATATGTGCCGGACGATACGGTGCCGATCGACATGGGGAAGCTCCCTTCGAGCCGAATCGGAGGCACATTCATTTCATGCGAAGACTGTCTGTTCACGCGAACACCATCCCCACCCAACCCTCCCCTTGAAGGGGAGGGCTGAAGCTCGACGCATGCAAGTCCTTCCCCTCGAGGGGAGGATTCAGGCGGGGATGGTGGTGGCTACTTCATCTGGTTTCCTGTGTCCGACATCGGCGCACGTCGCACACCATCCCCACCCCTCCCGTGAAGGAGAAGGCCAAAGCTTGCCGCATGAAAGCTCTCACCTTCAAGCAGCGGGCTGAAGTCGCTGTATTGCGGGATCGGTTTCAGCCGCGACGCGCTAATCACACGAGGCATCGCGGCTGAAACCGCCCGCACAAAATAGCGCTCCTACCGCCACTGACCGTCTTGATCGGCCTGCTTCATGCGGGCAAGATCGGTTCGGTTTTTACATAGCGTCGTTATAGGCATCGGAAGCTGGCCATGGCATCTCGGAAGTCGATCGGGAAATCTTCCTCCAGCCTGGGGGCTCCCTATCTGCGCAGCATTCGCAGCGATCCAGAACGGATGGACGGATCCGGGTTTCCCTTCAGCATTCCGGCATTTCGTCGCGGAATAAACCTCCAATTGCCAACCCCGGTAACCTTCTTCGTTGGAGAGAACGGCAGCGGAAAATCGACCCTGCTCGAAGCCTTGGCGGAAATCTGTGGATTCAATCCCGAGGGCGGTAGTCGAGATCACTTTCGTGAGGCAAGGGAAGATCGCTCTGAACTGGCGCAGGCTCTGCGGCTCTCGTGGTTGCCGAAAATGAGCGACGGATTTTTCATGCGCGCCGAAAGCTTCTACAACTTCGCCAGCTACCTCGACAGTGTCTCCGACCTCAGGGCGTATGGTGGGAAATCACTTCATCACCAATCGCATGGCGAGTCATTCCTGGCGCTTTTTCAAAATCGCTTCGAACATGGCCTGTACATTCTCGACGAACCGGAGGCGGCCCTGTCGCCGCAACGACAGCTCGCGTTTTTGCGCATCATCCATGAGCTGGAAATGCCGCGCCACGCGCAATTTCTGATTGCCACCCATTCACCCATTCTTCTGGCCTACCCCGGAGCCACCCTGTATCAGTTCGAAGACGACGGCATCCGTGAGGTCGCCTACCGGGAAACCGATCACTATCTGGTAACGAGAGATTTTCTGAATGCTCCCGATCGAATTCTCGGGCACCTGTTTTCGCGGGATGACGAGACCGACGCCTGACCAGCAAATGAAGCGCACGTGCGCCGAAGGAATCCATGCTCGACCGAGAGCAACTGCATCAAGACGGCTATGCCCTGCTCCGCCGAGCGATCCCGGTCGACTGGCAAGACGACCTGCGCGTCGCGTTCGACGCGGGTGTGAAGTCATCAGAGCAATGGCCCGTGCCGCGCCAATCGAGCTGGCGACATTCGTTGGTCGACCTCGATTCGAACGTGCAGGCCGTGTGTCGCCTGCCCAAGCTTCTTGCCGTGGTGGGCGCATTGATCGGCGAAAGGTTCTTCCTCTCGCAAGTGGAAGGGCGTGAGCCTTTGGCGGGCGGCGGCCATCAGGCGCTGCATCGCGATCTGTCGGCTCGGCGGCCGGGCGATACGGTGAATGCGCTGGCCTTTCTCGACGACTATGACGCTGGGAACGGTGCGACCCGTATCGTCCCCGGCAGCCATCGTCCAGCGCAGGGCGAACCTGGGTTCGACATGAATGATGAGTCCCGTTCGCTGCAACTCTCAGGATCGGCCGGCGACATCCTGGTGTTTGATGCGGATCTCGTACATGCAGGCGGCCTGAATGCGACCGGCGCTCGCCGTCGATCCCTACTGATCTGCTATTTCAGCGAGCAGCTTTATGCCTCGCACCTTGAAACGGCGAGGCTGCGCAGCATCAGGATGGATACTACCGATCGCTTCGATCCGTCGGACTATGTGAGCTGAGCAACACCTGGGTCAGAGTCGGGGGTTTCAAAAAAACACTCGCGGACCATCCCCGATGCACTGGATCTCCCCGCTCCATGCCGACAAGGTCGAGGCCGAGTTTCCTGACGTTTCATCGATTTCGTCTTCGATTGCCGACAAATTTCCGCATGACCTATTTGGGTGGCATCGACTGCAGATAGTCCGCAACGTCAGCGATGTTCTCCTGCGTGAGGCCATGGGCCACGACTTTCATCACACTGCCTTCCGGCCGCTGGTCCGTGCGCTGGAAGACAGTCATCTGCTTGACCAGGTAGTCGGCGTGTTGGCCGGCGATGCGTGGAAAGGCAGCATTCCCCCGCCCCTGCGGTCCATGGCAACTGGCGCACGGTGGAACGGCCTTGTCGGGAATGCCAGCCGTGAAAATGGTCTCGCCGCTCTGACTGCGCTCCGGCTTTCCCTCGACGCGTTGGGGCAGCAGGGTCTGCGCGGAAAAGTAGACGGCCAATTCCTTGATCTGCTTTTCGGTCAGCTTATGGCTCAGGCCCCACATGTATTCATAGCCGGCCGGATCGCGGCGGCTATGAGCCTTGAAGCCGGTGAGCTGCGCGACGAGGTAGGCTTCCGGTTGCGCCGCGAGGTTTGGAAAATTCGGGGAATTTGAATTTCCCGTGACGCCGTGGCAGTTCGAGCAGACCTGGCGTGCGAGAGTTTCTCCGGCTACGTTTTCGTTCGCCGTATCGCGAGAGCGCGGTTCATTGGCGCATCCTGCCGTCACACTGGCAAGGGCTGCCAGCAATGCCACCTGCCGTATGTTCATGCCGATCTCCTAAAGCCTGCCATGTATGCCGTCGCCGATGCACTGCGGCGAATGATCAGTACGCGCCCCAGCAATAAAAAAACAGCGAGTTGTTGTCACTCGCGCTGCGGCCGAAGCCGTCGTAGTTGTGCGAGGCGCCGTTGTACTTGTCGTAGGTCGTGAACTGCAGGCCGAGGCGCACGTACTGGACCGGCGTCCAGAACACTTCAAACGTCTGGCCACGCACAGATGGGCTGCCGGCGATATTGCCGCCGACGCGTGTCGGATCGTACAGCGCCGAGTCCGTCGTTCCGGTCTGATTGAAAAACGAAACGCTGGTTCCGTAGCGGGCTTCGTAGACGTAACTCGCCTTCGCACGCAGCACATTCGTCGTATCGACTGAGTTGGTATTCGGCAGCGCATTGCCGTCGACGTCCTCGATCGGCTGGTTGGCTAGAAAGGCAGGAAGCTCATGGTGGTCGCGCATATAGGCCAGTTGCACGGTGACCGTATGCGGATCGAGCAAGTACTGATATTGCGAATCGATTCCGATATCCCTGAATCGATGGACAGTGGCGGGATTGGAGGTGTCGAGCGGATCGTCGTAGACGTCGGCCAGCATGCCCGACGTGCCGATCATGAGGTTGTGCGCCCCCCACTCGTGCGAAAGCGCCATCCGCCAATAGGGATTGGTGCCCTGCAGACGGGTCTTTTCGGCATCGGGCACACCTGCACTCATGAACGACGTCACACCCTTGGCCGTGCGATAGCCGCCGACTTCGAGGTAAAGCATCTGGTTCCAGAACGCGTAGGCGGTAACGCCGGAAAGGTTGCCGCCCGCAGCGAAGCCCGGATACGGCGCCGTGCCGTCGATGAAGCGGCTGCTGCCGGCGCTGGGCACCGGCACGTACTGCATCCAAGCCGCCGCGGTGTTCCAGACATCTGAGATGGATGGGTTATTGTTGGCGCTGATGCCCCAGATCCAGTCGTGATGGCTGTCGATCGAACGGTCCGCGTAGCGGATGTCCATGTTGTCGGCGCTGCTGTGCCCATGAAACTTGCCGTCGTCCGACTGGGCGGCGTAGTTGTCGTACGTGACCTGCAGGAACGCACCGATGTTGTCGGTAATCTTGCCCGCGCCGAACACGCTCGCGCTCGCGAAGATCAGGGAATTGTTCTTCTGGAAGTCGGCCTTCGGATCGTCGCTCTTCGACGTATTGTTGACGCGAGCAGCGCTCGCGACGGCCATCGCGGAAAGTGGCAGGCTGCGTTCACCCAGTGTGTAGCCGGTGAGCTTGAATAGCCGCCCGTAGGGCGTGAGTTCCGGAAATTGACCGCCAGCATGGCAGGCCTGGCAGTTCTGGCCGGTCTGGCGATTGAATGCGGGCAGCGCTGCCGCAAGGCTGGGCCAAAGGGTCGCGAGCAGTGCGAGCAGCACGGCTGCACGCACTATTGCTCGCTTCATCCGCATTGGAAAGCGCCAGGAAACCGGATGCATGGGTTGAATCTCCGATGATGCGCCGTGGAACGCCTGCAACTGTGGAGCCTTCTGCAACTTCACGTCGCAGCGGCATCCTGATACGTTGGAGCTCGCCGCTCCAGCCGTCTGTGCGGCACCGCACCTGGACCAAGAGATACCGCGTGGTCGACCTGTTGCTATCTATCCCCCTCGCGCAACAACGTGCAAGCGCGAACCCCAAAAAACTGCGCGCTTCAGTCCACCCATTCAAGCCACAGGACCCAATGCAGTTGCGGGAGCGGCTTTAGCCGCGACGCAGTTGCTGTGGTGATGGCATCAGCCTCGCTGCAGGAAAGTCAAAAGCATCGCGGCTAAAGCCCCACCCACAGACAGCTCCCACAGGCAGTTGCTCCCACAATGTGGCGCGCTTTGCCCTCCGCTTCGAGCACATGGGCG
This sequence comes from Dokdonella sp., assembly GCA_039926025.1. GTDB lineage: Bacteria > Pseudomonadota > Gammaproteobacteria > Xanthomonadales > Rhodanobacteraceae > Dokdonella_A. Next base: position 15,523 of record JBDSXV010000242.1, read on the forward strand.
CTACCGTCGGGCGCTTGCGTACTTACGACCCGACCTCGCGCAGATGTTCATGCGTTGCGCCGCCTGCGGGAACTATTTCCGAGTACCCGCTCGTGAGCCACGTCATTTTGGGAAACATGCGCAGGAGAATTTCGCGGCGGCTTGCGCACCAAGCCTCATGCCATTGCCTGAATTCCGCGACGGCACTGCATGACGGGCACTTCAGCGCGAGGTCGAATCCCGTGCATTGCGGGTGATCCATCTCCCAAGCGCATGTGGGGCACCGAAGGTGGACGCCAGGAGTTGGCGCGGATGACGGTTGACCATCGATTGGGGCTACCGGAATGACATCAGCAGCCAAGAACGCCAGCTTCGTCATGGGAATCCTCCCGTTTGGAAGACCACCATGAACCCACCAACCTGAACGTATGTTCGATTCAGTTTCAGCAGGTGTTATCGCGCTGGTGTCATCAGCTCAAGCTGATTCGAGCAAGCGACGGCTGCTGCTCCTCCATCAACGTGACAATCGCCTCGCGTTGGCTTTCACCTTGCGAAGAGAGGGCGCAACGGCGCTGCTCGAAACGTCCGCAGCGGCAGAGCGCATCAGGTTCACGAACGCAGCCGGGGCGCGATTCGGCGAGCCGCCCGGAAACCACGAACGCATGAGCAAGGTGGCAAAATTGGCATTGGCACGCATGATCGCCGCGGTCACGCCAATAGCAGCTTCCGTCGACGCCGCCACCTTCTCGTTGACCATCCGACGCGATTCGCGTTTGCCCGCTGCTGATGATGTCGCGCCGGGCATCGCCATGTGCAACATTCTCTGTGCGATGACGACGGGCGCGGCGATCGCGAGATCGGCGATTTGTTTTGCAGCGCGGCTTTCCTTTCTTGCAGAACGCATGGGCACGGCAGACACCTGGATGGAGAACGGACGCACATGGTCCGGCATCCGGCATGAATGTCGTCCGAAGGCGATTCCCGTGAATGCGCGCTTGTTCGAAACTTTGCGGCGTCGCAGCCGCTGCTGCCGTGGCCATCGACGGAAAAGAACCCTTGACAGGCCTCCGCTGGTCCAGATCCCGACATGGCATACGCAATGGCAGGAGTTTGCGCCAGCGAATCAGGTCGTCGCGGCTTTGAGATCCAGGGAATGCACGACCTGGGTCGAGTCGCTTGGGTCCTGCTTGTGCGTGAAGCCGAGATGCTCGGCGAGGTCGCGCATCGGCTGGTTGTCGGCCGAATCGATCGAATACATGCATTCGATGCCACGCTGGCGCGCAACGCCGATCAGATGCTGCATGAGCATCGTCGCGAGTCCCTGATTGTGCCAATCGTCGCTGACGGCGACCGCGCACTCGCAACTCAAACCATCGGCGCGGGCGCTGTAGCGACTGACGCCGATTTCACGCTTGTCGGCACCCTCGCCCAGCATCGCTACAAACGCCACCTCACTCGCCGGGTCCGGATGCGTGAACTGCCTGAGCAATTCGGGACTGGGTGTTTTCATCTCGCCAAGGAAGCGAAAGCGGATGGATTGCGGAGACAGTTCCTCGATGAAGCGGCGCTCGAGTTCGACATCGACATCGCGTATCGGACGGATCAGCACCGAGGTTCCGTTGCGCAGTGTTTCCTGCCACTGGGTTGTTTCCGGATCGACGCCGTTGGAGGTCGTGTCGTGCGGCGTCAAGCTCACGCCGTTCGTTGGAAAAATGTTGCTGTTGGCCATGGCATGCACCCGAAGTCTGACCCGATAGTGCAGGCACAGAGGTGACGGCGTCTGTGCGGCATCGCACCGAGCACATGGCTGCCGTCCGCAGTTGCAGGCGCATGGAGCTGTCGTGATCTGGCGGCCATCCTGACCGTCGCGACTGACCGCGGATCTGCGCGATGTATCGGTCACGCACGAAAATAGTGGCGCCTCAGAGATCGCGTGGGGCCTTCGCCGCCAGCGGGACTGCGACGCTGAAGCGCGAGCCCTTGCCCGCCACCGTGCGCACACGCACGGGGTGATCGAGCATCATCGCCGTTCTCGAAACGATCCAGAGACCCAGGCCCAAGCCCTCGCTCGATGCGTCGACCTGCTGGAACGCATCGAAGATACGTTCAGCACGCGAAGGCTCGATGCCGATTCCCGTATCCAGAACTTCGATCAGAAGCTTGTCGCCTGCACGCCTGCATCCCACGAGGACACGACCCTCACGGGTGTACTTGATGGCATTGCTGATCAGGTTGCCCAGGATGGTGGAAAGCCACACGGGATGGCTTTGAATCCACTGCCGGGATGGCACATACGAAAGCGCGATTTTTTTGCGTTCGGCTGCCGACTGCCACATTTTCACCAGGCCCTCGACAACGTCGGACACCGGGAACGTCGTGTGTTCGGGTGAAGCACCGTCATCGCCATGCGCCATTGTCAGCAGCTTGTTGAACTCCGAATCAATCATGCCCAGCGAGTGCTCGGCGGCGATCAGGCGTTCATCGATGGCCGCTGGTGCGTCGCGCCGCGCACGCGCGATCGAATAGAGCGCGCTGCGCAAGGGCGCCTTGAGGTCGTGGCCGATCGTCGTCATCAGTCGATGACGAAAGCGACCATCCTCTTCGCTTCGCGCCAGCGTGCGGCGCAACTCGAGCTGTGCCATGACTTGCCGGGCGAGGGACGTGAGCGTCGATCGCTGGTCATCGTCGATGTCTCGGGCAACATGGTCGAGCACGCAAACGGTACCGATCGGCAACCCGTCGGACGTCAGCAGCGGCGCGCCGGCATAGAAACGAAGGCCGGGCTCACCCGTCACAAGAGGATTGAAGCGAAAGCGATCGTCGAGCGTCGTGTCGGGCACGACGAACAATTCGGTCTGCAGGATCGCATGCGCGCAGATCGACGGTGTCAGCGGTGTTTCCCGCACGCCAAGGCCGATTTCACTCTTGAACCACTGGCGCTCGGCGTCGATGAAATTGACGACCGCGATGGGTGCCCTGCACACGTACGCCGCAATCTTCGCAATATCGTCGAACGCGCCTTCGAATCCGGTGTCAAGGATGCCGTACGAGCGCAAGGCAGCCAGGCGCGCCGGCTCATTGACGGGTGTAGGGGCGCACAGGTGGCCTTCGATCATGGTTCCTCCAGCGGTGAGGAATCATACAGGCGACCACTGGCGCGCAACGCTCCCCAGCTCCCATGCGCATCGTCCTTTCGACCGAGCCGGCGTCAACAGGCCCGGCTCATCGAACGCATGCGTCACCCGATTTTCAGGGACGCCATTGACGCGTGAGGGTTGCCCCGCCCTACCAGACCTCGCACCGCCCTTTGCCTTGGCGCACCATCGGCGCATCCGCCTTGCACTGGAACGCCTGCTGGAATGCCGGCAGGTTCGACAGCGGTCCGTTGACGCGGAATTTTGCGATCGGGTGGGGGTCACCCTGCACCATGGTGCGCTGGGTTTCAGGGCGGATCGCGTCGCCGCGCCACTGCCCCCAGGCGAGGAAGAATTGCTGTTCGGGCGTAAACCCGTCGATCGTCGCTTCGGGTTGTTTGCCCTCGCGCGATTTCATGTAGGCGAGATAAGCGAGCTTCGCGCCACCGAGGTCTCCTATCGATTCGCCAAGCACGAGCTTGCCGTTGTGATGGATGCCGGGCTCGACGAAATAGCTGTCGAACTGGTCGACCACGCACTGGCCGCGCGCCTTGAATTTTTCCTGGTCTGCTGGCGTCCACCAGTTGCTCAGTCGCCCCTGCGCGTCGAACTGCGCGCCCTGGTCGTCGAAGCCGTGGCTGATCTCGTGACCGATGACCACGCCGATCGCACCGTAGTTCACGGCATCCGTCGCGGCGATATCGAATGCGGGCGGCTGCATGATGCCGGCAGGAAATACGATTTCGTTCAAGAACGGGTTGTAGTACGCGTTCGAAGTCGGCGGCGTCATGCCCCAGCGCGTACGGTCGACGGATTTGCCGATCTGCTTGCGCCCATCGGCCACGTTCCAGCGCAATGCGGCAACCACGTCATCCCAGTACGAGCCGCGTCCGACCACGACGCCAGCGTAATCCTTCCAGTGATCGGGGTAGCCGATCTTCGGATTGAAGGTGGACAATTTCTCCAGCGCCTTCTCCTTCGTCTCGTCGCTCATCCAGTCCAGACCGTGGATCGTGTCCTTCATCGCCGACAGGATGTTCTTGACCATGTCCTGCACGCGCGCCTTCGCTTCGGGCGGGAAATATTTTTCCACGTACTTGCGGCCGAGCGCTTCGCCGAGCTGGTTGTCCGCGGCCTCGGCGCACTGCTTCCAGCGCGGCTTCATCACCGTCGCGCCGGTCAGGAACTTGCCGTTGAAGGCGAAGTTCTCCTGCACGAACGGTGCCGACAGCGAATCGGCCGCCGCGTTCAGCAGCTGCCATTCAAGGTAGGTTTTCCACTGCGTGACCGGTGTGGACTTCAGTTCCTTCTCGACCTGCTGCAGAAACTTGGGTTGGGTCACGTTGACGTCGTTGCGCGGCATGTGTGCCGCATCGAAATACGCGGACCACGCGAAGTCCGGCACACGTTTTGACAGATCTGCGAAGGACGTCTTGTGATCCTGCTGGGTCGGATCACGCAGCGCGACGTTGTCGAGCGACGCCTCGGCGAGGCGCTTCTCGAACGCGAACACGATGGCCGAGTCCTGGCTGGCTACCGCGGGAGTTGCGCCCGCCAGCTCGAACATCTTCGCTACGTGCGTGCCATATTTCTCGCGCGCCTCGACAAAGCGCTTTTCAGGTTTCAAATAGTAGTCACGATCGGGCATGCCCAATCCGCCCGCGCCTATATGCGCAATCATCCGGGTAGGATCATGCAGATCCTGCGCGGCAGCCACATTGAAAGGGACAGCAACGCCAAGATCGTGCAGATGGCCGAGTGTGCGCTGCACATCGACCGTGCTGTTGATCGCGCGGATTTCATCCAGCAGGGGCTGCACCGGCTTCGCGCCGAGTTCGTTGACCTTGGTCTCGTCCATGCACGCGGCATAGAAATCGCCCGACAGCTGCTCGGGTGTTCCGGCCGGCCAGTCCGTCCGCTTGGCCACATCGGCGAGGATGTCGCGCACGTGTTCCTTGTTGATTTCACCCGACTCCCAGCGCCTGCTCCAGCGATCCATGTAGTCCGGGATCGGGTGGTTCGCTCGCCAGGTGCCATTGGCATACTCGAAAAAATCCGTGCATGCCGCCACGCCCTTGTTGACATCACCAGTAGCGATGCCGTGCGCGGCATACGCCGATCCGAGGGTGGAAGCGAGCGCGGCGGCAAGGCAAAGGCGGTGGATGCGCATGGCAGAGGAGGCTCCTGGGGCAATGATCCCAGCATCATAGCCAATGCTAATTCAGCGGCACATGGCCCGAACGGCATGGCTGCGGTTTGACGCGTTGCATCAACAGTCGCGTCCCGGCGTCGGATCGAACATTGCGATGCGAGCCACAACGGATGGTCGTTCGACCCATCGCGCCACGACTCATCGGCCATCACGGTTTCGCCACAGCAAGAACTATCAAACGTCGCTTCGGGTCCACGGGTAAGCTCGATTCACCTTACCGAAATCAATCGCTCCTCTCCATGCCTGCCGCAGAAAAAGCGCTCTGGTACATCGAGAGTCACTACAGCACCGATATCGCGCTTGCCGACATTGCGAGAATTGCCGGCGTCTCGCCGTTCCACCTTGCACGCTTGTTCCAGACGGCGACCGGTTGGTCCGTCGTGCGTTACCTGCGCGCGCGCCGTTTGACCGAAGCGGCGCGATTGCTCGCTGGCGGTGCGCCGGACATTCTCGATCTCGCGTTGAACTCGGGTTATGCCTCGCACGAGGCATTTACGCGCGCATTCCGCGAACAATTCGGCGTGACGCCCGACGATCTGAGGCAACGCGGCAGCGTCGCGGATGTCGCGCTGGTGGAGCCGCTGCGCTCGGCCGATGAGCAACCGGTCGCACTCGAGACCCCGCGCATCGAACGCAGCACGACGCAATTGATTGCCGGCCTCGGCCGCCGTTACAACGGCGCGACCACGCAAGGCATTCCAGCGCAATGGCAGCGGCTGGTCTTGTCGTTGAACGGGTTTTCATCTGCCGGAAAAACAGCGTTCGGCGTGTTCTGCAACAGCGACGACGAAGGCAGCTTTGAATACATCGCCGGCTACGATGTATCCAGCTTCTCCGGTTTGAACGCGAGCTGGAGCACGATCCGACTACCCGAAAGAAACTACGCGGTCGCCACGCATCGCGGCCACATTTCGTCCATCCGACGCACATGGCAGACGTTCACCGAACACTGGCTGCCGCAATCCGGACTCGAAGTCGCCGACGCGCCTGACTTCGAACGTTACTCTGCCAATTTCGACGACAGTACAGGCATGGGCGATGTCGAGATCTGGATACCCTTGAAATCCTGAATGTACGGGTGAAAACCATGGTGATACGCAACGCTCGATTCATCTGCAGTTTGCTCGCGCTTGCCGGCACATCGCTGCATGCGATGCCGGTTGGAGAACTGCATCGCACGACGACTACGCCGACCGCTGCCGTGCGCGACGCAGAACACAGCGCCAATCTGCGCATCACGGTGTGGTATCCAGCTGCTGAAGGCGCGGTCGAAGCGCCGCTGAAGATCGGTCCGCCTGCGGGCGCACTGTTTGTTTCGGGCAGCGCCACCGACGATGCCGCGTTTGCAACAGGCGCATTTCCGGTCGTTCTCTTTTCGCATGGCTTCGGCGGAACGGCACGCATGATGGGCTGGTTCGGAACCGCACTCGCGCGCGCTGGTTACGTGGTCATTGCGGTCGATCATCCCGGCAACAACGGTCGCGACCCGATGACGATCGCAGGCGCAACCATCATCTGGGAGCGGGCCGAGGATCTGCGGGCCGCGCTCGCAGCGGTGCGCAAGGATGCGCTGATCGCGCAGCACCTCGACATGAATCGATTGGGCGTCGCCGGATTTTCACTCGGAGGATTCACGGCACTTGTATCCGCCGGAGCTCAGGTGAACATGGATCGCCTGGTGGTGTTCTGCGAAGCACACGCCGACGATCCGACCTGCCGCCCGCAAAACGAAGCACCTGACATGACCTTGGCGAAACGGTTGCGCGCGGTGAAGTCCCCGCCGCTGGCAGCACTGCGTGCTCATGCGAACGGCGACCATTCGATCGCGGGGGTGAAAGCCGTGTTCGTGATGGCCCCGGCACCCATGCAAGGCATCGTACCGGGAAGCCTCAAGGCATTGAAGACGCCGATCGCCATCGTGCTCGGCGATGCAGACAACGTCGCACCGCCCGCAACAAATGGCGATGCGGCCGCTCAGCTATTGCCGAATGCAACCTTGACCACGCTTACGAAGGTCGGTCACTACGATTTTCTCGGCACCTGCACCGATGCGGGACGCAACGAGGTTCCGTTGTGTGCGGTGAGCGTGCCGCAGAATGGCACGCATGAAAAGGCGATTTCTTTGGCTACCGAGTTCTTCTCCAAGAACCTCGCTTCGGCTACCGCGAGTGATTGAGCGGAACGCGGGCGCGTGCGCTCATGCGGGCACCATCCCCACCCAACCCTCCCCTTGAAGGGGAGGGTTGGGTGGGGATGGTGTCGATCGGGCCGCCATAAACGCGGCGACGCATCAGTTTTTGCTACCTGTCTATTCCCGCGCCTCCGCAAAGATCATCGCAATCTCATCCGACCCCAGAATCCGCCACTCACCCGCTGGCACGTGCGCGAGTGTCAACGCACCCGTCGATACGCGATGCAGTGTGTCAACGTGATTGCCGACGGCCGCGAACATGCGCCGCACCTGGTGATAGCGCCCCTCCCCTATCGCAAGTCGCACGTGACGCGGACCGAGCACGCTGAGCGTAGCCGGTGCGAGCGGCGTCTGCTCCGATTCGAGCATCAGCGTGCCGCTGGCAAAGATGGCGCCTTCGTCGCCGCGCAAATCATTTGCAAGCGTCGCTTCATACACCTTCACGATGTTCGATTTCGGCGAGATGATCCGATGCAATAGCGCGCCATCGTCCGTGAACAGCAGCAGACCCGAAGTCTCGCGATCAAGTCGGCCAACCGTCGACAGCACAGGATCGCGCAAGCGCCAGCGTGGCGGCAGCAGGTCGTAGACGATGCGACCGGAGTCCTTGGTCGAACAGGTGTAGCTCACCGGCTTGTGCATCATCAGCACGATACCGGCGGGCGGATCCAGCGGCTCGTCGTCGACGCGGATGCGTGCGTGTTCGACCTTGTCGTCGGCGTACAGCACCTCGCCATCGGCATCGGTGATGCGGCCTTCGCGGAACATCGCGGTGACTTCCTTGCGGCTGCCGTAGCCGAGATTGGCGATCAGCTTGACCAGTTTCATTGGCGCGGATTCCTTGCTTCGATCACCTTGAATCCCTCACGCACGTCGACGATGCGCATCGCACTGAAATGCGCGTTGAGGATGGCTTCATACGGAAGATGGCGGTTTGCGACGAGCCAGAGCACGCCATCTTTTTCCAGCGCTTTCGCCGCTGCAACGATGAATGCCTGCCCGAGTTCCGGCTGGTCGGCACGACCCTGATGGAACGGCGGGTTGCTCACAACCGCATCGTAGCGGCGCGGCAGACCCGTCGTCACGTCGTGCCAGAGGAAATCGAGCGCGACCTGGCGAGCATGCTCGCGCGCTGCACGCTCAAGGTTGATGCGCGCAGGTTCAAGCGCGCGCTGCTCGGCTTCGTAGAGATCGAGCGCCGTCACCTGCGGACAGCGACGCAGGAGTTCAGTCGAAAGATAACCATAGCCCGCGCCGAGATCGGCAACACGGCCGGCCAACGTATCGGGCAGCAATGAAGCAAGAAGTTGGGAAGCAGGGTCGACTCGATCCCAGGCAAACAAGCCGGGACGACTGACCAGTTGCCCGTCGAGAATGGGGCGCGGCGTGTCGAGTTCGGCCCATTCCTGCATGAGTGCTGCGTCGATGTTCGCGTCATCGACGCTTGCCCACACCACGCGGCATTTGTGCTTCGAGAGGCTTTGCACAGTACCGGCGATACGTTCGAGATCCGCGGCGCCCGAACGCGCGCCTTCGTTGTTCGACTGGCACGCGATGACGGCAGCCCCCTTTTCTGCGTGGCGCAGCGCGCGTGCCAGCAAGGCGCGCGCTTCCTCACGCTGGCGCGGCGGCAGCACGAGGACGAGCGGGAAGCGGTGTTCGTCCACAAGCTTGTCCTCGACCGACAAGCCGGCGCGCATCAGTACATCCGCGAACGGCTTGAAAGTCTGCATGCAGAGGAAACGTTCGCGCGGCCATGCGTGCAGCGGTACGCCAGCGCGTGCGCGCAGGAACAGCGCGGGGCGTGCTGCGGGGAACGCGATGGCGCCGGAGGTCAGGGGGAGGAACAGGGCATCCAGCAGTTCGGCTTCGGAATTCACGCGTGCACCATCAAGATCTCCGACGTACCGGCTTGCTTCGATTGCGTTTTCCTTCTCCCTTCGGGGGAAGGCGGCGCGCAGCGCCGGATGAGGGAAGCTATCGTCACGCTCCCCTTTCCCGCGCGTCGCATGCTCCTTCCCTCATCCGCCTGTCGGCACCTTCTCCCAAAGGGAGAAGGAGTGCTAGCCGCCACCTTTTCCCTTCAACATCGCCTTCAGATCCGCAAAGGGATTCCCTGTCGCGGCGGCTACTTTCTCCTTTTCCCCCGCACTCTCGGCATGGTCGATGTAGCGCGAGTGCTCGTTGTCGTGGCAATACACGCACAGCAATTCCCAGTTGCTGCCGTCGGCCGGATTGAAGTCGTGGTCGTGATTGCGGTGGTGGACCGTGAGTTCCGGCAGGTTTGCGCGGGTGAACTCGCGCGCGCAGCGCCCGCAGATCCACGGATACATCTTCAATGCGCGCTCGCGGTAGCCAAGGTCGCGTTGCTCAGTGGCGCGGCGTGCCTCGGCGACGATACGGTCGAGCTTGGCGTTGTCGAGGGTGGGTTTGTTCGCGCTCATACTCGCGTTCCGATTCGTGGCAGTCTTGCCCCTACTTTAGCGCGTTGCCCCTTCGATGATCGACCACGTGCCCCGCTATTTCGCCTGGATCATGGCCCTGTTCGGCTTCGCGAGCGCTTGCGCAGGCGATGCTCCAGCGCGCTCCAACGACGAAATGGAACAGGCCATCCGGGCGCTGCTGGTGGTATCGCCGTACAAGATTTCCGAAGCCGCGCGCGCGGGCACGATCCGTTACCGGGTGCGTTTGCGCGAAGGTCCGGTCTGGAACTGGCCGGAAACCGCGGAGCAGCATGTCGCACAAGACGGCGATGCAACCGAACTGACCATATGCGAGGACTGCGGACGCGAGCCGCCACCGGACAAGGCAGAACTGCAGCGCTACCTGCAGCCGAACGACTGGGTGCAGAGTCGCGACCGTCGCGTGAAGGATTTTGCACGCGTCGCGACCGCTGGCTCGATCGACGCGAAAATGAGCGCGCTGATCCTCGCAATACAGAAACACATGAACGGCGCGATCGATTTCCGCGAGTACCAGAGCGCCGTGCAGGCACTCGACTCCCGTGGCGGCGACTGTACCGAGTACGCCGTGTTGCTCGCGGCCGCAGCGCGTGCACGCGGTATTCCGACGCGTGTGGTTTCCGGAATTTCCTACGCGAGCCAATTCCTCGGCGAGCGCCATGCCTTCAGTCCGCATATGTGGGTGCAGGTGTGGAACGGCACGCGCTGGGCCAGCTATGACGCGGCGCTCGGTCACTTCGACGCAGGGCATATCGCGATCGCGATTGGCGATGGCAGCCCGGACAGCTTGCGCGGCACGATGGCGACGATTGCGCGAATGAAGATCCTCGATGCGGCCGGCGTGCTACCGGCGCGCGAGGACACGTCGCATTGAGTGCGGGTCTCACGCCCCCTCACCCCGACCCTCTCCCCGGCGGGGAGAGGGAGACCAGCTTCAACGCCTGAATCGCCCCTTCCCCGAAGGGAGAGGGAGAGAAGGATCAGCACCTGAAAGCCCTCTCCCTTCGGGGAGAGGGTTGGGTGAGGGGCCGGCGCAGCGACAAAACACATTGAGCGCTCAACGATCCAACGTTGACGTCTGGATCCGAGATCAGTCGCGACTTTCCCGCACCATCGGCAGATCGGCCACATCCGCTTCATCGATGAGCTCGGCAGCCTTCGGATCGCGTACGCCACCCATGAGCAGGACTTCCTCGTGTTTGTCGCCGTCGACGGCAGCCGGTGTCGTCTGCGCAGCATCGACCACGTGAATGCCATTGCCGTCGAGCGCCGGCGCAATCGGCGCATCGATCGCACGCACCGCGCCGCTCATCGACAGTACCAACGCGGCAACACCGATGCCGGCGCTGACACTGCGCCGCACATTGACCCGATACGACACGCAGACCGGTCCGGTCGCGTTGTGGAGGAAACTCATACGCTCGGCGTCGCTCATCGCGCTGAGCGCATGCACCGTCGTGCTGCAACGACCGCAATAGCCGGCGATGCGCTTCTGTTCGTCGATGCCGAGCGGACAGGGTTGGTCGATCTTCGGGAAACAGGCCATCGCGGACTCTCCAGTTCGTGGCG
>JBDSXV010000243.1:0-3319 GCA_039926025.1 Dokdonella sp.
GCGGCCAGAGCGGCGAGGGCCGTGCGCTGCGTTTCAGGGGTGCTGTCGAGCAGCGATGCGTAGCTGGCGGCAGCGGCACGGAGTGCGTCGTCGATGCCTTCTCCGCCGTTGCGGCGCAACGCGTCAGCGCCGAGTGTGTGGATGCGAAAGGCGCGGTTGTAGGCGGGCAGATGCGCGAGCAGTGCTCGCGCTTCGCGATAGATGGCGGCGCCTTTCTTCGGCGCGACCGCCAATTCCGTTTCGGCAAGCGCCAGTCGCAATGGCACGCTGGCATAGCGCGCGACACCGCCGCGCACGCTGTCCAGCTCGTGCTCGGCTTCAGTTGATGTGTTGCCCTGACGGGACAGTGCGCGCGCGCGCAGCAGGCGTGCCGAGAGCTCAGTGCCGAAACTGTGTGCTTTCTGTGCGCCCGCGATCGCCTCGTCGGCGCCGGCGAGTGCCGCCTCGATGTCGCCGCGGCCGAACGCGATCTCGCCACGTCGCCAGGCAAGAATGCTTGCCTGCTCCTCATTGGCGACGGCGTCCGTGTTCAAGCCATCGAGCGCGCTTGCAGCGCCGTCCCAATCGCCGACGTCGCAGTCGATCGTGCTGCGCAGCAGCTTCATCTCGGTGCTGCCGCGTGGGTCGTCGCGTTTCTGGAACAGATCCAGCGCTTCATTCGCAAGTTTCGTCGCATCGTCGATGCGGCCTTCGATGCGGTCGAGGTCGGCCAGGTTGGCGAGACCGACGACACGCACTTCGGACAGTTGCAGTTCTTCCGATTCGCGCAGGCTGCCCTCGAGCGATTCGCGCGCAGCTGCAAAATCCCCACGTGCAGTTTGCGCGAGGCCCAGGCTCAAGCGCGCGTTCACGGCGCCAGCCTTGTCCTCTATTTTCGCGTAGGTCGAGGCCGCCTGTTTCCAGTACACCTCGGCGTTGTCGAACTCGCCGACCTGGTAGTACGAGAAGCCGACATTGATCAGGGCGCTGCCGACCTGGTGCAGGTCATTCTGGCTTTGATAAAGATTCAGAGCACTGCGGTACGAATCGAGCGCCTGCCGGAAATCGCCGCGCTCCTCGTAAAGCACGCCGGTATCGTTCAACACATCCGCCATCGCGGCGACATCGCCGAGTGGCTGCAGGATGGCTTTTGCCTGATCCAGCAGGCTTTGCGCGCTCTTGAAATCGCCCTGCACCGCGCGCACCGACGACAGGTTGCGCAGGCTCACCGCCTGACCGCGCGCATCGCCGCGTGCCGCGCGCAGGCGTGCGGCGATCTCGAACTGTTCGGCCGCAATCGGCAGCTGGCCGAGGCTCTTGTAGCCGATGCCGAGTGCTTGCACCACGTCGGCCTTGAGGCGATCGTCGTTCAAGCGGTTTGCGAGCACCTGCGCCCTGACCAGGTAGTCGTCGACTGCGCGCTTCGAGTCCCCTGCCTGGATCGAGTACTTGCCGAGCGCATACCAGGCGTCGGTGTTGCGTCCGTCTTCTCCGACCAGCACCTCGAGCGTCTTGCGCGCGTCGTCGAACTGGCCAAGATCGCCTTGCGCGCGCGCGAGCAACAGGCGTGCCGGATGATCGCTCGGCGATTCCTTGACCAGCGCGCCAAGCAGCGGCAGCGCTGTATCACTCTCGCCTAGCAGCACCAGCGCATAAGCGCGCGTCCGTCGCGCGGCGCGATCGGTGCGCTTGCCGAGACCATCGTTCGCCTGGCGTGCGGCATCGACGGCGTCGGCTGTACGGCCGACATGTTCGAACGATTGCAGCAGCGACCACCACAATGTGGGATCGTTTGAATGGGCAGCCGTCTGCACTGACGCCTGCACGATGGACGCAGTCGGAGCAGCGCGTTCGTAGGCGCCGATCGCTGTCAGTTGCGAAGTATCAGGCCATGCCGCAATGGTTGACGTGGCCCCGATCTGCTTTTGCAGGTCTTGCTGCAGATCCCGTATCGCCTGCGGCAGCGCCTGCTCGGTCGAAGGCCGCGTTTCACCGTGCCAGCGTGCTTGGCTTGCATCCGGTAGCCAGATCGAAAGGCTGACGACGAGGCCCTTGTCCGATCGCGTGAGCTCACCTTCGAGCAGACTGCGTGCGCTCAGCGCTGCGGCGACGCGCGCGCGATGGCGTTGCGCGGTCCCGCTGTCGTAGCCAAGTTCGGTCAGCGCGCGCGCAACCCGCAGGCCATCCGCACTGCGCACGCCGGCACTGCCAGCAAGGATGTCCGAAAGTTGGCGACCGATCCCGGCAGCGAGATCGATATCGGCCGCGTCCTTGCTCGTCGTCGTCAGCGGGAGCGGCGCGAGGTCCATGGCAATATCGACGACGGCCACCGGGGAAGTGGCCGGCGGCGTTTGCAGCGGCAAGAATTTCCACGTTGCCCCGAGCGCCATCACGACGGTGATGCCGACCGCGGCGGTGATGGCACTGCGTTGCCTTCGTGCCAGCCCGGGCACGCGGCGTTGATCGATCGCGCGCACGACTTCTTCAGCCGTCTGAAAGCGTCGTGCGGGTTTGAGTTCCAGCAATCGCGCGCACAGGCGCACCACGAATGACGGCAGTTGCGGCTTGATGCTGTCGACCGATGGCGGGTCGCGCACGATGCGTTGCGCAAGCATTTCAGCCGGCGTGCCGCCACGGAAGGGAAGGGTGCCGCTGAGCATCTCGAACAGGATCAAACCGAGCGCGTACAAGTCGCTACGGCCGTCGAGTTTGTCGGCACGCGCCTGTTCCGGCGACAGATATTCGGGCGTGCCGATGATCACGCCGCTACCGGTGATGCCGGTGTTGCCCGCCGAACGGGCGACGCCGAAATCGGTGATCGAGGCATCGCCTTGCTCGTTGACGAGGACATTGGCCGGTTTCAGGTCGCGATGCACGACGCCGCGATGGTGTGCAGCGGCGAGGCCGAGTGCGAGCTGGCGTGCAATGCGGATCGCGCGATCCGGCGGCAGTGAACCTTCGGTGTCGAGCACACGCTCCAGCGACGAACCTGCGACGTAGTCCATGCTGATCAACCACGCGGGTCCATGTCGGACCAGATCATGGATGCGCACCACGTGCGGACTCGACACCTGACGCGCCAGCAGCAGTTCCTGGCGGAAGCGTTCGAACGCATCCGGCCGACTGGCGAGCTCCGGCCGCAGCAGCTTCAACGCGATATCAATATCGAGTTCGATGTCGCGTGCGAGATAGACGACGCCCATGCCGCCCATGCCGAGCAGGCGTTCGATGCGGTAGCGACCGGCGACGACTTCGCCGCGACGGAAGTCTGCGGCGGCAAGGATGCCGGTGACCGTCGCGCCGGGCGCGGTCGGATCCGATTCCATGTTGCGACCTGGCG
>JBDSXV010000244.1:0-63481 GCA_039926025.1 Dokdonella sp.
ACAGTGGCATTCATCCCGGCGTCCTGCGCGCGCTCGATGCGAACGACCTGACGCATGAGCTGTGGAACTCCGAGCAAATGGGTGCGCGCGACCGCATGGGCAACTGGCCCAAGTTCAGTCCACCCACCATCGTTGGCGGGCGTGTCTACATGGGCTCTTTTCCGAGCGACGGCGTGGGCTCGACGAAGGTCAGCACATACGGGGTGTTCCCCACGCCCGATTTCTCCATAGCTGTGACACCACCGAACCCCGGCGTCCATGCAGGCGACAGCGTGACCTACACGATTGCCATCGATTTCGTGCAAGGCTATTCCGGCACGGTCCATCTCGATGTGACCGGCCTGCCGCCGAACGCGAGTGCACTCTTCGCTGCCAACGATTTCAACGCGCCCGGCAGTACCACGCTCACCGTGCAGACCGACGCAGGCATGCTGGCTGGCCCGTATCTGCTGAGTGTCTCAGGCTCGGACGGCACGCTCGTGCACACTTCGAGCACAGGTCTGCACACCACTGCGGCCGTAGCTGGCGCGGGCACGATCAGCGTGGATTTTGTCGGAACCGGCACACCGATGCTCGCAACCGAGATCGCTGGCGTCGTAGCAGCGCCGAACTGGAACTCTGCAATTGGCGCGAGCGGCGCGACACTCGCGCTGATGGACGAGACAGGTACCCCGAGCGGCGCGACCATCGCGTGGAACGCGTCGGGACAGTGGAAGCCCGGCATCGCGGATACGGCCGCAGATTTCCATCTGATGAATGGCTACCTCAATGCGTCGGGCGCAGCGACCAGCGTGACCGTCGCCGACCTGCCCGCCGATCCCGCCGGCTACTATGTATACGTCTACGCCGATGGCGACAATCAGGCCCGGACTCTCACCGGCACCTACGCCATCACCGCTGCGACCGCACTGCCGGCAGCAATGTCGGTAACGGATTCCGCCAACGCGAACTTCGACGGCACCTATGTGCGCGCCGACAACAGTGCCGGGAACTATGCGGTGTTTTTCGTTTCCGGCGCCGGCTTCACGTTGACGGCCATTGCCGGCGCCTCAAGCGCAAACAGCGCGAGCGCGCCGTTGAACGCACTGCAAATCGTCCGTGGTGATCGCCTGTTTGCCGATGGATTCGACGGCTAGGAACAGCGTTGGACTGGGATCCCGCGTAACAGCCACCTTCCTCTCGTTCGCTGGTCCGACGCCTGCGCGTGCGTTGAACGAACGCAAGACATGTCGCAGGTATCGCTGCCACGACCTATTTCGACCCGTCTCTCCCGTGTGCTCCGCGGCAAATCCCTCATCCCCGGTTTTGTGTGACGTCGATCACCTTTTCGGCTGCACTGCGCTGCGTCTCCAAGACCGCGAGCGGAACGTGCAACACGATCCAAGGGAGTTTTCCACCATGAAGGCATCCTCGAAACTTCACGATGACTGGAGGCATGTCGCCACTGTCGAGATCACCGACAGATCCGGCGCGCTCGAACATGTGATCGACGATCACCCTTCCTGCTACCGCTTCAGACGCCACGAAGGTTGCCCAGCGGGTTGCACGTGGTTCGATATCCTGGTCGACTTCGGGCTCGCCGACCGCCAAGCCGCACACGCCGCGTATGCGGTCCTCACGGCGGCCGAGCACGCGGCATGCAAGGGCATTTTTCATGGCTATCGTGTCGTCAGCGCACCCTACTGGGCAGAACTGGCGTACATCCTGGGCCATGACGGAGCCAGCATGCCGGTGCCTCTACCCGATGCCAGTCTTGCCGACGGAAGAGCCGCACTTCGCACGCCACCGGTTTCCGCGCAGAACACTTCAGGCCGCGACCTGGCGCGCCCTCCGCGCATAGCCGGCCGCGGTCGACCCCAGAAAAAAAGCGCCGCCCAATAACGCAAGGTGGGCCAAGGCCAATGCGAGCAGCGCGCAGATGATCGCGCTGCCCAGCAAGCGCTGCGCCAGCTGGCGAAACGAGAACGCGGTTGAGAGTTTCAACTGGCCGCTTGCCGCATTGGCGCGCGCCATGGCAGCAACAGCAAGAAGACTCTGCACATTCATGCCGAGCGTGAAAGCGACTGCAACGATCAGTCCGCCGACGAAGAAGACGAAAGCAGGTTCACCCAACAGAAGTGACGTCAATAACAGGCTGCCAGCCAGAGCGATCTGCGCCATCACGTACCTCAGCTGGAAGCCTCGACTGAGCGCGTCACGCCCTTCGACGACGACGATGGCCAGCACTTTGCTGGCAGCACGCGCACGGCGGGCGACGAGATGGCTGGCGAGGAAAAGCGCGCACCAGAGGGCGGCAGCAATCCAAGCGTCGAATGGCAGGTGACTGTTGATGATCGTCGCGAGATAGCTGTCCAAGTTGACCTCAGCGTAAGTTGCGTTGACCCGCGTTGCGGATGCAAGTGGGTAGACTACGGGATGCTGCGCGGACAGCTTGTCGGAGGTCAATCTTCGTCAAACGCCTCCAGCTGTGCCGCCGTCGCCTTTGCCTGTCGAAACGCGCGGGAAAGGCTCGTCGTGTTCAATGTTGCGATATCTTCTTCATCGACGAAAAGCCAATCATCCGATGGACATCGATCCTATCCACCTCGGTGACGAATCAAGCAGCTCGACACAGGCCTCGAACGATCGGCTTAACGCCCTGGTCGCGATCACCGTGGCCCTGCTCGCTACCTTCATGGGCATCTGCAAGGTGAAGGACGACAACATCGTTCAAGCCATGCAACAGGCGCAAGTGGACAAGGTCGATCAATGGGCGTTCTACCAGGCGCGGAATCTGCGCGAGGAGTTTGCAAAGGCGACAGCGGAAACGCTAAAGCTCAATGGCGGGGTGCCGGGCATCGACGCGATCGCAGCCAATGCGGCGGTCGCTCGCTACACCGACCTCGCCCAAAAGGAATCGTCGAAGAAAGACGAAGCGCGCCACCAGGCCGAGGACGCGCAGAAAACTTACGACGCCTTGAACCGGCACGACGACCAATTCGATCTGTCCGACGCTTCACTCAGCATCGCGATTTCGCTACTCGCGCTGACCGCTCTCACGCGCAAGCGCTGGCTTTATGGCCTCGCGCTGGTGCCAACGGTATTTGGCGTCATCATGGGTCTGGCCGGCCTGCTTGGCTGGAGCCTGCATCCGGACATGCTGAGCAGCCTGCTCGGCTGAGGATCGTGAAGCGCCCGCGCTGCCAAACGAACGATCAGTCGTCCGGGAGCGCGTCTCATGCAATGGCTCCTCTCGAGTTGAGCCTTTCGATCGGTCACTGACTCTTCTGCGCGATCCAGTCATCGACCACGCGCTGCAACAACGCCAAGGGCAGTGAGCCGTGAATCAGCACCTGGTCGTGGAACTCGCTGAGCACGAATTTCGGCCCGAGTGCCTGCTTTGCCTTCTCGCGCAGTTCGAGGATCTTCAGCATGCCGGCCTTGTAGGCGAGGGCCTGACCCGGGGCAACAAAATAGCGCTCGATTTCGGCCGTGACATCGCTCTCGGCCATGCCGGTGTTGTCCATCATGTAGGCAATCGCCTGCTCGCGCGTCCAGTGCTTGTAGTGGATGCCGGAATCGACCACGAGGCGCACCGCGCGCATCATTTCATCGCGCAAGCGGCCGAGGTTGTCGAGCGGGTCTTTCTCGAAACCGAGTTCCCACGCGAGGCGTTCCGCATACAACGCCCAGCCTTCCGCGTACGCCGTGAATGGCAATACACGACGGAAGAACGGCACGTCCTGCAATTCCTGCGCGATCGAGATCTGGAAATGATGGCCGGGAATACCTTCGTGGTAAGCCAGTGTGCGCATCGCAAACTTCGGCGTTTCGTTCGTGTCGCGCATGTTCGCGTAGAACGTGCCCGGGCGCGTACCGTCGAATGAACCCGGTTCGTAGTACGCACCGGGGGCCGTCTTCTGTGCGAACTCCGGCACCGCCTTCACCTGTACGCCGAGCTTGGGGCGTACATGGAATGCATCACCAAGGCCCGCGTTCACCTCGTCGAGGATCGCCTGGTACTGCTTGAGCATCGCCGCCTTCCCTTCCGGCGTATTCGGGAACGTTGCATCGGGCGCGCGCGCGAGCTGCTGCACACGCGGTCCGATCGGACCATCGGCGAGGCCCTTGTCCTTGAGGATCGCATCCATTTCCGTCGACACGCGCGCGACTTCGGCGAGCCCGAGCGTGTGCACCTGCTCCGGCGTCATGTCGGTGGTCGTGTGCATGCGCACGCACCACGCGTAGTAGGCGTCGCCGTCGGGCAGGCTCCACGCGCCTTCGTTGCGCTGCGCCTTGGGCTGCAGCGCGGTGAAATAGTCGACCAGGCTGCGATACGCGGGATACACGCTGTGCTCGATCGACGCTTCCACGCTGCCGAGGAGGCGCTCACGATCGGTTTGCGACAGCGCATCTGGTGCGATCTTGTCCAGCTTCTCCTTGAAGCTGACATAGAGCATGTGCTCCTTCGCCGGCGGCGAAATGAAACCCTTCATTTCTGCCAGCACTTCATCGACGGTGAACTTCGGCGGCAGCACGCCTTTCGACTCGCGCAGTTTCAAGCCTTCGATTACCTGCGCAAATTTCTCGGGGAAGCGATCCAGCCGCGCAATGTAGCTCTTCGCGTCATGGCTGTTGTTGACCTGGTGGGTCTGAGCCATGAAGTTCGGCAGGCTCGACTGCACGCCGGAAAGCTGATTGACCGGGAAGTCGTGATTACGAAAACGATCGCCATCGACCTGCGTGGTGAGGAAATAGTCGAGCACGTCATAAGACAGCTTCCCTTTACTGTCCAGCGCATTTCTGTCGTAGCGATGAAGCGTATCGACGTCGGTACGCACCATGTCGGCCATAACCGCTTCGTGCTGCGGCGAGGCATCGTCGAACTTGCCGCTGTAGAAATCGGCCCACGGCGGCAGGATGCGCATACTGCTGAGCAGCTCCGGACTTTGCAGCGCAAATTGTCCGAACACGCGGCCATAGAACAGGTTAATCGAATACGGCTTGAAGTACCACACGTGCACGAAGAACGCGCCGCCCAGCAACAACACCACAACGATCAGCCGCAACAGCCACTTCAAGACGGTACGCATCGAATCCCCCAAGTCGGCAAGACGCGCAGACTAGCGCACCGCGTTGGGAATGACATCTTGCGGCCTCCGATCCTGGCTTGAACGAGGAAAGGCATTGGCTTGGTGTCGCATTGGGCTGGATCGAACCCGCGACGGATGCGTCCGATCGAGGGCCCTTGGCACCGGGCGGCAACTGCATTCAGTGCCTGCGATGGACTCGCCATGAAAGCGTTCTGCAAGATGGAATCGATGTTTGCATGATGATCGACGGTAGCCAGACACCCAAGCGTTTCAGAAAAATAAAACAAGAAAACAAGCAAACACGCGAACACGCGAACACGCGAACACGCGAACACGAAAACATTAACCTCTAAATCACATTTATGTCATTGTTGACGCCGCACACTTGTTCACACAGGGAGAATCCGGGAGACCGGCCAATCACAAGGATAGGGTCCATGAAATTGCGCTTCTCACTTCTGGCGTTGGCTCTTGTTTCTTCCGCTGCGTTTGCACAGCAAACGCTGCATCCATCCGTCAACAACCAAGCAATCGCCGACAGCCGATCTGGCTTGTCGGAGATCAGCGAAGGCCTCTACGGGCGAGTTGACAATGATGGTGAGCGGTACGTGGCGACCACTCCCGAAGGTCATCGGGCGCTGCTTGAGAAACTACTGGATCTGCGTGCGCGCGTTGCGCCGAAAAACGTGGACCCAGATGACTCGTCGAAAGCAGCAGACAAGGACGCGCAAGGTCCGTTCAGCCAATTGATCGCAGAGCTGAGTGCTCCGCAGCCGAAAAATCAAAGCGTTTTCGGCACCTGCGCTGGCGGGCCGACGGGTAGTGGGCCGCTCTTTGCCCAAGCACTCGCAGGCGGGTCGGATCCGCATTTCGGCGCGAGCAGCTACTCGTTCAGCGGCCAGAATCCGCCGCTCAATTCAACGAACTACGCCTATGCAGAAACGTTTGACAGGGATGGCATTTTCCTGGGTTCAGTCTCCTCGACCGAACATGGCGGCACCAATGCATCGGCAGCGAATTACGGCGTGAAAGCTTGCTCCACTGACTCAGTGGCCCGTGTGACCTGCCCTGGCTATAGCTCCCCAAGCATTACCGCGACGGCCTATTACTTCCGCAACAACACGTCGGCTTGCGCTCTTCATTGATCGTTCCGCCGCACCGGCTCAATGGGCCGGTGCGGCACAACGCCCTGGGCAAGCATACGCAACCGCGCTGATGATTGAAGGCAGTGACATTGTTCAAATGAACAATTGCTTCGCCGCCCTATCCACTGCGGGCGAAGTCGCGCATCACGGTTCGAAACCATCGTCGAAAATCTTGTCGCCTCTCTCGTACGCGCCCATGTCGACGAGGCCGTTGAAGGTACGGTCGTGGCCTTCGATGTCGTTGTTGTTGAGCCCACCATGCGGCGACACGGTGCCGGCTCCGAGCAGTGGCGATGCGGGCTTGAGATGGAAGTCGTGGGCTGCCGCGAACATCGGGTCGATGCTCTGGTTCGCCGCACTGCCACTGTCAGGCGAACCCATGATCGATGAGTAGTCGTTGTTGTGCAGCTGGGCGAGCCCGTCGAGGAACTCCAGGTCGCTGTGTGTGGTGTTTCCCCAGAAGATGTTGTTGCTGGCAAAGACGGCGGGGAGCGTGCCGACTGAGTAGTTGAAGAACATGATCGTTCCGCTCGCAGGATTGGTGACCGAGTTGCCAACGATCGTGTTGTTGGTGAGGTCGGCAAGCGCGCTTGCCCCGAGGAAGACATAGAACCCGCCAACGCCGGGCGCGTGATTGCCGACAATCAGATTGCCACTGATGCGCACATCTCCGCCGACGCCCACATAGCCTGCGCCCACCGAAAAGTCCGATGCGTTGTTGCGAAAGATGTTCAACGCGAGGGTCGCAGCGCCCGTCCCGTTCATCTGCATGCCGCCGCCATCCGAGCCGCTGCGAAAACCGTTCTGCACGGTGACGTAGCGCACGGTCACGCCACCACTGCTATCGGTTCTCAGCACCTGGGTCAACCCGCCTCCATCGAGAATCGTCGCGTGCGGATCGTGGCCCGTCTTGGTGCACGTTGGATCAAAGTCGCCGTTGATGACGAGATCGAACGCCTCTGTCGAGGTGAACGTGAACTCGTCGCCCGCGACGGCATAGGTTCCGCGCACCAGCTGGATGATGTCGCTCTCGCCATTGCTTTCGGCGAGCGCAAGCTTCGCCCGGAAGTCAGCGGCTGTGTGAACGCACCATGTCGCCGCACTGGCTGAAGTAGAGGCCAGAAGCAGACCTGACAGGCAAGCTTTCGCCACGCCATTCGCGCTGTGTCTATTCAAATGATTCATTGCCGCCTCGTCTCAATCGACTCGCCCTCGGAGTCCTGTCAGACAGAGAAACGACAACGCCGCCGAAATCCGGGCGCGTGCCGATCCGATGAGCGCTGGTCTGTGTCTGCCTTAGACAGCCTTCGTCGCAAGACGACTGGTCAACGTCACGAGCGGCGACCTCTTGCCCTGTTTTCTTCAACCAGGCCGGAAAAACTCCGGTAGTCTGGCCGCCCAAGCCCCGATTTTTCAATGCTTGCCTCGCCGTGATCGGAGAGAAATCATGTCTCGTCACCTGCTGGTCGCCGCCATCGCGATGGCGAATCTCGCCACCGCACACGCCGCCGACTACTTCTTCAGCACCGGCAATCCGGACAGTCGACTGGCTGCGGGCTCGCGGCCTGCGGGGTCCGGCCAGTTGGAAATCGAGACCGCCGACGATTTTGTCCTGACGTCTCCTGACCGAATTGACAGCGCAAGCATAGTCGGCTGGTTGCCGGCCACCGCATCGGCAGCCAGTGTGGACCAGGTGAGCGTCAAGATCTACCGCGTATTTCCGCTCGATTCCAGTGACCCGCCATCAGGTCATGTACCCACGCGCGTCAATTCGCCTTCGGACACCGTCTTTCAAACCCGCAGCAGTGGCACGAATTCGTTGACGTATTCGGTGAGCGTGATCGCCCCCGGCTACTTCCTCGCAAATTCCGTGCTGATCGGCATCAATCCATTTCCCAATCAAACCACGGGTGGCGAAGGGCCGGTCAATGGCAGTGAAGCGCAATTCATCCTGGTATTCCACCCACCGTTGAGCCTGGCTTCGGGTCACTACTTTTTCGTGCCACAGGTGCACCTGGTGGCGGACAATTTCCTGTGGTCATCCGCATCAAGGCCGATCGCAGCGCCCGGCACCCCGTTCACCAACGATCTGCAGTCATGGATTCGCAATGCATCCTTGTCGCCGGACTGGCTGCGCGTGGGAACGGACATCATCGGTGGGACGCCGACCTTCAATCACGCGTTTCAATTGATCGGCGTCGATGACAGCATCTTCAGCAATGGTTTCGACTAAGGAGTACCGGCGGGCGAATGAACCGGGCCCGATTCCGCGACCCCATTCGGGGATTGGCTTCGAAGACCCGTGGGTTCGCACGCATTTGCCTTGGCCACGATGCCCAAGGCGATGGTGGCAAAGCCCGCGACCACAAGTACTTTCATTCCCCAACCCTTTCCGCCTGAATCACGTGACGGCCGACGACCGCTGCATCGCTGAGCGCTCGCTCGCTCGCTGTACTACGGCCGCGGTTTGCGTTGCTGATGTGCCAACACCTTGCCGTCTTTCTTGTATTCCATTTCTTCGGTCTGTGTGTCCTTACCCAGCCATACGCCATCCGACTTGATCCATGTATCGGTTGAGATTGCCGTCAGCTCAACAGGCTTGTCGCCGGATCCGTCGAGCGATGGCTTGGTCGTCGTCATGTGATATCGCTGCACCACGGTCGCAACATCTCCATGACGTTCTGCGGAAAGCACGGTCGTCCCGCTGATCCTTGCGGGATCGACGGGCATGGCCATAACTTCTTGCAGCATCTGATCAAGGCTTTCGACGGTGCCATTGACATCGATACTCTGGAAATCTTGCGCAAAAAAAGCCGCGAGCGCTTTGCTATCTCGAGCTTCCATGGCTACTTTCATCGCGGCGTAGCGGCCCTCGAAAATCTTTTTGAGGTCCGATTCTGGCGCCGTCGCCGTCGCCACGTTCGCTCCGAACATAAGCATCACGACAACAGCGCTCCCAGCCATGCGCAAAAACATCGACCCTGGATTTGCTGACACGCTCATCAAGTTCACCTATGTTCCGTTGTGAATCCACGCTCCGTGTTACAAGAAAGACGTTGGATTGATTGCGTGCGTGAAAGTCGCCCTGAACTGTCGCTGGGCACTCGCGATCCAAAGCCTCACCGCCTGCCTCAATGGTTGCGTCTCCAATGCTTTTGCAATGGCAGGCGGACTTCGCGTTGCATAAGGACTGCGAGTCTACCCAGCTTTGGCGCCTCGCAGGATAGCACCCTGTTTTTCGATCTCCGACAGCGCCCCGCCAACGGTTCGACAGGGACGACCTGCTAGGCCAACGATGAATTCCGCGCTGCGCTCGATGGCGTGCTCAATGCCGAAGCGACACCGGTTGATGAAGACGGAAACCATCGACTTCGCGACATACCCGGACTAAAAGAAAAGGAAGCCGCGCTTGCCCGCGACTACCGCCAACTCCTGGACCCCAACCTCCGGATGATGCAATCGCGCGTTCCGTGTTCGATGCGGCGCGTGCAGACGAGAACACCTCTACACTCGCGACTCCCTCGGCTTTGGCATCGCCCATGACTGCGCAGACTTTGACCGTGGCGCTCGCGCAGATGGCTCCGGTATGGCTGGATCGCACGTCGACCATCGCGAAGATGGTCGACTGGATAGGCCAGGCCGCCGCAGTGGATGCCCGTCTCGTCGCATTCGGCGAGGCCGTGTTGCCTGGCTATCCATTCTGGGTCGAACACACCGACGGTGCGCGCTTTGAATCGGCACTGCAGAAATCCCTGTTCGCGCACTATGCCGATCAGGCGGTGGACCTTGCGCGCGGCGATCTCGATCCGGTCTGCACGATTGCAAGGGAACGCCGCATCCATGTCGCGCTCGGTTGCATCGAGCGCGCGCGCGAACGCGGGCACAGCCTGTATTGCTCGCTGGTGCTCATCGACGATCACGGCGACATTCGCAATGTGCATCGCAAGCTCGTGCCAACTTACGAAGAGCGCCTCGTATGGTCGCCCGGCGACGGCCATGGGCTGAAGTGTTTTCCGCTCGATGGCTTCACCTTCGGCGCGCTCAACTGCTGGGAAAACTGGATGCCGCTCGCGCGCTCCTCGCTGTACGCGCAGGGCGAAGACCTGCATCTCGCCGTGTGGCCCGGCAACGTGCGCAATACGATTGACCTCACCCGCCACATCGCGCGCGAGTCGCGCAGCTTCGTGATGTCGGTAAGCGGCCTGATGCGCCGCGAGGACATTCCTGCACATCTGCCGCATGCGGACCTGTTGCGCTCGGCGTTGCCGGATGTCTGTGCCGACGGCGGCTCGTGCATCGCCTCACCCACTGGCGAATGGCTGCTGCCTCCCTGCGTCGGTGAAGAGCGCTTGCTGGTCGCGCAACTGGATCCCGCGCTCGTGCGCGGCGAGCGGCACAACTTCGATCCGTTCGGCCACTATTCGCGCCCGGATGTACTCGAACTGCACGTCGATCGCACACGCCGGCGCGGCGTGAAGCTCAGCGATGAAGCGTCGGATTGACCATCAGGCTGCACTGAGCGCTATCGCCTCTCATTCGGAGTCGTTTGAGAAAATGTGGTCGGCAGTCGATCGTGCGACGGCGATGACGCTGAACAACGTTGCTCCGGTCCGCGCATCCGTGCGCGTCGATCGGACCAGCACCACCCGCTTGTCTGTGGAATGGCGACCCAGTCCATCGTCTGGCAGTCCCCTCCAAAATTCCAGGCAACCAACCCCGAATGCGCAGCACCGCCAGCTATGCGCATGTGACGTTGCGTGGCAGATACGACGCATCAGGTTCACTTCGACCGATGACGCCAGATGCCGAGTCGTCTTGCGGCCAAACCCTGCCACCAGCGCGTCGATCAAAGAGTCGCTGCACTAAACCAGGCCGGCCACTTTTCATTGAAACGGGCCCCTACCCCCGATTGCCGATCCCGGTTGCCCAAAGATTTCGGTAGACACGCGGCGAAAAGCCGGTCGCGCGGCGGAAAGCCTTCGTGAAATTCGACTGCGTCGAGAAACCGCATGACAACGCCACTTCCGAGATCGGCGCGGTGCGCAACGACAGCATTGTCTTCGCGCGTTCAAGGCGAAGGCTGCTCAAATATCGATGCGGAGTCTGACCCATCGTGTTGCTGAACAGGCGGATGAAATGGAACATGCTCAGGCACGCAGCACCGGCGAGATCATCCAGACAAATATTTTGCTCCAGGTGCTCGGTCATGTACTCAAGAACGCGCCGTAGTCGCCGGCGGTCAAGACGCCGCTCGCCATCGCCATCAGCTTGTCGCCGGGAATCGCCGGAATAGTTGTCGACGATACACGCGGTAAGTTCAAGCGAAAGGACGTCGGTCAGAACGGCGCCACCTGCGCCAGGTGCTTGGAGATGACGGATCAACTCGATACCCAACCGCCGGATCCGATCGTGATAGATGCCTCCGACGTAGCAGACTGACTCGGGTCGGGCCGCTGCGCCTCCACGTGCGTCGGACAGCTGTGCAAAGCGCTCTGTCGGGACATAGAGATGAAGCACCTCGTGCCACTGAGAGATCACGATGTCTTCCTCCAGCACGCCGACCGGGCAAAGCCAGATCGTCCCGGGCTTTACGCGCGTGTGCTGGCGCAGCCGATCGCCGGTGCGACTGACGATGCAATCCCGATGGCTTGCGGTGGCGATACCGATTTCCATGCGCAGAGGCTGGAAGGAAGGAAGTTCACCGCGCGCATGATGGCGATGCTCCGCGCCGATGCCTTGCCAGCCCGCTTCAGCAGAAGAGGCGAGCAAGCCATCGGCTCCATATTTCGTGTGGCCGTAGTCCTGCGGAGGCATCATCGGTTGCTCGGGCCGCGACCCGAAAAAGTATAGTCCGTCGCGTGACTAAAGCAATTCTGGAACAGACGCGACAGGCCCACATCGGTCATGTTGGTGCTCGATCAGCGGCTCCGGAGAGCGAGAATGCGTGGACATGTTGCGTTGGCGGCACTGGCTATACTGTGGGTTGCAGGCATTCCGGCAGCGGCGCAAGACGCGACCGATCAGGCGCCACCCAAACAACTTCCGGCGCAGCTTGTGAGTGATTTTCACGGTGCATTCGGTAATCACCGTGCGCGTGCCGTGCACGCGAAAGGCATCATCCTCCAGGGCCGCTTCGAGCCGAGCGCCGAAGCTGCGAAGCTTTCGATGGCACCTCTATTTGCGCACGCCGTCCCCGTGATCGTTCGGTTTTCAGACTTCACGGGTCTGCCGGACATCCCCGACACGAATCCGGCAGCGAACCCGCGCGGCTTCGCCGTCAAGTTCCTGATGCCGGATGGATCGAATCTCGACATCGTCAACCACAGTTTCAATGGCTTTCCAGTGGCCAGCGCAGCCGAATTCAGTGGCTTGCTGCAAGCGCTTGGACAAAGCCCCGCAGGCGCGGCGTCGCCGACGGCGTTTGAACAGTTTCTTGGATCGCATCCGGCGGCGAAGAATTTCTTCACCACGCAGAAAGCACCGCCAGAAAGTTTCGCGACAACGTCGTACTACGGCGTCAACGCGTTCTTCTTCATCGACGCGGCGGGCCACAGCCGACCTGTGCGCTACCGCTTTGTGCCGCTGGCAGGCGAACACCGTCTCGATGACGCAGCGCTTCGCGAAAAATCAGCAACCTACCTGATCGACGAGATCGGCCCGCGCGTCGCAAAGAACCCCGTGCAATTCACCTGGTTCGCCCAGATCGGCGAGCAAAAGGACCGCCTGGACGATCCATCGACAGCGTGGCCGGAAAGCCGTCGACTGGTGAAGCTTGGAACCATCAGCATCGACAAATCCGACGCCAATACGCCAGCCGCCGATCGGAGTCTTGCTTTCATGCCCGGCACGTTGCCGCCTGGAATCGGCATCGCCGACCCGATGGTGACAATCCGCAATGCGGCGTATCCGGTGTCATTTCACGAACGCCAATAGGTCCTTGTGGTCTTGCTGCAACAAGCCGCCGTCGTCGACCGGCAATCAGTCGTCGAAGCCATTGGCGAAAATATGCACGGTCAGCGTGAGCTGGGCGATACCAAATTGATCGTCACTGCCAAAATTGGTGCCGGCAATCATCAAACCATTGCCAATGGCCATCGCGCCGCTGCGGACGGTGGTCGTGCTGGATGCGGAAGACGGATCGAAGGCGGCATAGGAAATTCCTGAAGCGCCAAACGTCGAGTCGAAAGATCCGCTCGATGTCAGCCTTGCCGCCGTGAAGTACACATCCAGCAACGAACCCACAGCCAACACGGTTCCATCGGGTTGGGGCGCCACATCGACGATTTCGCAGGCAACATTATTGGCCCCGACAGGCACAGTGAACGTCAGCGGTTGGTTCGCATTGAAGCTGAAATCCTGGTTGCCGTTGGGCAGCAGACGGTTGATCAGACATTTGCGTGTGCCGAAGTTGGTGTCCGTGGCGCCGTATCCGCCGTAGACAATGCGGCCTTTCTGATCAATGCGAACCGCGAGCGCGGCGTCTTCGACACCGTAGGGCGTTTGGTAAATCGGGCCGCCACCGCCGAAGGCCGGGTCCAGTTGACCGTTCGGCAACAATCGCGCAATAGCTGCTGACTTCCCTGGTTGCCCGGTGAAAGTGACATAGCCGCCGAGCACGATGTTGCCGTTCGTTTGCAGCGCAACGCTCGTGGCGAATGAGCTGGACGAGCCAAGGTTGAATATGACGCTTTGGCTTCCGCTGGTGCCGAAACTCGTATCGATGCTCAGGTCTGGAAGAAAGCGCTGCACCACCATGTCGACGTTGCCGCTGGCATCGTTGCGCCCGGCATATCCCACAGCAAGGATCTTGTGATCGGCTTGCTCGGCGAGCGCGTACTTTCCGAAAACTCCGACGTAACCGGAGCCTCCACCCGAGCCCGTATCCAATGCCGTGCCACCGGCGTTGAGCATCGCCAGCGTTCCCAATCCGAGGAACAGAATGCGTCCGTCACTCAAACTCAGCATGTCGCCGAGGGTATCGCTGGTTGGAAAGCCTTGGCCGAAGAAGCGATCAAACGTGATGGTGCCGGTTCCATCCGGCCCGAAGCCGAGGTCTTTCGTACCGCTGGCATCAAGTCGGGTGGCGCAGAAATAAATGAGCGATCCGGTTCCGCAGGTGCCGCCCATCAGCAATTTGCCACCGGTCTGGATGCGCAGGATTCTGCCTTTGTCGCTCGTGCTTGCCGAAACATCGACAAGCTCGTGCCCGCTCCCTGCAAAAGCCGGATCGTAATAGCCCTCGATATTGGCGGATGCGGGTGCGAAGGGAACGGATACCGCGAACAAAACGAAAACCCAAGTCGTCAATCGCTGCATGGCTTTTCTCCTGGAGACAACGGCCGAGATGTCACTTTTCGAACCATGACGTCAAAGGAACGGAGGAAGTATGCGCTTCAAACCAGGAATCCATGTCTGTTCGCTTTTTACCAAGGCAAGGGTTGAGGGCCAGTGTCGGCGATCAACGGATTCCGGGTGCATGATCGTGCATTCCCGGACCCGACTCGCGCGCGCAAAGTTGGCTCAGCGTTTGCACCCATTGGCGGCGAGCAACTTGTTCAACTCGTCGCTACCGGCGTCATCCTTGCGGCGCTCGGGACTGGCCGCCTGCGCGATGAGTTGATCGCACAGCGCACCTTGCGAGGTCACACCCTGCGGATTTTCCGCGGTCGGCGTCGACGCTGTCGCTGCAGCGACCGGCCCTGCTGTCGCAGTGGAAGATTCGCTTGGTCTGGATACGGCCCGCGCCGTAACGGGAGGGCACGGCGTGGTTTGCAGCCAAACGTTCTCGCCATCCGCGCATTTGAACCCGCTCCCAACGTTCGGCTCACTCCCGGCGACCGATGGTTCGGGTGGGTCCGGCAGTTGCGCCACGAGTGATGTGGGTGGCTGTGCGGGAGGCGAAACGGAAATCGGAACGGCTGGCTGAACGACTGCCGGAGCCGGCTGTTCGACGGGAAGAGATGAATTGACGGGGGCAACGGTCGGAGTCACTTCCGCCGGAGCGATCGTGGCAGGCGGCGGCGGATCCGGTTCCGGCTCGTAGGTCGAGTAGTGCTCCGTATCCGTATGCGCCGGACACTTGATGTTGGTGAACGTGATCTCGCCCTTGGGACCCTTGCACTTGTACACCTCGCCGCCCGCGACCGGGAGAGATGTGAGCGCCACGATCAGGATCAGTCTTCGCATGAGTGCTCCCGTGTCCGGTTGCAGTGAGACGGCTCTCTATCCGCCGCAACCATCGTGCCGAAATACTACGGGCAAGTTGTGCGCGCGAACAGTCGGCCACTGGCCTAGATCGCGTAGCCGACCAGGGCGTTCACGCAGAGCAGCGTTTGCAAGGAGCAGCGCACATGCCTCTCGCGGCTTTTCTCCGTCAGATTCCGACACCCATTCCCCGCTGGCGCTGCCTCACTCGTCACTGGGGGTAGGCGCGTCGGACAATTGAACTTGACCTGGATTTGTGCCATTTCCAGGTCGTTTTGAAGATCGCTCCCGTCGTCGCCGGACGAATGAAACAACGGCGCTACCTACCTTGCGCAGCCAAATGGAACGATCGTCGAGTTGCCGCGAGTCGCAAACGTTCCGAGAAATCAACCTGCCCCCTATCGCGGGTGGTGTCACTCCGTGGGTGACGACCCTTCACGTTAGACCCCGCCGCTGAGGCTACTTTTTCGGCCCCTGCTTGCCGGTCGACTGCGCATCCTCAAGCGGCGATTCTCCCCAGGTTCGGTTGAGAGCTACGCGAAACGCTTCACCATCCTCGATCGTGAGCGCCAGATGTTGAACACCTGACGACGAGTCGATGAGCACGGCGCCAGCTTTCTCCTGCATTTCGTCGGCGAGCCGTTCGATCACAAAGCGATCGACGAGCCATCGAAAGACACGCTCGAAATTCGGACAGGCGCCGTCCATCGAAAGATTTCGAGTGCCTTCTTCCTGGGTTGTCCAGATGTAGATTCCCTCATCGCCACAGGCTTTTGTCGGCGGCGGTCGAAAGAGGAGGCCGCCCAGCCCATCACCCACTTCGGTATACAACAATGTACTGGCTTTGAGGAATGCCAACATCGTGGGTGAGTAGCTGTCGGTCAGGTCAGCCTCATCCGTTCCCCAATCCTGGCGCATGGTTGCGTAGCTGTCGGTGATCTTTGCGACGGACGTCATGGCGTTGTCGCCCTGGCGAATCTCGCCGATCGTCGTCAACAGGGATACAAGTTCGGGGGGTAGCGCGTAGCCAAGGCGTTTTTGTGCCCGGTCGATCTCTGCGCTACTTGCAGGCTTGCCGCCCTCCATGTCGAAGCTCTCCAGCTTGTACTTGCTGGCGAAGAGTCGAGCGGATTTCATGAACTCGCTCACCCGTGGGCCGAAAGGCGCTCCGGGACGCGTCAGCGCGCGCGAGGCAGGCTCGAAATCAACCACGTCAATGGTTTGTCGTCCCTTGCGAATCGCGTACCGTCCTTTTGTTCCGTTCTCGAAGCTGTAGTTGCCCGCGACCACAATCGAGTCGTCCGCCTTCGATAGACTCAAGCGGCATGGTGCGTTTTTCGCAGCGGTTCCATCAGCGCCTTTGAGCTTGATCGTGCACTGTTCGTGGCCGCCGACAAGAATGGACAAATCAACGGCGTGACCGCCATAAACAACGGGTTCGATGTCGACGGTGGCAGCCGACGAGACGCTTTGCATGCGGAGCACAAGTAGCAGCAATGCAATAGCCAACGTCCAGCACGCGAATGGCGGCTGTATCTTGCGAATCATGTTTCGACATCTCCGGAATAGGGTCGGGTAGCAAGAAAAACACACTTCGGTGGCGAGGACGGACATCTTCGCGATTCGTCGATGCGTAGGAACAGAAAGCCGGCTTGCCTTTCACCTTTGAATCGGCGACGAGTCGAACTCTGCAGCCGACGGGACGCACGCGCTTGGTAGGCGTCGCGTCCGTTACACCCGTTACATCATCATCTGCAACGCCAACACGCTCACGGATCAGTCCGCTTCCGCGCTGACACTGGACGCGAAATGCAGCGGACATCGGCACGTGGGAGACGAGCCAAGGCTGGCAATCTCGCGACGATAGGCTATTCCAACCAGCAAACACGCAGAGCGAGACGTCAGACTATTCGTGACACCCTACCGGCTCTCTCTCGATCCGTGTGGTTGACCCTCAGGTGGCCATCTATGGAAAAATGAATCTGGCCTCAATTCCGGGTCAAAGCGAATCGCGCTCGATCCATCGAGGCCCAATCCCGCTTCTCGCGACCCTGAGCAAATTGCGACCGCACTGAGCGGCGACCATGGAGGCCATCGCAACGGCGACCCAAACGCCCCACCCGGTACCTTCACCACTGCGGAGCCAGGTCAGCACCGGCAAGCCGACGGCAACAGCCAGCAAGCCGATCGAACAGATCGCGGCGACAACCCGCATTCGCGGGCTGAGGACTTCGGTGCTCTCGCTGGCGTCGGGAGCGGCGTCGCGCGATTCGGTGGGAGGAGTCATTGGTCGCGAACCCACTCAGGAAATCCGGAGGCAGAATAGCGGCATGCATCACCTGCCGTCTCGCTCAACGAAGGAAACCGGCCCATGTCACGCGCCGCCGCCCTACTCCGCCCCAAATTCGACTTGGCCCCAATTCGGGCACGATGAAGCCACAGCAATGCGGCCTTTTTGTTGTCGGTCGAGTCCCTCTTTCAGACCGCTTGCCGCGAAAACACCTTCGAATAGTGTTCGATCGCGAAACGGAATCACGCGACTCTTGCTCGCGACAGAAATACGTCGCCCTTTTGCCGATCAGGACTGGAACGTCAAGCTCGCGGCCTGACCGTTTGCGCTTTGCACCCAAATGCCGAGGCCTCGCACTCGGTACGCCACTCTTCGCCCTTGGTCGATCAAGCATCGAACGCAATCGTTCGAGCCCGATGCTCGATCTTCCACCCCTGGAATCTGACAGACCGAGCTCCGGACTTGATCCATCACGTTCGAACAGCAAATGTTCGAGCCCAGCGCGTGAACCTCCATGTGTCGACAGCGAAGCGAGGATCACGAAACAGAGAATGCCGTGATCCAGGGACGGGAAAGCAAACGTCACCCATCAACGGCGACTCGGCTTCGATCGGCCAACCTGTATTCGCGGCGCGACGAAGGAATGCCTGCACGATGAGTCGGTGAAACGGCGCAACAATGGCGATATACGTTCGACCGAGTCGGTTGTGACAGTGGACAACCGTCGACACTACGAGGCGGGCACTGCCGTCGGCCAAAGCTGGCTCTCTGGCCCGGCAAAGCACCGACACCCTGAAGTCGAGATGCTTGTCGTCCTCGCCCATGACAACCTCGAGCGCGTTCGATTCGTAGACCTTGAAAATACCAACCCTCGATGCGTCCACACCCGATGACGCCAGCATTCGCGACGTCTTGAGGCCGAACCCTGCCACCAGCGCGTCGCGGATTCGCATGAGAGCCAGAGCCCATCGCGGCTGGTGCAGGATCACGAACCTGGCGAGGACTTCCGGATTTCGTGCCGTACCCGCAGGCAGGTCGATCGCGTAGCCATCGGACAGATTCACCGAATCGTAAAATCGCGCGACCGCAGAGTCCTCCGGAATCGATACGGCTTGCGGCTGGGTGAGTGACATGGAGCCTGATTCTCTGATGGTTGCCGGCGCGAACGTGAGCGTGTGGAGTCCTTGCGGACAATTTTGTTCCCGATGACGCGAAAGATAACTGCGCCGCTCGGGAAAATAAATCTACCCCCTATACGCCCCTGAAAGGTTATGCATCGCTGCCGGATGCACTGGATCGATTGGACATTCGTTGCTGAACCCACGGCATGGCCGCAAACAGCGCCAGCATACCAAGGTAGACCGAACCAGAAACACGATCCCGGCTGGCGATGTAGTCAGCAATTGACTGACCCTGTAGAGCTACGACGAGGATCAGTTCCGCTGCGAGGAGAAGAAGGAGCGCGAGTGCTCCAACTGCCAGCCACATATTTCCCTTGAGTCGCGTGCCAAAGCGTCGAAGAATGAACTTCGCTGCGAAGAATATGACGGCGAACATGACGGGCATTTCCATGAGCTCGGCGATGCGCTCACCCAGCCGAGGAACGAGGAACGGTACCCGTACTGCGCCAAGGAGGAACCCGGCGCCAAAGACGATGCCGAAGTAGGCAAGGCAAGCTCGAAGAATGGCGTTCAATGCGACGGACATAGGTAGGGTTGGTTTTCGATGTCTGACGGAGCTGTAGAACAACGGAAGCCGATATTCCTCGCAACAAGCGAGGCGATCAAGGGAGTTAGCGCCAACGGGGACCGCCAAAGGAGACGGAGGCATCACGCATTTCAAACAAATAGCTGTTCCTTCCCCCTATTGCTACAGAATCCTACGCAACATGGACAACTCCCACTATCCAAACTTAGTGCTCATTAAACAACGAATCAACATCGCCTGTTTTTATTCCTTGATATATTTTCTTTCTTAGTTCGCGCACACGCTCAAAACCCTCCGGTGAGAATTGAGACGACCGCATATTCTCCTCAAGCCCGCCGGCGTTGCAGAACACACCACCAGACAGACAGGCAGTCCTTACGAGCGGACTGTTGGGACCGCAGTCATATCCAAGGTCACATGCCGCTAGCATCCATGCACCAGTGGCTTCCGCTGAGCCCGATGCGGGACCGTGTATCAACGACCCCTCGCCAAACAAACCGGCCAATTCATAAACGGCCCCCGGATCACGGGTTTGCGCCAGTGATTTTGCAAGAGTGGCGACGTCGGCGGCGCTTTCGCCCGCGTTTTCACCCAAACGGGAGAGCGCAACGTCGTTCTTCAGAAGAAACGCCTTCGCCTCTGGGCTACCTTCTTTTGCTGACTCGGCATAGGCATCCAACATCGCTCTCCGCGTCAGCTGTACAGACTCGACAAGGGCGCACCTACCGGCGAGGTTTTTTGCGTGCCGCGCGACGACGCTCGGGTCTTTGACCTTTTCCGATATGCGCTCGGCGAGAATCTCTGCCGCGAAATTCGGCCTGCTTCTGAACATGGCGCATTCCGAAATTGTCTTCGCCTTGGCGAGCGGGCCCAAGCTTCGGTCTCCTACGAGGCTTTCCTCGTACGTTTTGAGGTCGTTCGCTGTGGAAAAGCTTGCAGCCGCATTCGAGTCAGCGCTCTGCTTTACCGCTCGGTCGGTCGGTGACGCCGAAAGCGTTGGGAAAGCGACCGCAGGCGAAACGGGTATGGGTATTCGATATGCGCGAAGCAGCAGAATCACGGCCGCAATAGTGCAGACCACAAAGAGGATGATCCAAGTGATGTTGGTTCTCGACCTGAAAGTCATTTCAATTTTGTAGTTCCACAGGTCGCATAGTATTGGGACTAGGCGCAATCCCCACTCGCCGCCAAGCGTCAATACGGAAACTTAACTACACCTGGCCCCGATTCCTTGATTCCTTGCAGGCAAAGCGCGCAGACTAGCGCAGGGAGTTGGAAATGACATCCGGCGGAAGCCAGATCCGTCATTGCCAATAGCGCGGTATCGATCGAAACAGGACGACGGATCCAACCGCGCTGCGTCGCGGCGACCCGTTTTCCATGTCCAGTCGTGGATGGTTGCGATTTGGAGCAGACATCACCCGCGATGCGGACCGGGCGCAAGCCGCGCTGCATTGGAAACCCCACCTTGCGACGCAAAGCAGTCTCCTGCAAAAGCATCAAGCATTGTCCATGACCAGCGGTTAGCGCAGCACGATGAGCACATCGCCGCGCGTGCCTCCTGTCGACGCATCATCGCGCGCTTCGCGCAGCGCCAGGCGCGAGGAGGGCACGCCGTTTGCGTGGAGGTAGTCCCTAACCTGGATAGCGCGCTCGTCCGATGCATCGCTAGCATCACCGTACGCGACGATCCGTGCCGTCGAATCCGGATCGTTGTTCATTGCACGCGCCAGCGATGTCAGCGATTGTTCCCCGGTCGAGGTCAACCCCCTCTCGCCCGCCCGAAAATTGAAAGCCGCCAGACGCACGACCAGTCCGCGTTCGTCCACACGCGATTCACTATTGACCAATTGACCCTGCATCGCGAGCAGGCGAGCGCGCGCTTCGTCGCCGGATGGCCGATCGCGCAGCGCCATTTCATTTCCCCTGTCGTCCGGCGAAATCATCGGCGCTTGCGTGCGCGACACCGCGCGTACCGCAAGGCGATCGCGTTCGACGGCCAACTGCTCGCCACGTCGTTCTGCATCGCGCGCGAGGGCACTGGCCTCGGCCACCTGCAGCAGCTTGCCCGCCAGATAGACGCCCTGTTGATAGGCGCGCGGATCGAGCACGCGCGCGTTCTGCGAAAGCGTTGCGACGGCGGAATCCGCGTTCGCAAGTTCCGTGCCGCCATTCGCGGCAATGCGCGGATCGGAGTGCAAACGGTCCTGCTCATGCTGCAGCCTGACAATATCCGCGGGCGGGCCTGATGGCGTCGTCGCGCACGCAGCGATACCGATCACCGCGGCAGACACAGCGGTAAGACGAAGCGTTTTCAACGAGTTCATGACGCACCTCCGTTGGCTGGCTGGGCATGCAACGCGTCGAGGCTGCGCTGGAGCTCCGCGGTCGCCGCCTCCGCGCGCTGCTGACGTGACCGCGACGATGCAAGATCAGCCGTGATTTTCGCGCGTTCGGAAAAAATGGCGACGTCAGTCCATGCGCGCGAATCGGCAGCGCGCTGCGCACTGCTGAGCATCCCGCGTGCCTCATCCAGATCGGCTGGCGCATAGCGAAGCGCATCGTCCCGCTCGGCCGCCTGCACCGCAGTTGTCGCCTGCGCAAGCTCGACCTGCGCTTCTTCACGTCCCATGGCGTGGACGTCCGTGCCAGCCGCGACAAATAACGCACATAACAGGCTTCGATGAAAATTCATCGGATATCTCCAAGGCGGCCCGTGCGCGAATGCAACGGGAAGGTGACAATGTGCGTGGTGCGACTTGAACGCACATGAAATGCGCGCCGCTGGGATTCAGTCGTCGTTTTCACCACCCGAGCGATGCCAGCGGTCATGGCCGCGCATGCGCACCGTGGGGACCACGGCTTTCAGCACGGCGCCCACGATGGATCTCACCACGACGTCGTTCTGCAAGTAAACCGGCAGAGCACGTGCTGGACGGAGGCTTGGCGTCCCGCCACCTCCGTCCATCGCCGACGTTGCATCGCTATCGACAGCGCAAACGCGCGCTGTCGCCACAAAGAACGATAGCGCCGCCTTGCTCTGCCATCACTGGCGCGCAATCGGCTTGAGCATGCTCACGCGATTGCCCTCGGTATCCATGAAGGACACGTAAGTTCCCACGCCCGGAATATCCATCGGCTCGCCGAGGACCTTGCCGCCGGCCTGCTTGACCTGCGCCATCGAGCCTGAGAGGTCGCTGACCGCAATGACGACGGAAGGATATTGCGCGGGCCAGTCGGGCTTTTTCTCGTAGAACCCGCCATTGATTTCGCCAGCCTTCATCGGGCGACCGTCGACGGTGTCGGTGGTGCTCGCGACCACGTAGTTGCCCATGTCCTCGCCCAGCGCCTGCATCTGCCAGCCAAACGCCTTGGCATAGAAATCGGACATGCGCGTCTTGTCTTCGTAGGGCATCTCGAAGTGAACGACAGGGTCCATGCTTTTTCTCCTGATGGTCGATTGGAGACAAAAGCCTACGACTTCGCACGTGACGGTTGCGTTAATCGACTGCGTCGGATTGGGGCAAATTCGTCATCGGATATCGACTTCCAGTTCGCTGACGCATCAGCTTCTTGTCGACGATTTGAATTGTCGAGCTGTCCCCCAATGATGTGTTGCGCGATGTGCGCATTGGCGTGCTCGATGCTGGCATGTCGTCGCATCGTGAAGGCCGCAGAAGGATGTTCTCGAGCCTGCGCTGCACGCGGAAATCAAACCGCGGTCGCGTGCGGCGGCTCGGTGTGGCGCACTCATTTTGTGAGCGATCGCATGCCATTCGTCATCCGGAACCGAAACCATCGCGGGGCTTGGACGAGTATCGGGGCCAGGTGTAATTCCCACGCACCGTCAGACGCCAATGCGGACATTATTTTACGCCTGGCCCCGATTTCGAATAGTTAGCTACCCTACCCTGAAACTTCACTGAGCCAACTCGCGCCACCTGGAATCAGGATCTCGTCCTGCGCGAAGTACCCGACAAAGCCGAGCGCCAAATCGTTCTGGTGACGTTCGGGAACGCGGCATTTGTATCCGAACGCCGAGCCGTCTTTCAAGTGAACGGTCAGTGTCAGCTGGATACTTGAGCCTTCGTGACTCGGAAAAAACAATTCCGCTTCTCTGGCAAGACCAACAAACGAGGAAATTGATTGCTTACCGTCGACATCGTATTGGCTCTTGCCATGAACATGCACTGAGATGGATACAATCTCGCTTGCCACGAGAGAGCGAATTTTTGAGCGCTCAGATTCTTGAGCGCGAATATCGGGGCCAAGCAGAAATACTGAAACTGCTGAAAAAGAGCCTAAGGCAAGAAACGCAGTTAGAATGAATCGGCCTGACGTATCAGGCCGACGCTTCGAGTTCGAAAGTTGCCAGACGGACCCCGCCAGTAGTCCGGCGAGGCCACCGGTAGCGGCCCCTACCCACAGCTCGACGAACCAGAAGCCATGTGGGAAGAGCACCCGCCAGATTGCAGTCGCAATCAACATTCCCGCGGTAACGCAAACCCTGATTCGCCAGTGGAGAGCGCGTTTTGCGTCCTTTGACCGGGACTTCCAGTCTAGGCCTTTCGGCATTGAGTCTCCCTTGATCAGCTAACGAGTCTGTATAAAGACAGCTCTCGATCTTGCCCGCGCGGAGCGACGCGGTAATGATGCCGGGTTTATTTGCGAGCGTTGGAAAAATTAACCTGACCCCAATTCCGCCAATTCCGTGGAAAATTAACCTGACCCTGAGGTTTCCCCACGTTTTCACGCAGGCACTCCCAGCTGATCAAGCAATGCTGGCGACGGACGATGCAGGCGATCGATGAGTTCCGTCAACCGTCCGCTCGGCCATTGTCGCAGCCAATCTAAGGGGACGGAGGTAGTTAAACGCGGCCGTCCTCAGGCGATGCGCCTCGCGACCTGCTGCTTGGCTTGCAGGTTGCTGGTCGGCTCAACGCGCACTCAACCCTCTCCCCCTTTAACTACCTCCGTCCCCTTTGATTCGTCCGGGAGTGGCAGGAACTGACGCGCTGTCGAGCGCGACCATGAACTTGACCGCGATCTCCGCTCCGATTGAAGCTTCCTTCGCCGCTCTATCGCTTGTCCGCTGCGTTGGCTTCAACGAGAAATAGAATCGTCGTCGCCGTGAGGTTGAGCGCGTAGCGCGCCAAATATTCAGGAAC
This sequence comes from Dokdonella sp., assembly GCA_039926025.1. Classification (GTDB taxonomy): domain Bacteria; phylum Pseudomonadota; class Gammaproteobacteria; order Xanthomonadales; family Rhodanobacteraceae; genus Dokdonella_A. Next base: position 24,587 of record JBDSXV010000244.1, read on the forward strand.
AACAAATGGATCCGGACCTTGCCCATGACCTCCGTTCTTGTTACGGACAGTCGGAACGCCGCTCTCGAGCAGGGATCTTAGCGAGGCGAACTGCGAATCGAAATAGGCAGGGAAAAGCCCCCTATTCAAACAAATCGCTATAAGAGCCTTGGCTGTATCTTGCGGCTGAACTGGCCACCCACGAAGCTTACATATCGCCTTCATTGTACTTTCGAGGGCTTTCAACGAATCAACAAGGGATTCCTTATTCCTTCCACGTCGATAATGTTCATGCGCAAGAAGAAATTCCTCGTTTGCACCTCTAAATGCGTTCCCCCGTAGAACGGTCAAAGTCGGTTTGATCGCCTCGGTATGTAAAAATTCTGAATCGATTCGTATAATTTCATCTGATTCAAATTGGTAACCAAAACCATGCTCTTTGAAACGCTCATTTAGTTCAGCGATCGCGTTAGCAGATTCTATTTTTCTGTTTGTAAAATGCAAATACGTTCGATTTTGTGAAATCACGTTACTGATGAATTTAAAGCAAATTTCAACAACATCGAGAGCGCGTTCTGTCGAGACTTCTTGCAGAAAAAAATTGAAAACCGATTCAGCATCCGATTTCGGATTTTTCACCAACTCAAAAACCCCATATTCTCTGCACAGAGCTCGCTTGACATATTCATACGCTTTTTCAGCTTGGTCATGACCATAGTGATCTATGCCGAACGCATCTTGAATGATGTGGACGACTTGAACCCGCAATGTCTGCGGAAAGACCTCGTATATGTATACGTCTGGAACTTCCCCGCGCGCTCGCCTCTGTCTCTTAGAGTAGAAATCGAAGATTCCCATTGCCCATCCTCTTGCTACCGTGCACCAGCTAACTGGCTACAAGACTTTACGCTCCTCAAAATGCACAAGTTAATTAGTACAACTGCGTGTTCGAAACCCGAGCATACAGGCATCGTTCAAATGTCTCAAAGCAGCCAAATTCGAAATTCACCCATACCTCCCCAACGTAGCCTCCGCATCTCCCGCCAAAATCTCCTCCTCCCAATCCTCCATCAACGCAATCAGCATCAGCTTTTCGAACTCCGCGTCGAAGCGTTGCACGATTGCATCGGGATCTTTCACGCGCTTGCTGTCGCCGATCACGCCGAAGTGGACGCGGCCGTTGTAGCTGAGGATGGATAGACCCAGACCGATCGAGCCGGTTTGCGGGACCCAGAACATGAGTTCGCGTACTTCGACGCCGGCCATGAACAACGGCTGTTGCGGGCCGGGGACATTGGTTGCGACGGCGCTGGCCTTGCGGCTGAAGAGTTCGAGTGCGGGGCCTTGCAGGGCGGCGGGTGCCATGCCGAGTGCGGCGAGCAGGCCGAAGGCGACGACGGCTTGTCGGCGGCCCTTGAGGTCACGCATGCAGGCGGCGACGCGTTCGAGGCGGCGTAGCGGGTTCGGCTCGCCGATCGGCAGGTCGAGGAAGACGAGGCCGAAGTGGTTGCCGAGTTTCTTTGCGTGTTCGAGTGGGCGCAGGTTCACCGGCACGGTCGCGCGGATGGTGAGGCCATCGACGTCGTCGCCGAGGTCGCGCAGGTAACCGCGGATTGCGCCAGCGGCGCAGGCGAGCAGCACGTCGTTGACGGTGCAGCCGAGGGCCTTGCCGAGTGTCTTCACTTCTTCCAGCGGCAGCGGTTCGGCCCAGGCGACTCGCTTGGTTACGCTGAGCGGTCCCTTGAGTGCGGTGATCGGGTCATCCGGCAACGTCAGCGCGATCGCAAGTTCGCGCGTGATCTCGCTCCCTTCGTGAGCGAAGTTTGCAGCGACGGCCGGCTCGGCAATCATCTGCGCGACCTTGGCCACGGTCTTTTCGCCGACCGCGATGAGTTTCTTGAAACCGTCCTGGGTCGGTTCGAGCAGGCGGTCGAGCACGTTGCCGCGGTCGCGCTTGAGCCAGGTCTTCGCAAGCTCCGCGCGCGCTTCGGGTTGCTGTGCGGTGTCGGTGAGCGAGAGCAACACCTGCACGAGTGCGAGGCCATCGGCGTAGCAATGATGGATGCGCGCGACGAGCACGCCGCCGCGCTGGCCTTCGGGCGATGTGTAGTCTTCGATGACGTTGTACTGCCACAGCGGCCTGGACATATCGAGCGGCGATGAGGCGAGTTCGCTGACGAAGGCTTCGAGCTGCGCCTTGTCTGCGGCACCCGGCAGGCGCGCGGTGCGCACGTGCCAGTCGATGTCGAAGTCCTGATCGGTTTCCCAGTACGCGCCGTTCGTGCCCATCACGGCTTTCTGGCGGAAGCGGCGGAACGCGAGGAAACGCTCGGCGAGCAGGGTCTTGATCGCAAGCGGATCGAGCGGCCCGGCGAACATCAGCACGCCGGTGATCATCATGCGGTTGGTCGGCCGCTCCATGCGCAACCAGGCCGTGTCCACCTTGGACATGGCCTCGCGCGCACCCCGCTCGTCTTCGGACATCGTCGGCCTCCCCCGCGACGCCGGCGGCGTGAGTGTCGCCATGCGCTCGTGTAGCATCGGGGGCGAATGGGAAAAAGGCAATGCGGGATGTGCATGGAGAGGCGGGGTGAGGCAGCCGGAAGCATCGCGGCTGAAGCCGCTCCCACAGGAATCGTTGGTGGAATGGGAGCCAGGATGGTCGATGCGAGATTCTGGATAGCAGAAGCATCGCGGCTGAAGCCGCTCCCACAGGAATCGGTGGCGGAATGGGAGCCGGGATGGTCGAGCCGTAATGCTGGATAGCAGAAGCATCGCGGCTGAAGCCGCTCCCACAGGAAAGCGAAGCCGCTCCCACAAGAATCGGTGGCGGAATGGGAGCCAGGATGGTCGAACCGTGATTCTGGAAAGGAGAAGCGTCGCGGCTGAAGCCGCTCCCACAGGAGTCGGAAGCATCGCGGCTGAAGCCGCTCCCACAGGAGTCGGAAGTATCGCGGCTGAAGCCGCTCCCACAGGAATCGTTGGTGGAATGGGAGCCAGGATTTTCGAACCGTGATTCTGGAAAGCACAAGCATCGCGGCTGAAGCCGCTCCCACAGGAGTCGGAAGCGTCGTGGCTGAAGCCGCGCCCACAGGAGTCGTTGGCGGAATAGGAGCAAGGATGGTCGAACCGTGATTCTGGAAAGCAGAAGCATCGCGGCTAAAGCCGCTCCCACAAAGGCTGCTCCCTGAAGATGCTGCCCCCGCGAGATCATGTGCTTGGTAGGATCAGTTTTTGTGGAGGCAACTTTGTTGGGAGCGGCTTTTGTTGGAGCGGCTTCGGTGGGAGCGGCTTCTGTTGGAGCGGCTTCAGCCGCGATGCTCGTGTCACTCACTTGCGCCATGCGTTTCATCCACCGAAGATCCCCATGATCGGCGGGTCAATGCAAACCTCCCCTTGCGGGACCACCTGTGCGAACGGAGCCTCATGCACCACGCCGCTGAAATCCTGCTGACCCTGTTCGTGATCTTCGTCGCCGCGCAGGTCGGCGCTGAAATTTCGCAGCGCTTGAAACTTCCCGGCGTGGTCGGCGAAATCGTGGCGGGTTGCGTGATCGGGCCATCGGCGCTGGGCTGGATCCATGCGGAGCAGATCGTCGCGGGCACGCCGCTGGATGTCCTCGCCGAGATCGGCGTGGTGTTGCTGTTGTTCTCAGTCGGCCTGGAGACGAGGCTTGCCGATCTCAAGGAAGTGGGCAAAAGCGCATTCCTCGTCGGCGTGCTCGGCGTGGTCATTCCGTTTGCATGCGGCGCGCTGTGGGCGCACGGCAATGGATTCGAGTGGACCAAGTCGCTGTTCGTCGCCGCCGCGTTTGTCGCGACCTCGGCCGGCATCACCGCGCGCGTGCTGCAGGAACTGGGCGTGCTGTCTCGAATCGAGAGCCGCGTGATCCTCGGCGCAGCCGTCATCGACGACATCCTCGCCATGCTGCTGCTCGGCGTGGTCACTTCGCTGCAGGACGGCGGCGGCATCCAGATCGGCAGCCTGCTGTTCGTACTCGCGCAGGCGATCGGTTTCATAGCGATCATCGGCTGGGTCGGCACGCGCGTGATGCGCCGGCGCGCGCACTGGCTCGACCGGCCGATCAACCCGCACTCCCCGCTCACGATCGCGCTCGCGATCTGTCTCGGCCTCGCCTATCTGTCGACGCAGTTTGGGCTTGCCGCGATTATTGGCGCATTCCTCGCCGGCATGATTGCGTCGGAGATGCACCAGCGCGAGGAACTCGAACACCAGATGCAACCGCTGCTTGCGCTGCTGACGCCGTTCTTCTTCGTGATCACCGGCGCCAAGATCGATCTTTCCGTATTCGCGAGCGGCGACGCGCTGTGGATGCTCTTCGTGGTCACGGTCATCGCCATCATTTCGAAATTCGTTGGCGGTTTGCTCGGCGCGCTTTCACTGGGTCGCCTCGGCGCGACGATCGTCGGCGTCGGCATGGTGCCGCGTGGCGAAGTCGGCGTGGTCATCGCAAGCCTTGGCCTTGCAGCCGGCGTGTTCTCGAACCAGACCTATGCCGTCATCGTCGCGATGTCCCTGTTGACCTCGATCGTCACGCCGCCGGTGCTGTCGATGCTGCTCAAGCGCGACCACGGCGCGAATGCGCCGACACCGTAAGCGTCATCCGTCGAGTCCGCCGGCAAAGATGCGATCGCCCTCGCAAGTGCGGCTGAGCGCTTCGTCGATCCAGACGTTGTAGGCCGCACCGGCGACCATCGGCGCGCCGTCGAGGTGACGCAGGAACCAGCGCCGGGAGAAATAGTCGTAGCCGGTCGACAACACGCTGGCGTCGTAGGCGAAGTTCGGCTCATAGGTCGAGGTGACCTGCAGCACCGCGCAGGGATTGTTGTCGAGCAGTGGGTGACTCAAGCCGCTGAATGCATCGGGGTTGGTGTTGACGCCTGCGATGACGACATGCCGAAACGCATTCGGCGACCCGATCGGCGCGGCCATCACATTGAACGCGGCACCCACCGGCATCGACGCGAAATCTTCATTGAAGACGCGCCAGCGGCCCGCGGTGTAGTACACGCCGACGACATGGTTGTTGTAGACCGTGGTGCCTTCCGGCGGATCCCAGTTCTGGGTGACGAAGACCAGCGCATCGGGCTGATTGTTGATCGCCGCATTGTCGATCACGCTCGTGTGCTCGAGCCCCAGCGGAATCGTGCCCGCGCTGGCCACGTGCACGAAGACCGAGCTGTCCGATCCTGGCACCGTCACGTTGAAGCGCATCCCCGGCACGATGCTGAGACCCGTGTTCTCGCTGAACAAATACCAGTTCGATCCGGCATCGCGCTCGACGCCGAGCGGCGACGTCAACGCAAATTCGCTATACCCGCCCACAGGCATCGCGAAGATGTGCGCGCCGGCGATGCCGTCAAGATACGGCGAATTGAGGCGCGTCGTATTGGCCGGGCTGCCTAGCTGTCGCACGACGTGCACCATCGTGCCGGTGCCTGCCTCGAATGCGCCGATGTCGACTGCACTGTGGCCGATGCGATGATTGCCCTGTGCGTCGAAAGCCAGTTCTGCGGGTATCGCCGCGGTATCGCCGTTATTGATGCCGGGCGCGCCAGGCCGCGGGCGGTAGTCGTCGACGGCGGTGAATTGCGGGTCGACCGCGAGGCTGTGCACCCCGAGCGGGGTGCTGGTTGCAGCGGTCGCGTGCAGCAGGTTGTAGTCGTTGCTGATGCCACCACCCAGTGCGGGGGCGACGTACAGTCCTTCATTCGTGGTGTCGTCAATGAGGTTGTTGCGAATGTCGCCTGTCAGCGATGCGGGGGAACTGAAATCGACGAAGTCGATGCCACGGTCGGCATGCACGACGGTGTTGTTGACCACGTGCACGTCGGCATTCGGCGCATCGCGGTAAACACGGATGCCGGCTCCGCTACCGCCGCGTGAGCCGGCGACCAGGTTGCTGCCGATCAGCGACGAGAAGCCGCCAGCGCCCGTCGGATTGACCAATAGACCCGCGAAATATCCATTGCCGCCAATACGGTTGCCGATCGCGCGGATGGAGGTGATCGACGTCGAGCCGGTCTCCAGACGAATGCCGACCGCCGACGGATCGGCGCCGGGATATTCGAAACTGATGCGGTTGCCGCTGATGGCGACGTCGAGCGTGACGCTGCTGCTTCCCAGCATGTGGACCGCGGATCGACCAAACGAACCGGGCAGAACATGGACATGGTTATCTTCGATATACGAATACAGCGGACCCGTTCCGTTGTTGAGCACGCGGATCGCAGCGCCATCGATCGGGTCGACATCGCTGAACACCAGTTGATGTATGCGCGCCTGGGTCGGGCCGCTGCTGCGATGCTCGACGGTAACGCGGCCACGCACGAAGACGAGGTTCTCGATCGTGACGTCCATCAAGCCGGTGGTCGGCGATTGCACGAGCACGCCGCGGTCTGCCGCCAACGACGGCGTGTAAGAAACGGCTGCGGTGCCGGCACTGCTCAGACCGCGCAAGGTGAGGCTCTTGCTGATCGTCAGCGATTCGTCGATCGGCGGGTAGTAGGACACCTCGACCGTATCGCCGACGGCCGCCGCGTTGATGCACGCCTGCAAGGTGGCATTGCATGGCGCCGGGCCAGGCCATTGCTGGGTGGACGCACTGCCGACGACGGCATGGACGACGAGCAGTAGCGGTGCAAACCGGCAAAGGACGAAGAACGTATTCATGCGTCGAACCCATCGGCAAAGATGCGATCGCCATCGCGACAGGCATCCGCCTGCGCGCCCGGTACCATGATGTTGAAACCCGCAGCAAGCGGAAATGTCGGCGTTCCGGCGCCTTCCGCGACGATGGTCCAATGCCCTGGTGCGCCCGCCCCCGCACCGCCGACGTACTGTACGCCGAACGGAACGTCATCGTTGATCACGGTCGGATTCAGCGGATCGTCGACGCGCGTCACCTGCGGCGCTGCACAGGGATTGTCATCCAGACGCGGGTGACTCAACTGCAGGCGCCCGCTGGTGAACGGCATCAGCTGCTGCCACGCGTTCGCACTGGCCAGCAACGGCGCGACGACGACGTTGAACGACACACCAACTGGCATATCCACCGAAGAATCCTCGTTGCGGATGTACCAGTCGCTGCCGAAGCGCTCGAGTCCGACGCGCTGGTCGTGGTAGACCCCGCTGCTTCCGGCTGGATTCCAGTTGTGCGTGACGAATGCGATCGCACCCGCCCCGCCGTCGAGCGTCGGCAGTTTCGAGTAACGCCCGAACACGCTCGCGACCGTTGTCGTGTGCACGAACGCGCTGTAGCCGTGGTACGGCGCAAACACATTGAATGGCTGTCCCGGCTGCATCGCGATGCTCGTGTTCTCATGGAACACGGCCCACTGCGGCGTGGTGTCAACAAGGTACACGCCGATGTTCTGCACGAGCTGCGTTGCGTCTCCGCTGCCGTGCTGGGACGTGACGAGCATCTTCTCGAGGGAACCCAGCGGCTCTGGAAACGTTTCGAGGATCGGCGAGTCGTTGCAACAGGCGTCTCCTGCGCTCGCCACATGCACGATGGAATAGTCACCGCTGTACTCGAACGCGCCGATGTCGACCGTTCCGTTGATGCGCCGCTCGCCATCGGCATCGAGCGTGAATGCGGGAACATCGGCGTCGCTGCCCGTATCCTGTGCCGGCGAAGTCGAATACAGGCGCGGGTTGCGCGGCCCGAGGAACAAGGGGTCGGCCGTTAGCGTGCCCGGACCCGGAACGAAGCCGTTCGACGCATTCGCGTAGACGAGATTGTTGCGGTTGCCGAGGCCGGCAATCGTGGCGATCGCAAGCCCCGCGCCCGAATGGAACGCGACGAGATTGTTCGCGATCTGCCCCGAGCTACTGTCAGGGAGGCTCGAAGGACCATGAATGAACAGGCCTTGGGTGCCATGGCTGATCGTGTTGTTGACGACATGCAGTTCGCTGTTTTGCGGCGTGACGAAGATGCCGGCGAAGCCGCTCGTGGGCGTCACCACTTCGCCATCGATGTAGTTGTCATCGATGTACCAGGTATTCGCCCCACTGCCGGGCAGTTGCCAAACATCGATGCCCCCGGCGAAACCCCGACCGACGATCTGGTTGGATGCGATGCGGAAGGTTCCGCTCGATGTGCCCAGTACGTGAATCAGCGCGCTGCCCGAAGCAGAACCGTTCTCGGCACGGATATGGTTGCCGGAAAATGCGCCCTGCCACGGACCGCCATTGCCTTGAGCGAACAACGCGCATGCGCCCGGACCCGAGTGATTGAGCTCGACGGTGCTGTTTCCGACCGTGAATTGCGGGCTGCCGCTGCCAAAATCGAAGAACTGGATTGCGCAGTTACTGACTGCATCGGTCTCGATCACGCGCAAGCCGTCGGCAAAATAGCTGCTCGCGCTGTCGGAGAAGTGGTCGAAGACCACATGGCCGTGCTGCAGAACAAGCCGCCGCAACGTGACTGAAGTCGCACCGCTGCCGGGGGAATTCACGACGATCGAACGTTCCGGCGCGAACACGGCATCGATGCCGTAGGCGGCCTCCAGAGTCAGCGATTTGTTGATGCTGATGTCCTCGTCGATCCGGGTATAGCCATCGGGCAGGAAAAATTCGTCACTGCCGATGAGCACGGTATCGCCGGGGTTGGACGCGTCGATGCACGCCTGCAACGTGCCGCTGCATTCGAGAATCGGCCAGGTGTGTGTGGTGGCGGACGCGGGCCGGGCGGCGCCAGCGATGACGAAGACCACCGCTGCCAATGCGCAAAATCGGTTGAGAATGAACGAATGCATGAACGCTTCCTCCCGGCGCACCGGCGCCGCCTCCTGTCCAATACGGCAAAGGGAGCCCGATCCGTGCAGACGCCGAAAGGCGCTTGCGCTAGCCTAGGCGCAGGCGGTCACGCATCGGCGGAGTCCGTCACATCGCGCGCTGGGGATACCGCACATGTTGTCGACCGAAGCCGACGCCGTTGCTGACGTCACCTCCCTGCTGCGCGAACTGGCGGTCGGCCGCGCCGACGGCTTGCCCCTGCTGTTCGCCCAGGTGCAGGGTGACCTGCGTCGCGTCGCTCATCGCGAACGCCTTTCCGTGCAGGCCGGCGATACGCTGTCGACGACTGCATTGATCAACGAGGTCTACCTCAAGCTCGACAAGTCGTCGTTGCCGCCCTTCGTGGATCGGCGTCACTTCTACAACGTTGCTGCACGCGCGATGCGTCAGGTTCTCGTCGACTACGCGAGAGCGCGCTTCAGCCAGAAGCGTGGCGGCGGCGATCACCACGAGACTCTGGGCGCCGCGGAGCGCATCGCGGATGCCGATGAGGCCGCTCGCCTGTTCGATATCAACGAAGCGCTCGACCAGCTCGACGCTGTGCGACCTCGTCTGGCCCAGGTCGTGTACCTGCGGTTTTATGCGGGTCTCTCGGACCGTGAAATCGGCGAACTGCTCGGCGTCGAGGAAAGCACGGTGCGTCGCGACTGGCTCAAGGCACGCGGCTGGCTGCATCAGGCGCTCGAATCGCCATGACGACGAATCGCGGCAGCGACTCGCCATCCTGGCACAGCCTCGAACAACGGCTCGACAGCCTGCTCGATCTGCACCCTGCGCAACGCGCCGCTGCGCTCAGCGAGCTCGCGCGCGACGACCCTGATACTGCGAGCCGGGTCGCGCAGTGGCTTGCATCGATCGATCGCTCGGAAGGTTTTCTCGAAGCCGCTGCGGAACCCGGAGCACCCGCATCCGGCCTGCAGGTCGGCGCCTGGCGCCTGTTGCGCCCAATCGGCCGTGGCGGCATGGGCGAGGTCTGGCTCGCCGCACGCGCGGACGGTGCATTCGAGAAGAACGTCGCCATCAAGTTCATCCGCAGCGATCGCCCCGGCCTGCGTGAACGCCTGGTGCAGGAACGCCAGTTGCTGGCACGGCTCGATCATCCACGCATTGCGCGTTTGCTCGATGGCGGCATTGGCACGCTCGGGCATCCCTATCTCGTCACTGAATTCGTCGATGGCGTCGCGCTCGATCGATGGTGTCGCGATCAGCGACCCTCACTTGATGCGAGACTGGCCGTGTTCCGCGCAATCGCCGAAGCAGTTGCCTATGCGCACGCGAACCTGGTCGTGCATCGCGACCTGAAAAGCGCCAACGTGCTCGTCGATGGACAAGGCAATGCGACCCTGCTCGACTTCGGCATCGCCAAGCTCATCGCACACGACGCGGGTGAAACCACCGAGCATGCACTGACGCCGGATTGCGCAGCGCCGGAGCAGATCACCGGTGGCGCGATCACGACCCGCACCGACATCTACGCGCTTGGCGCGCTGCTGTATCAACTGCTGACCGGGCGCACGCCACTCGGCGACGACCGTCCCGCACTCGCCGAACTGGTGCGTCGCGTGTGCGATGAAATGCCGCCTGCGCCAAGCGCCATGTCCGAAGGTGCGGGCGGCGTGCCTGTGCGGGCGCGCTCGAAGGATCTCGATGCGATCGTGTTGAAGGCGCTCGCGAAGGCGCCGCCGGATCGCTACGTGACCGTCGAAGCACTGCTGGCCGATCTCGGTCGTGCTGCGATGCACCGGCCGGTCGAGGCGCGACAGGACACTTTCGTCTATCGCGCACGGCGCTTCCTGCGTCGCAACCGGCTTGCGGTTGCGACGGTCAGCGCGCTTGGCATCGCGTTGCTGCTCGGCGCAGCAGGCACCCTATGGCAGATGCGGGCCGCCGTGCGCGAACGCGACAGCGCGTTATACCTGGCCGAGCGCAATGACGCAGCACGCGATTTCCTCGTGCGCCTGCTCAGCGAGAGCAAGGCGGATGCGCCACTGCACCCGCGCGAAATGATCGAACGGGCATCGCAATTGCTCGATCAGGAGCCCTCGATGCGCACCGATGTGCGCGCGATGGCACGCAGCGTGGTCGGCGAACTCCAGCTTGAACGCCGCGACTACGCTGATGCCGAGAAGACGTTCCGCATGGTCGCGCAAGACGCGGGTGATGCGCCCGACGAATTGGCGATCGACGCCATGTGCCAGCTGGGGGCGACCCAGATTGCGCTCGACAAGCCGGACGACGCACGACACTGGCTCGATATCGGCGTTACCCATGCGCGCCAACTCGAAGGCAGCCAGCGCGTGACGCTCGCGACCTGCCTGTCGTATGCGGGCATGCGTTCGCGCAATCCGGCCGATTTGCCGCAGTCGCTTGCGTTGAGCGGTGAGGCGGTCGAGGTGATCGACCACCTCGGCGGCCGTTACGCGAGCCGACAATCCGCGCTGCACAACAATTACGCGAACGTCCTCGCTTCGGCTGGACAGTCGCGCGCGGCGATCGTCGAGTTCCGTCGTGCGATCACTCTGCTCATCGACGCCGGCCGCGGCCGCAGCGCCGATCATTCGACCGCTGCCGGCAATCTCGCCAGCGCACTCGCCGACGCCGGACTGCTGCACGAAGCCGACGCGGAATACCAACGTGCGATCGCATTGCGGCGCGACGTGAGTGGCGAATCAGTCGGACTTGCGCAGCAGATGATTTCGCATGCGAGCGTGCTGGTCGAACTCGGGCGCGCGGATGAGACCTTGGCGCAACTCGACAAGGCGGAGGCGATCCTGATTGCGCACGCCGACCCGCCCGGTCTGCGCATTGCGCAATTGCATCTGCGTCGAGCCGGTGCCTATGCGGAGCTTGGGCGCCGCAGCGAGGCCGAGCGCGAATACGACGCGACCGAGACGTTGTATGCGCAGGTGCTGTCGCCGCAGAGTGCGGCGCACACCAACGTCATGCTCGGCCGCGCCGCGCTGTGGATGCGCGTCCGTACCGATGCATCGGACCTCGATCGAGCCGGCGTGCAGATCGACCAGGCGCTTGCACATGATCGGGCGAATGCGAAGGACGGGTCCGGCCCGGCCGCGAAAATCTCGCGTAGTGCGGCCGAACTCGCCCTGCTGCGCGGGGATGCAGCGGGCGCACAGACACTGGCAAGCCAGGCGCGCAAGCGCTACGCAGCCGATCTTGATCCGGCCGCCTGGCAAATCCCAGCGTGCGACGCGCTACTCGGCGAAGCGATGCTGCAGCAAGGGCATCGCACGGAAGGTCGCGCCTTGCTCGCGACCGCCGCGTCACAGCTCGAAACGGCATTGAGTGCCGATCATTGGCGCACGCAGCAAGCGCGCGGCTGGCGTGCGCAAGCGGATTCCACAACGCACGGTCCTTGAAGGTCCACGGCCGACAGTATGGGACTATAGGCACTGTGCGGCACATCCGGCGCAGCGCAATCTGATCGGCGCATGTGTTCGCTCCCACTCCGACGGAACTCCTGACCATGCCGAACCATTCGTCGATTTATCGCCTCATCTTCGCCGCGTTGCTGTCGGCGGGATGCACTCGCCTCGCCCTCGCTGATCCAGCGCCCGCTCTGGCTGCGCAGACGGCAGCCGACACCGCTTTTGCCAAACTCGCTGACGAATTCTTTGACACCTACTATTTCCCGACCAACCCGACCTCGGCGACCGCGACGGGCTTGCATGCCTATGACGGCAAGCTCGAGGACTACAGTCGCGCCGCTGTCGATGCATCCGTCACGGCCCTGCAGGGGTTCGACAAACGCTTCGCCGCGTTCGACCCGGCGGGTCTCGGTGAAATGGAACGCGGCGATCGCCAGCTCGTACTCAATACGATCCATGGAACGCTATTGACCCAGCAGACGATCCGTCCGTGGGAAAAGAATCCGGATACGTATTCGAGCGGCATCACCAACAGCGCCTTCGTCATCATGGAGCGCAAGTTCGCGCCACCGGCGGAACGCCTGCGTGTGCTGATCGAACGCGAGAAACGGATGCCAGCGGTGTTCCTGGCCGCGCGCAAGAACCTGAAGAACCCGCCGAAGATCTACACCGAGATTGCGATCGAGCAGTTGCCGGGGCTGGTCGCGTTCTTCAAGGACGACGTGACGGCCGCGTTCAAGGAGGTGACCGATGCCGACCTGCAAAAGCAGTTTACCGAATCCAACGCCGCAGTCATCAAGGCCTTGCAGGATTACCACGCATGGCTGAAGTCGGATCTGCTGCCGAAGTCGAAGGGCGACTACCGCATTGGCGCGGACACGTTCCGCAAGAAGCTTGCGTTCGACGAAATGGTCGACACGCCGCTTGAGAAGCTCATCGAAATTGACCTGGCTGACATGCATCGCAACCAGGCCGAATTCACCCAGGTCGCGAAGGAGCTCGATCCCGGCAAGACCGCGGCCCAGGTGCTCGCCGATCTCGCCGCTGATCACCCCGATCCGGCCAAGTTGCTCGAAAGCTTCCGCGCGACGTTCGACGGGCTGACCAAATTCATCGACGACAATCAGATCATCACGATCCCGTCCAAGGTGCGACCGACGCTCGAGGAAACGCCGCCGTTCATGCGCGCAACGACGTTCGCATCGATGGATACGCCCGGTGCCTACGAAGCGGCCGCTAACGAGGCCTATTTCAACGTCACCCTGCCTGATGCGAGCTGGGACAAGAAGCGCACCGACGAATTCATGGCGCAGTTCAACTTCCCCGTGATCAGCAATGTCGCGGTGCATGAAGCCTACCCGGGCCACTACGTGCAGTTCCTCTGGATGCACGACATCCACGATCGCGTGCGCAAACTGCTGGGTGCGAATACCAATGTCGAAGGCTGGGCGCACTACTGCGAGCAGATGATGCTCGATGCGGGGCTCGCGCAATCGGTGTTCCCCAACGATGCACGCCAGCAGAAATTGCTCAAGCTTGGCCAGTTGCAGGATGCCTTGCTGCGCAACGCGCGCTTCTATGTCGGCATCAAGCTGCACACGAACCAGATCACGTTCGATCAGGCGGTCGATTTTTTCGTCAAGGAAGGCTATCAGTCGCATGAGGTCGGCGTGGTCGAAACCAAGCGCGGCACGTCGGATCCGACCTACCTTTACTACACGCTGGGCAAGCTCGAAATCCTCAAGCTGCGCGCGGACATGGAAAAGAAGGAAGGCGCGACATTCAATCTCCAGGCCTTCCACGATCGATTCATGCAGCAGGGGTTCGCGCCGATCAAGATCGTGCGCCACGCGATGCTGCATGACGATACGCCGACGCTGTAAGGCCCCGCTGCCCTTCAAGCGGGAAATTGTGTCGCTTGACACCATCCCCACCCAACCCTCCCCTTGAAGGGGAGGGCTTCAGAGCCACAGCATCAAAGCCACGGCCGCATGCACGCGCTGCTTAAGCCCTCCCCTTCAAGGGGAGGGTTTGGGTGGGGATGGTGGTGCGTCTCGCCACCACAAACCTTGCAACAACCGGGCTCCATCGCAATCAACGCGACAGCGCATCCTTGTCGACGCGTTCCATGATACGCACGGGATCGGCGAGCGCCGTGAAGCCATACTGTTCGTACAGGCCGTGCGCATCACTCGTCGCCAGCATGAAACGCCGGATGTATTGCAGGTCCGGGTGCGCCATGACGAAGTCCATCAGGCGCTTGCCGAGACCGACACCGCGTGCATGCGGCGCGACGAACACGTCGCCCAGATAGGCGAAGCCCGCGCAATCGGTTACCACGCGCGCGAAGGCAAGTTGACGTCCATCGGCGTAGGCGCCAAAGCAGATCGAATGGTCGATCGCACGTTCCACGTGCTCGCGACGGATGCCCGGCACCCAATAGGATTCGTCGCGCAGGAAGGCGTGGATCGCGTCGATATCAAGCCGCGCGCGATCGGTGGAGAATAGGATGCCGTCGATCTCACGCTCGTGGAAGTCACCCATGCCTGCCCTGCCCTCGTCGATTCGCCCCATTGGCGCCTTGTTTGCGATTGCGCTCGCGCTGCTTGCCGGGTGCGCAACACCGGTGTTCAAAGACATGCCGGCAACGACCTTGTCCCCGCTCGATGTCGCCGCCGCGCCTGAACGCTATCACGGCACGACCATGGTCTGGGGTGGTCGCGTCATCGCTGTGCACAATTTTGCGGACACCACGCAGATCGAGGTCGTCGGGCATCCGCTCGATCGCGCACAACGACCCGACATCCATGCGCCCTCCATCGGGCGCTTCATCGTCGTGCTGCCGGGATATGTGGAATCGATGGACTATCCGGCCGGACGCTGGCTCAGCGTGCGCGGGCATATTGGCGGCAGCGAAGTGCACGCGATCGACGAGCGTGAGGTCTCGTATCCGCTCCTGCTCAACGACGAGATCCATCTGTGGCCTGTGCAGTTTCCGTACGAACACGGCAAGTTCACGTTCGGCTTCGGGGTTGGTGTGGGCATTCATTGAACTGGAACCAGAGCATCGCGGCTGAAGCCGCTCCCACAAGGCCTGCCGTCTTCTATGGGAGCGGCTTCAGCCGCGATGCTTCTGCACTTCCTGCACAAGCAGAACCAATCTCTCACTCACCTGTGGGAGCGGCTTCAGCTGCGATGCCCAGCGAAGAACGGCGCGGCGGTACCTCGCGCGACCGGCGCCGCCGTGCGATCCGCGGGAATCACGGCAAGGCGTAAGCGAGAACATAGTCGCCCCGCGTCGTTCCGAGTTTCGCGTGGCCGCCGGCCGCAACGACGATATATTGGCGCCCGCCGGCTTCGTAACTCATGGGTGTCGCCTGCGCTCCCGCAGGTAGGCGCATCTTCCAGAGTTCCGCGCCGCTCGCGTTATCGAACGCGCGCAGGAAGTTGTCGGTCGTCGCGCCGATGAAGGTGAGGCCGCCGGCGGTCGTCATCGGACCGCCCATGTTGGGCACGCCTTCGGTGCCCCAGAATGGCCACGGCGCCCGGTCGCGTGACGTACCAAGCGGCCTTTCCCACGCAATCTTTCCGTGCGCAAGATCGAGCGCGACCAGCTTGCCCCACGGAGGCGCGATGCACGGCGCACCCAGCGGCGACTTCAACACGGTGCGGCGCATGCCGTAGGGCGTGCCGCGCTGCGCCGCGAATTCCCACTCCTTGTAGTCGCCGGAGTCATCCTGCGCGGCGAGCCGATCGCGCGGGACCAACGCGACGACCACTGGTAGATCCATCACGTTCGCAATCAGCAATTTGCGCTGCGGATCCCACGCGCCGCCGCCCCAGTTCGATCCGCCCGCGTAGCCGGGTCGCTCGATGGTTCCGGCGAGACTCGGCGGCGTGAAGATGCCCTCGCTATGCAGCGCGGTGATCTTTTCCCGACACGCATTGCGATCCCAGAAGGTCAGTCCCCACGCATCCTCGGGCTTCACCGGCGCATGCGATACCAGCGGCGGCAGTGACGAGAAGGGCTGTGTCGGCGACGGCACCTCGCCGGCAACGACGTCCTGCGGCACAGCGCGCTCTTCGATCGGAAACAGAGGTTCGCCGCTTTCGCGATTGAACACGAACACCTGTCCGGTCTTGGTCAGTTGCACCACCGCGGCGACAGTCTTTCCCTCGTGCTCGAGGTCGACCAGCATGGGCTGTGAGGCGACATCGTAATCCCACAAGTCGTGATGCACGAGCTGGCGGCCCCAGACGAGTTCGCCGGTTGCGACATGCAAGGCGACGAGCGAGTTCGCCCACGGCTGGTTACCGGGTCGCTCGCCGCCAAAGAAATCCGGACTGGCCGAACCGGTTGGAATGAACACGAGGCCACGTTCGACATCCACCGCCAGCGGCGCCCACGCATTCGCGGCGCCGGTCCAGCGCGCCTGCTGGCTTTCGACATCGCTGAAATCCGGATTCGATGCATCGGCTGGAATCTTCGCGGTGCGCGGGATCGGGTCCCAGTGCCAAAGCTCCTTGCCGCTGCGGACATCGAATGCGCGCACGACGCCGAGTTCGAGGTCGGTGCCACCGTTGTCGCCAATGGATGATCCGAGAATCGCGACATCGCCAGCAATTGCCGGTGGCGAGGTGAATTCGTAGTCGCCGACCCGGCGTGCCGACAGCCGCACGCCCTTGGACAGGGCAATCTCGCCATTCGCGCCGAAGTCCGCGCAGCGCTTGCCGGTGATGGCGTCGAGTGCGAGCAGGCGCACGTCGATCGTTGCGAACAGGATACGTTGTGTGCAGGCCGCACCAGCCGGTGCGTGCCCGTCGCGCCAATAGCTGACGCCGCGGCTCGCCATCTCGGAGTAATACCGATCGCGCGGAACCTGCGCATCGAACTGCCAGCGTTGCGTGCCTTTCGCCGCGTCGAGTGCGAAGACCTTGCCGGTGGCGGTATTGACGTAGAGCGTGTCGCCGATGAGCAACGGGGTCGCCTCGAAGGTCAGTGCGTCGTGCGCGCGCACAAAGCCCTCGCCCAGTTCACCGGTGCGAAAACTCCAGGCCAAGGCGAGCTGGTCGACATTCTGCGGCGTGATCTGGTTCAACGGGGCATGGCGCTGGCCGCGACCGTCACCGCCGTATGCGCTCCATTCAAACGGCGCTGCCTGTATCTGTCCCGCCACCAGTGTCAGCATCAATATCAACAACGTGCGCATCGATCGCCCTCTCATGATGCAGCGATTAGAGGCCCGGACTTCCGCCACGGCAAGGAGTATGTGACGAACAGGACCGCCGATGACGCGAACGGGACTGCTGCGGCGAAGCGATGCTTTCGCGCGACCGGTCCGCCCGCAGCCAAAAGACACATGACCGCAGGCACACGACCTGTCGTCCTCCGAGGCCTACTCTCCTCGCGTCCGCAGATCGCAGGGGGATCGACGTGAATCACGGCCGACTGTTTCATCTTGTGTTGTGCGTGCTCGCATTGCCACCGATCAATGGCATCGCCGCCCCTGCCGCAACGCCCGAACTCTTCGCACCGGGCGCGATCTCCACCGTCGATGACGAATACGGCATCGCAATGATGCCGGATGGACGCACGGCCTATTTCACCAAGCGCTCGCCCACGACGAATACGCCTTCGCGCAACGTGATCTGCGTGACGCAGCTCGTCGATGGGCATTGGAGCGAGCCGCAGGTCGCATCGTTCTCAGGTCGCTACTCCGACTTCGGCATCGCCATCGCAACGGACGGCAAACGCCTGATATTTTCGTCTGATCGTCCCGCTGAGAAAGCCGCCGAGGGCGGGCCGCCGAATGTTGACTTGTGGGCGGTCGATCGCGACGCCGAGGGCTGGAGCGAGCCGCGCAATCTCGGCGCGCGAGTGAATACGCCCGCCGCTGAGGCGTATCCATCGCTCGCGGCGGACGGCACGCTGTACTTTTCGTCCGGCCGTCCCGGCGGCAAGGGCAGCGCGGATCTCTACCGCTCACGGCTGGTCGACGGCGACTACACCGAACCCGAGAACATCGCGGGCATCAATACGCCAGGCTACGAAAGCCAGCCGGCGATTGCGCCCGACCAACGAACCCTCGTGTTTGTCGCGGCCGATCGCAGCGATACCCTCGCCAGCAAGGGCGCGCCGTATTCGCGACCGGATCTCTACATCAGCTTCAGCGACGGCAAAGGCTGGAGCAAGCCGCGCCATCTCGATGCACCCATCAGTTCCACCGCGAACGAAGGAGCACCGGGTTTTGCGTCCGATGGCCACTGGCTGTACTTCTCCAGCGACCGCAGTTTCGTCTCGCTGCCAATGCCGCGACGCCTGGGTGCACGCGAGTACGAAGCCGGTTTGCACAGCGTGCTCAATGGCTGGAACAACATTTACCGCGTGCCCCTCGCGACGCTCGAACGGCTGCGCGACGCAAAAGCCAACGCCAAGGGTTTGCCATGAACTGCACAAGGTTGCTCGTTCTCGCATCGGTCGTCACCTTGGCGGCCGTCGTCCATCGCGTACACGCAAAGGACGCCGTATCGGATACAGGCTATGCGTCGCCCACGCCGATGCGCACACCACATCTGTTCGGCGAAAACGTCATATCGACCGGCGATGACGAATTCGGCGGCCAGTTCTCGATCGACGGACGTGCGCTATGGTTCAGCAAATCGGTGCCGCGCTTCCATATCGACACGATCTTCGTCGCGCAATTTCGCGATGGCTATTGGCAGGCGCCGGAGATCGCGAGCTTCTCGGGTATCTGGCACGACTACGACCCCACGCTCGCGGCGGATGGCCAGCGCCTGTATTTCGTCTCCGACCGGCCACGCGTCGACAGCAAGCAGCATGCGAATTACGACATCTGGTACCTCGACCGCACAACGGGCGGATGGAGCGCACCGAAGAACGCCGGTGCGCCGATCAATGGCAGCTGGAGTTCGCATTTCGCGGTGACCACGCGCAATGGCTCGCTCTACTTCACCTCCGACCATCCCGGCAGCAAGGGCTACCTCGACGTGTGGATGTCACGTCTTGTCGGCGGGCGCTATCAGGAACCGAGCAACATAGGCGATGTGATCAATCATCCGGACTGGGCGAACTTCGAGGTCTACGTCGACCCCGACGAGCGCTACATGATCGTGAGCGCCTACGGTCACGAGGACTCTCTTGGAGATTGCGATCTCTACGTCAGCTATCGACGCGACGGCGTATGGCAACCGCTGCAGAACCTCGGTCCCGGCGTGAATAGCGCTGCACGCGACTACAGCGCACGCGTCACGCCCGACGGCAAGTACCTGATCTACACCAGCGAACGTGGCGTGCCCACGGACAAGCGCGCGACGCCATGGACTTATCGCGAGTTCACGAGCGCGATCCGCGGCGTGCGCAACGGGCTCGGCGATATCTATCAGATCGATCTCGACGCCGCGTTGCCGCCGCCACTCCCGTAGCGATCTTCAGGCCTCGCGCCAATCCAGTGGCAGCAGGTTGCGGTAGCGCCGACTCAGCAGCAGTTCGCTGCGGTCCTTCAACACGAGCTTGAGATCGCCGTGCGCCCACGGCGCAATCTCGGCGATAAAGTCCGCGCGCACGAGATGCGAGCGATGCACGCGAAGAAACTCGACGGGGTCAAGGCGTTGCGCCAGGCGCGCGAGCGTCGAGCGCACAAGATGGCAGCGCGCAGGCGTGTGGACTTCGACGTAGTTGCCGGCTGCGCTGAAGCGCTGCACGTCCGCGACCGGCACGATCACCGAACGGCCGCGCTCATGCGCGACGATGCGAGTCAAGCGCGGTGTACGGCCGAGATTGGCGCCAAGGTGGCGCAAGCGTTCCTCGTCGGCTGCGCCGCCCTCGCCTTCATCGTCCGCCTGGAGGCGCTCGCTCAGGCGTTCGTCGACGCGTGCAAGACAGCGCGCGAAACGCTCCCGATCGAATGGTTTGAGCAGGTAATCGAGCGCGGCAAACTCGAACGCACGCAGCGCATGCTCATGAAATGCGGTCGTGAACACGATCAGCGGATAGGGTGGGCGAGCGCGCGTGAGCAGGTCGAATCCGTTTTCCGCGCCCAGTTGGATATCGAGGAACAGCAGGTCGGGTGTCGCTTCACGCAAGGCCGCGAGTCCAGCCGACACGTCCTCCGCTTCGGCAACAACGCGATAGCCCGAGTGCTGCGCGAGCAGTCGGCGTAGTTTCGCCGATGCGGGTGGCTCATCCTCGACGATGGCGACGCGGATATCACTCATGGGTGAGCGGGATGACGATCTCGATGCGGGTTCCGCCGCCAGGTCGTGCGGCGATTTTGAACTGGTGGCGTGCCGGATACATCAGATCGAGCCGACTGCGCACGTTGGCGAGGCCGACGCCGGGCTCGAAACCCGTGCTCGCGCCAACGCCATTGTCCTCAACCGTGCAGTGCAGTTGTCCGGCGTCGGCGCGGATCACGACTTCAACCAGACCTCTGCCCGACTTGAGGCCGTGCTCGAACGCGTTCTCGACCAGGGGCTGCAGCAGCAAACGTGGAAGCCGCGCATGCTGCGCCGCTGGCTCGACTACGATGCGGGTTTCGAGCTTGCCGCGAAAACGCTCGCGCATCAGTTCGAAGTAACGCTCCAGCCAGACCACGTCGTCGACCACGCTGACCTGCGCACTGCCCGATTCGCTGAGTGCGGCGCGCAGCAAGTCCGCGAACGCGGCAATCATGCGGTCGGCCGCATCGATATCCTCGTGCATGCGGTTGGAGATCGCATTCAAGGTGTTGAACATGAAGTGCGGCTCGATCTGCGCCGTGAGTTGCGCCAGGCGCGCTTCACTGAGATCGCGTTCCAGCCGCACGACGGCCAACTCACGCTCACGCCGCGCACGTATCGCACGCCAGGCGATGCAGAAACCGATAATCAGGGCGTAGCTGATCAGATCCTTCTGCAGCTCGTAGACGAAGCCGAGCCATGGATCGTTGAAATCGTAGCGCACGCCCTGCACTGCATAGACAAGATGGCGAATGGCGACCATGCCGCTGGTATGCAGCAGCGAGAACACGATTGCGGCGGGCACATGCGCCGGCAGGCGCCGAAACCAGTCCGCGCCCGACAGCGGAAAACGTCTTTCGAAGCGATAGATGGCAATGGCGAGGATCGCCATCATCGCAACGCTGCTGAGTTCCCAGGTGAGCGGTTCCCACGCAGCGATGGCGCGGCCGGCATTTCGGGAGCCGATGAGCGCGTTCACGCCGAGCCAGAGGCCCAGCGCAAGCCACGCGCAGGCGTATCCCACCCATGCAAGCGCATTGCGTCGCGCGCTCGTCGTCATCGGCACAGGATGGGTCATGGTGTCGGAGCGCATGCGATCAGTGCGCGAACGCAATGATGCTTCAGTCAGCGACATCCGGTTCAAAGAACGACCAGCGAATCTCGGGAAACTTCGCCTTCAAGTCCTTCTCGACCGCATTGATCGAATCGACGACGCCCTTGGTCGAGAGGTCACGGCTCATCTCCGCCTTGATCGCGACCATCACGTCTGCGCCGAGTTGCAGGGTGATCAGGTTGAACACGCGCGCGATCTCGGTGCGTGCATTGAGGAACTGAAGAATTTCAGCCTTCAGCTCAGGATCGACGCTTTGCCCGATCAGCAGGGCCTTCACCTCGATCGCAATGAACACAGCAACCACGATCAGCAAGACGCCGATCGCCAGCGTGCCGATCGCATCGAACAGGGGATTGCCGGTGAGCAGGGTCAGCAGCACCGCCAGTAAAGCGAACGCAAGACCCAGCAACGCAGCGAGGTCCTCGCCGAAAATCACGATCAATTCGCTCTGACGGCTCTCGCGGAACCATTCCCACAGGCTGCGCTTGCCGCGCACCTTGTTGACCTCGTTGAGGCAACCCCACATCGATATGCTCTCGGCGATGATGCCGAATGTGAGCACGCCGATCGCGAGCCACGGCCACTTCAGCGGCTCGGGCGCGCTCAACTTGTGGACGCCTTCATAGATCGAGAACGCGCCACCGACCGAAAACAGCAGCAGCGCCACCAGGAACGACCAGAAGTAGATTGCTTTCCCCTGCCCCAATGGATGATCCGGGGTCGGCGGCGCCTTGGCATTCCTGAGTCCGAGCAGGAGCAACAGCTGGTTGCCGCAATCCGCGAGCGAATGCACCGCTTCGGCCGTCATCGCGCCGGAGCCGGTCACGACTGCCGCGAACGCCTTGGTCACGAAGATGGCGAAGTTCGCGGCAAGCGCGAAAAAAATGGTTTTTACAGAGTCGGCCTTGCCTGACATGAACTATTTCCGTCGCTGAAAGAGGAGGTCAATGAGGTTGGGGCGGGAGCATTGCCGCAAGTTTCTTCGGCGCCGCGTTGCGCCATGCGAGCGCCAGCGCATCGCTGACGATAGGTGCCTGGGCGCTCCCGAGCAGGATATGCGTCCAGCCCTTGCGGCCCCAGCCACCCTTGACCGGCTCGAACGCGGCGGGATCCACGCGCATGAACATTTCCTGCTGCTCGCTGGTGAACTTCACCACACAGCGCGGCTGCGCGCCCGCACCCAGCGTCGCAAATATCTTGCCGCGGACACGGAAATCGGGAGTGCCCAGATGTGCGCTCTCGACTGCTTCGGGCAGCGCAAGGGCGAGGCGGCGAAAGTCATCCGGGTTCATCGAGCCATCCATCCATCGTTCCTCGATGCGCAGAGCGCTAGTCGCTCAGCGCCACCTGCGTCCTCTTCGGCAAATTCTCGCGCACCAGCTCGTAAGAGCGGCGCACATGGGCGGCGAGTTCCGCATGGGCAAATCGCTCGGGCTCGGTCACGCTGATCCAGAACGCGCGCGCCATGTACGGCGCTGGCCCCATGCCGGGTTGTTCAGTCAACTCAAGGAACCGCTCGGTGTCGACGCGGAACGACAATCGGCCGCGTTCTGCGCCGAGCGTGCACATCACCGCAAACATCTTGTTGGCGACGCTGTGCACCAGGTCAACTTCCCACTTGATTGACCGGCTGACGCCCGGCCAGCTCGCGCACAACGCATCGAGCTGCTCAACCGTCATTCCCACTTGTTTTGTCGTTGCAGTCATCAAATCTGTTCCGTTGGCGCAGGCAGGCGGCCGCATCCGGGTTCGCTGGCGCAGGCTTGCTGCTCGGCCGCAACCCTACCATGGGCGCCGTTTGCCGCGGCGGGTACGCGCATGTCTGCTGAACGGCACACCAACCACACGGCGCTGATTAGAGGACGTGCTCCACGCTGAACGTGCATGCTGTCCGAGTGAAAAAACCACTTTCCAGCTCCAGCGTCGTGAAATCGTCTGCGCCCGTCTATCGCTCCGCCACACGACCGCCGCGGCGACCGAGCGCGCATAAACAAGGCGGCGCGGCGGAGCCTGTCCCTGGCGTCGAGGTCATTGCCCACGATGGCCGCAAGCTGCTGCTGCGGCCGATCCACCCGAACGACGCTGCAGCGCTCCGACGCGCGTTCGATCGCCTCACACCGGAGCAGATCCGCTCGCGCTTCTTCTTCCGCATGAACGAGCTTAGCGAAGAAGTCGCACAGCGACTGTGCAACGTCGACTCTGAAACGAGCGCAGCCTTCGTCGTCACCGACACCGACGACGTAGCGCCTGCGGGTGTCGAGATCCGCGCCGAGGCACGCATGCACGTCGATGCAGTCACGCAGAGCGCCGAGTTCGCCGTTGTAGTCGACCCTTGCTTCATCGGCCAGGGCATCGGTGGGATCCTTCTGCGCTGCCTGGTTGCGGAATGTCGCAGGCGCGGCCTGCTTGAGCTCTGGGGGGACGTCCTCGCGGACAACCACGCGATGCTGGATCTGGTGCGCCATCTCGAGGGCAAACACACCATCGAGCAAGGCAGCGAAGCCGGCGTGACGCGCGTCCGTATAGCCGTGGCGCCCGTCGCGATCTGATTCAGCATAGCTGTCGGAAACCCCGCCGACCCGCCTGGCGCGTTGGACGGTTCCTACTCCAGACAGTGACGTTGGCAGCACGTTTGCCTTAACCTCGCTGCATGGGGGCCGACAAAACCGACGAGGAACTGATGCTTGCTTACGCCGGAGGCGACCTGCTTGCCTTCGAGATGCTCTACCGGCGCCATCGCGGCTTGCTGTACCGCTTCCTGCTGCGCAGCCTGCGCCATCGTGCTGATACCGACGAGCTGTTCCAGGAAACCTGGAGCCGGCTGATTGCGGCACGTGAGCGCTACCGGCCCGACGCAAAATTCACCACCTGGCTGCTGCAGATCGCGCACAACCTCGTGATCGATCGCTTCCGCCGGCAACGCCCGCAAGCATCGGCCGAGGAAACCGAGACCGTATTGCGCAATCTAGACGCTCCGGAATCCGAACAGCCCGAACGCGCGCTCAGCGAATTCGAGCAACGGCGCCGCCTGCAACTGGCCCTGGAGGAACTGCCTGAAGAACAGCGCGTCGCATTCCTGCTGCGCATCGAGGGTGGCCTGGGTCTCGACGAAATTGGCGAAATCACCGGTGCCGGCCGCGAAACCGTGAAATCGCGCCTGCGCTACGCGCTCGCGCGCATCCGTGCGAGGTTTGATACATGAGCCTGCCGCGCGATCCGGAACGCGATCTCGAGCGCCTGCTCGACCACGACGGCGGCGACCTCGGCGCCCTGTACCGACGCTTGCCACGGTCAGAGCCCCCGCGCCGGCTCGATCGCAGTGTGCTTGGCGAAGCTGCGCGCGCTGTGCACGGATACACGCCGCGCCGGCATCGCTGGATCGTTGGCTTCGGCTCCGCCGCGGGGATCGTGCTCGCCGCCGGGGTTGCGTGGCAGGTCGGCCAGAAAGCGCTGCAACAGCCGAATGATGGATTCCGCAGCTCGCCGATCGTCGTGCCGGTCGAACCGATCACCGAATCTTCGCTGCGCAAGCGCGAGCGCGCCACGGCCGCACAGAAGGCCGCCGCGACTGCAGCTCCCGCCGCAGAAATGGAAGCCGCTGCCGCGCCACCGCCGGTGCCGGCGCCGGCAAAACCGAATCTCGCGCGCAAGCCGAAGCCGGCCATCGCCGCGGACGCCGCGAAAGAATTGTCACCGCCGGCGCCTGCAGCAGCGCCGCCAGCTCCGCAAGCCGTGCCCTTCCCCGCCCAAGTCGAACGCACTGAAAGCGCTGCCCCAGGCGCCGCCGCAACGGGTACTTTTGCACCGAACGATGAGGAGCTCAACACGAGACAGGCAAGTGGTGGCGACAGGCTTGATCAAGCCGCATCCAATCGCGCCCGCTCCCCCGCGCTGTCTGCGCCGTCCGAGTCGGTTGAATTGCGTCGCGACATGCAGCTTTCGCCGCACAACTGGCTCGCGCACATCAAGCAGCTGCTGCAGCAAGGTCGGCAGCAGCAGGCCGCCGACAGCCTGCGCATGTTCCGGCGAGTGCACCCGGACCTGCCGGTGCCATCGGAATTGCGCGCACTCGAGGACTAGGAGGCTTGTCGGACAGGCTGCCGGTGCAGCTGGCCCGCCCGCGCGCGAGCAGATGACGCATATCCGCAGCCGCGGCGGCAGGCGCACAATCAGTGGCCACCTCTGGAGACGGCCTTGCAACGCGACCGATGGAATCGGCTTGAAAAGATCTTCGCCGACGTGCTGGACATGCCGGAGAGTGCGCGCCCCGCGTTTCTGGACCGCGTCTGCAGCGACGATACCGACCTTCGCCATGAGATCGATCAGTTGCTGCGCGCACACGATGCTCCGGGTGTTCTCGATGTCGCGCCCCATGCCGTGGAAACTCCGCCCCTGAATCCCTCGCTGTCTGCTGGCAGCTGCCTCGGCGCGTGGCGCATCGAAAAAATGATCGGCCGCGGCGGCATGGGCGAGGTCTACGCCGCGAGCCGCGCCGATGCGGCATTCGAGCAGCGCGCAGCGCTCAAGCTGCTGCGCTATGAAGCCGCCGGCGAACTGGAACGCTTCCATGCCGAGCGGCGTATCCTCGCGCGCTTCGAACATCCTGGCATTGCGCGCCTCCTCGATGGTGGCGTCGCGCCGGATGGCCGTCCATACACGGTGATGGAATATGTCCAGGGCCAATCACTGACCGACTATTGCCGTGCGTGTCATGCGTCGCTGCGCGAACGCCTCGCGTTGTTTGAACAGGTCTGCGATGCGGTCGCGTTCGCACATCGCAGCCTGGTGATCCATCGTGACCTGAAGCCTGCCAACATCCT
Source organism: Dokdonella sp. (assembly GCA_039926025.1). Lineage (GTDB taxonomy): Bacteria > Pseudomonadota > Gammaproteobacteria > Xanthomonadales > Rhodanobacteraceae > Dokdonella_A. Next base: position 50,944 of record JBDSXV010000244.1, read on the forward strand.
GGTCGACGCCGAAGGCAACGTGAAGCTGCTCGATTTCGGCATCGCCAAGCTGCTCGATGCCACTGCCCTGCCGCAGGATGCCGACGTCACGGTCGCACCCTTCACACCCGACTACGCTGCACCCGAGCAACTGTGCGGCGAGCCGATCACGACTGCGACCGATGTCTATGCACTCGGCGTACTCTTGTTTGAACTTCTCACTGGCGAGCGACCGTTGCAGATGCGTGGGCTGCCGTCCGCGCATGCGCTCAAGCTGTTGCTGGATCGCAGCGCACCGGTATCAAGTCATGTCGCAAAGACGAGTGCCGGCGCCCCCGTGCCGGCGCGCCTGTTGATCGGCGATCTGGATGCGATTATTGCCAAATGCCTGCGCAAGGAAGCGGCGCATCGCTACGAAACCGTCAATGCCCTCAAACGCGACATCGAACGCCACCTGCGCGGTGAGCCGGTATTTGCGCGTGAAGGCGCACGCCTGTACGTGGCCGGTCGGCTGGTGCGTCGCTATCGATGGGCCGTCGCCGCTGTGGTGACGCTGGTCGTTGCGCTGGCGGCGGGACTCGCCGGGACACTCTGGCAAGCGCGCCGTGCCGAGACCCAGGCGCGCACGTCTGCTGCCGTGCAGACCTTTCTCGGCGATCTGTTCCGCGCCAACACGAGCAGCCAGGACGACCCGATCAAGGCACGCCAAACCACGGCGCGTGAGCTACTGGATCTCGGCGCGAAGAAAATCGACACCTCGATGACGGATGCGCCTGCCGCAAAGCTGAGCGTGTTGAAACTGCTCGGAGACCTCTACGACGACCTTTCGCTGGACGACGAGGCGGTACGACTGCGTAGCGGGACAGTTGCTCTCGCGAGAAAAATGTATGGCGCGGATTCGACGGAGGTCGCTGTCGCCTTGATAAATTTGACGGGGTCCATGCATGCGTCGAGTTCGGTCAACGAGCGAGAAAAGGTTCTGGAAGAGGCAGCAGCCATCCTGGACACCAACCGCGATTTCGACTCGGTGACCCGTGCAGCACTGCTGTCCAAACAGGCCGAGCACTTCCAGAGCGTCGACCAACCGCGCGCGCTCGAATATGCACGCAAGGCGGTGCGGCTTTACGAAACCAAACCGCCATCGGTCGATCTAGCTGAAACACAGTATCTCTGCGGCCTGATCGAACTGAACAGCGGCCTGGTGCGCGAATCCGCGGCGTCACTGCGCCACGCGATCGATGTGTCGCGCAGCGTTGAAGGCTTTCCGAACCCGTCCTTGCCCCGCTTCTATGCCTATCTCGGCCAGGCCCAGCAACGAATGCTGGATCTTGCAGGTGCTGAAGACAGCGCGCGACTGGCGCTGCAGACTGCCAAAGCCGTCAATGGCGAAGACCACGTCGATACGTTGCAGACGGAGATGCGGCTCGGCCGCATTCTCTTTGACAGCGGTCGCACCCAGGAAGGATTGGCGCTATTGCGCTCGGCAAAAGAGCGCGCATTGAGGATTCGCGGTCCCGACGATCCGTTCCATACGCCACCCACGGTGCAGGAATACGGCAACGAGCTGGCGCGCAGCGGCAACCTTGAGGAAGGCCTGGCCAATATGCAGACCGCCATCGCCAATCGCCGCGCCAATCGCCCGGGGACGATCCCCCTTTCATACTGGCTCGACGCGGCGGCTTCGGCGATGGTCGACCTGGGGCGTTGGACCCAGGCGCAAGCCTATCTTGACGAAGCCAACGCGATCAGGAGCAACGGCGGCGTCGCCGCGCGCACACAGGCCACCAATCTCAATACGAACACGCGCATCCGGCTGGCCCTGGCAGAAGGTCATGGCGAGACCGCGCAGTCGCTCCTCGACGAGCTCTTCGTCGATCCAGACGAAACGTTTGGAATGTCGGCTACGGCTATCGAGAGGTGGCTCCTGGAGGCTGAGATTGATCTGTCAGCCCATCGCGGCGACGCTGCGACCATACTTTCACGGCGAGTGCGCGACAAGTTCGCAACGAGCGGACTCGATGGGTACCTCGACTTCCACGCGATGCGCGTCGACCTGATCGAAGGCGAAGCTGCGCTGCAGAACAATCGTCCGCAGGCTGCGTTACCGCTGCTGCAAACTTCGCTCAAGACTCGCGAGAAGTTGCTTGATCCGTCAAGCCCGAAGATTGCGGAAGCACAGATCGCCTTGGCCCGATGCCATCTTGCCATGGGCGAGCGGAAGCAGGCGCAGGCACTCGCGACAGCGGCTACCGCGATTCAAGCTTTGCACAAGGAATTGGGTGAGCAATACCGCCAGCCGCTGCGCGAGCTGCAAGCCCAACTCACCGCTCGCGGGGCCAACTGATATCAGCAAGCTGGCCATCATCGGTCAGCGCAGCGAACACCCTCTCAATTCACAACGCAGGCGTGTGCAACTGGCCCGAGCGCAACACTAAGCCCCACTCGCCAACTCGCGATGCAACCACGCGCGCGCCAAGGTCCAATCCCGCCGCACGGTGCGCTCTGAAACATTCAGTGCGCGAGCAGTCTCGGCATCATCGTAGCCGCCGAAGTAACGGCACTCGACCACCTGCGCTAGCCGCAGCGAATCCTGCGCAAGTCGACCCAGCGCTTCGTTGAGTGCGAGCGTCGTGGCGTCATCGTCTTCGATCGGCACGTCCAGGGCGTCGGTTATCGGTAGTGAAACCAACCCGCCGCCGCGCTTGGTCGCGAGTCGCGCGACGGCGTGGCTGACCAGCGCATGGCGCATCGCCAGTGCCGCTGCACGAAGGAAATGCGAGTCGGTGTTCCAACCCTGCGTGCCACGCAACTTGAGGTACGCCTCGTTCACCAGGGCGGTCGTCTGCAAGGTCGCTCCGGCGCCGACGCGGCTGCGCTCGCGATGGGCCAGGCGCTTGAGATCGTCGTAGAACAACGGCAGGAGTTGATCGGCCAGCGCGCTCACCTCCGCAGGGAGTGCCACATCCCAGGATCCCGCCGGGTCGGCGTGAAATTCGCTGTCCTCTTCGCTCATGGCCGAATCATACCGCGCTCGCTGGAACGTGTGACCAGCGATCGGGACGCATGGCGCTTGGCAGTCCCGTTTGGCAAATCGGTCGGGCGTGGCCGGAATTCGCCCCGTTTGCGGTTAGTTCGGATGACGCCGGCGCTGAATCGAATCGACGAGCCATCGGCTAGCCAGTGCAGTGCTTCGCATCGACGCGCAACGAGAGGAGATCGGCAATGAATCGAGTGAGCAGGAAGGTGGTGATCGCCGCGCTGGTTTTTGGCGCTGCGTACGTCGCGCAAGGCAGCGCGCAATCGAGCGGCGCACCGTACGACATCAAGTCCGTCGTCATTGCGGGCGGCGGCAGCCCGATCGCCGGCGGGAGTTACCAGATTTCCAGCACCCTCGGGCAGCCAGCGACATCGACGTTGTCCGGCGCCGGCTTCGTCATCGTCGACGGCTTCTGGGCGCCGGTCGGCGCCCTGCTCGGCGACAGCATTTTCGCCAACGGTTTCGAGTCCCCCTGACCACACCGGTCGCAAGCACCAAGGAGTTACTGTGATGCGTATTTCCACGATTGTTCTGGCAACGGCCGCTGCGCTCGCAAGCGTCGGCATGGTCAGCGTCGGCTCTGCACAAACGCTCGGTTCCGCGTTCACTTATCAGGGCACCTTTGCCGATGCAGGCGTGCCGGCCAGCGGAAACTACGATTTCGAGTTCGCGCTGTTCACTGTGGCTTCCGCCGGCAGCGCGGTGCAGGTCGTGACCAAAACCGGTGTGGCCGTCAGTGGCGGCCTGATCAATACCTCGATCGACTTCGGTGCGCAGACCTACAACGGCCAGGTCAAGTGGGTCGAGGTGCATGTCCGCCCCGCGGGCGGCGGCGCCTACACGACGCTGAGTCCGCGTCAAGCACTCACTGCGGCCCCGTATGCGATGGGTTTGCCGATGCCGTTCCAGCGACTCGTGAGCACAGGTAGCGCGACATCGTTCCAGATCACGAATGCCGACGGCGGCAGCGCGATCGCAGGCATTGTCCCGACGAACTCCGGATTTTCCGCCGTCAGCGGTACTTCACCGGGCGGCCCTGGCGTAAACGGTGCCAGTACCGACAGTGCAGGCGTGCGCGGCACGAGCACGAATGGCGACGGCGTGCGCGGACTCGGCAGTGTCGGCGTTCACGGCGTCGGCAGCACCGGTGTCTGGGCCGAAGGAGGCCTGCTCGCCACCGACAGCATTTCCTGCAATTCAGCCGGCTCCTGCCAGAGCGTCATGAACATCCGCAACGACACCATCGGCAACCTGATCATCGCAAGCTCGGGCACGCCCTCGACCGACGTGTTCCGCGTCAACGGCAACGGCTCGGTGTTCGCCAACGGCGACTACAACGCCGGCGGTGCGGATGTGGCCGAGTATGTTCCTGCCAGCGAAAAACTCGAACCCGGCGATGTCGTCGAGATCGACGAAGACAGCGGACAAGCGTTTCGCCTTTCGTCACAGCCGAACAGCACGTCGGTCGGCGGCGTGATATCGACCAAGCCTGGTGTTTCGCTGAACGCGACGACGGCGGAAGACTCGGCTGCGAAAGGCATGCCGCGCCTCGCATTGAGCGGTCGCGTACCGGTCAAGGCATCGTCGGAGAACGGCCCCATCCGCGCGGGCGATCTGCTGGTGTCCTCGTCCAGGCCCGGTCGCGCGATGCGCGCACCCAGGACACCACTCCCAGGTACGGTGATCGGCAAGGCGATGCAAAAAATGGACAAGGATCTTGGCGAGATTGAAATGCTGGTGATGCTGCGCTAGGACACGGCATCGAATGCGTTCCCCGGTAACGTCCGGGGAGCGCCTTTCAGGGAACCGCACGCGGATTGCACGGTGAAACGCAGGTTCCGTACACTCAATATTCGAAGGCGATCAGATCGCCCGTGCCGCCAACGATGACCCCGCGTTGCCGATGCGAACCAAGGGATGACATGACCAGCCACGTCCGCCGCCTCCTGTTGTGCGCAAGCCTCCTGCTCATTGCAGCAGTCACCCATGTGTCAGCAGCCGCGGTGATCACGACGCATCCAAGGCTGCTCTTCGACACGGCCGGCAAGGCGCGACTGCTCGCGAAAAAGAACGCCAACGATCCGTCGTGGCAAATGCTCAAGGCTCGCGCCGATGAGCTCGCCACCTACACGATCAATCCCTACACGTTCGCGACAAACTCCGACTCACCACTGGGGTCGATCTATTACACGTATCAGGGCGAGGGCTGGCTCTCGGCGACCATGCCGCTCGCATTCGCCTTCCAGATGACCGGCGACACCACGTACTCGACCAAACTCGTTGCGCTCGCCCAGGAAATGATCCGCGCGCAGAGCGACCCGGAAAACAATCCGCCGATTGGCTATCCACCGATCCAGCTCGACAGCTACTACGCCTCGCGCAATGTCGCAGCCACACTGGCCTTCATCTACGACTACTGCTACGACCAGCTCGGCGTCGCACTCAAGTCGCAGATGGTGACGCTGATGAACCAGTATTTCGACGACGTGCGCGTCAACGGATATCAGGCGCAGATCTACAGCTTTGCCGCCGACGGCAACTATTTCGGCGGGCACCTGTACGGCGTCGCGCTCATGGGCTACGCATCGGCTGGCGACAACCCGCGCGCACAGGAAATGATCGACTGGGCGCGGGCGCGCTTCGACGGCACGCCGGGCAGTCTCGCGCCCTCGGCGATGCCCGATTCGTGGCGTACGCAGGTCTTCGATGGCGGCCTGCGTCCCGCCGCGTCACTTGATTTCAACGGACCGGCTGTCACTGGCAATCCGTTCAAGGGCGGCTTTGATTTTCAGGGATGGTCGTACGGTTCGGAAGAGTTCAGCCGCATGATCGACTACATGCTGACGGTCAAGAGCGCGACGGGCGAAGACGTGCTGGCTCCGCACGCAAACTGGTTTTCGCAAATGCTGCACGGAGAAAAACACGCGCTGTTCCCGAATCACTTCATGATCGACCCGACCGGCGATTGGGGTGGATACCAGGGTGCGGTCATCTTGCGCTCGCTTCCGACGCGACTGGCTTTCCTGCTTGCCGGCACCGCCGATGGGCCAGGAGCGCAGCACTTGTCGGTTGCCGGAATTGCCGCACCGACGATTCCCGACGTACAGGTATTTCCGGAAGAAGAATGGACGAGTTTCTTCTACAACGATTCGTCGCGCCCGTCCGCAGAGCTGTCGTTGCCACCCTACTACACGGCATTTGCGCCGAACTATCCGCAAGGGGCCAGCAGTCCCGGCGGCACGAACGGGGCCATTCCCTATTTCATCATGCGCAGCGACTGGAGCGCGAACGCGACCTGGGCTTCGGTGCAAATGGGTTCGCAGTGGTGGGACGACCACCAGCACTACTCGGCCGGTCACGTGGTCATTGCGCGAGGCAGCGACTATCTGCTCGTAAGTGCCGGCGACTGGAAATCCGCGACCGACGAAAACGGCAATCCGATCCACGGCGGCTCAGGCCTGCTGGGTCCGTCGCTCGAATACCAGGAGTCTTCGCTCAGCAACACCCTCTACTTCGATGATTTCGGTGACTTCCAGAGCACGAACGAAATCGCCAGTGGCGGCCAATATGCGGTCGGCGTCGACCATGTCGTTGCGGACGAATTGAACCAAGATCTCAGCTACGTGCGCAGCGACTTGTCGACAGCCTACAACCGCGCCGGTGATCCCAGCGATGAACCGAATCGAGAACTCGAATACTTCTATCGAAATTTCCTGTATCTGCGCGCGTCGAACGTGTTCGTGGTTTACGACCAGGTGAAGGCAAAGGCATCCGTCAATCCACTGGGTGCCTACAAGAAACACATCCGCTGGCACGTACCCGCCGCGCCGGCAATCTCAGGAAAAACCGCGCGAGTCGATCAAGGATCGTCACGACTCTTTCTCGACATGGTGTTGCCGATCAATGCGAACCTGGCCAGCGTCGACGAGTTGACCAACCCCGACCCTTGCGACGGCTCGGATCCGGGCTGCGTTCCGTTCGGCGCAGCCAACGCCGGCACCTTTCGCATCGAAGTACGCGACCCTGCGAACCCGCAGTTCGTTCCTTTTCTTGCGGTGCTGCAACCGGGAGCAAGCTCCAGCAGCGCGCCGATCGACACGCGGCTGGTTTCGCTGGACGGCAACATGATCGGCGTCGACATCCTGCAGGCCGGTGGCGCGCGCAGCATCGTCCTCTTCAACGACCGGACCGGCCAGGTTCCAGCGCCGATCGTGTCGACGACGTTCAACGTCTCCGGCGCCGGCGTGCTCTCGTACACGCTGCTTGGCCTAGCTCCGAACGTCCACTACTCAGCTGTGCTGACGAACGGCGTCATGCAAGTCGATCAGAGCCCGGGCGGCAACTGGCTATCTTCGCCGGCCGGTGTCCTGCATTTTCGTCCTGATGCGATCTTTTCCAACGGATTCGAATGATCCGGTGCATGCGCACGCTCGTTCAAGCGAATGAGGAAGCGGCTCCGCCCTGCCGCCGCGGAAATGCAGGCGTGTCACGTCCACGCCATCAGGGCGAGAGTGGCACTACACTGAGCACGGATGAGCGAAAAATTCACCCTGCTCGGCACGCCACGCCTGCAGCAGGACATCAGGAAGAGCCGGTTCCTCGCCCAGGCCGAAAAGGTCGATACGGCCGAGGAGGCGCTTGCGTTCGTCACGCGGGTCGGCGTGCCGGATGCGACACACAACTGCTGGGCCTATCGTATTGGCGCGCAGTACCGCTTCAGTGACGATGGCGAACCCGGCGGCAGCGCCGGTCGGCCGATCCTGCTCGCGATCGAAGGACAGGCAGTGGATCGCGCGGTGGTCGTGGTCACGCGCTGGTATGGCGGTATCAAGCTGGGGGCCGGCGGCCTGGCTCGAGCCTACGGTGGATGTGCGGCCGAGTGCCTGCGACTGTCCGACAGGGAACCCCTGGTCGAACGCGTTCGTGCCCGCGTGCGCTGCGAATTCGCCGCCGCGCCGATGCTCTATGCACGGCTGCGTGAATTCGATGCGGTCAGGCACACCGAAAATGCGTCCAGCGAGGGTCTCGAACTCGACATCGATGTCCCGGCAGCACGCGTCGAAGCGCTCACGGCCTTCGTGCGCGACCTGACCCGCGGGCGTGGCTCGCTGGAGATTCCGACTTGAACCTGCGGCCGGCGCCCGCACGTCTAAAGCATTCCGATACTAAAATGCGCCGATGACCGACAAACCCGTTGCCGATTCTCCGCGCAAGATCCGATCCCTGACCCGCTTGCTACCGTATCTGAAGCCGTATCGCGGCCTCATCGCGGGCTGGCTTGGATTCCTCGCGCTCTCCTCAACCGCCACCCTGACCCTGCCGCAAGCCGTGCGCGTGATGATTGATCACGGCTTCACGCAGGCGAATGCGTCCGCGATCAACGCGGCTTTCCTCGGCTTGTTCGCGGTTGCTGGTGTGCTCGCGGTCGCGACCGCGGCGCGCTTCTTCTTCGTCAGCCTGCTCGGCGAACGTGTCGCCGCTGATCTGCGGCGGCGCCTGTACGATCACCTGCTCACCCTCGATCAGGCATTCTTCGAAACAACCCGCACGGGCGAACTCGTATCGCGCCTCGCCGCCGACACGGAACTGGTGCAGACCGTGGTCGGGTCGACGCTGTCGGTCGCACTTCGCAGCGTGGTCACCCTGATCGGTGGCGCGATCGCGATGATCCTGACCAGTCCGCGCCTTGCCGGCTTCACCGTGCTGGTGATCCCGGCCGTGGTGTTGCCCATCGTCGTGTTCGGCCGCCGCGTGTCCAAGCTCTCACGCGAGAGTCAGGACCGCATCGCGGATGCGTCGGCCACAGCGAGCGAAACCTTGAATGCGGTGCACACCGTGCAGGCCTACACGCGCGAGCCACAGGAGTCAGAGCGCTACCGCAACGCGGTCTTGCTCGCGCTGGCTACAGCGCGCAAGCGCATCATGATGACCGGCACCCTCACCGCCCTCGTGATTCTGCTCTCGTTCGGCGCCATTACGCTGGTGTTGTGGATGGGCGCAAAGGCGGTGATTGCCGGGACAATGGCCGTCGGCGTGCTCAGCCAGTTCGTGCTTTACGCAGTGCTCGCGTCCGGTTCGGTGGGCGCTTTGACCGAAGTCTGGGGTCAGGTCCTGCGTGCGGGTGGCGCGCTGGGCCGCATCGGTGATTTGCTCGATACACACGCCGAGATTGCGACACCTGCGCCTGCAACGCCGTTGGCGAAGCCGGTTCGCGGGGCGATCCGCTTCGAGCAAGTGGAATTCCGCTATCCATCCAGACCGGATCGCGCCGCGCTGCACGACTTCACGCTGGAGATTGAGCCCGGCCAGACCATTGCATTGGTGGGCCCCTCCGGCGCGGGCAAGACCACCGTGTTCCAGCTGTTGCTGCGTTTTTACGATCCACTCAGCGGACGCATCACGCTCGATGGCGCGGATCTGCGCGCCATCGCCTTGCCCGACCTGCGCGGCAGCTTCGCATTGGTGCCACAGGATCCTGTGCTGTTCGGCGCAAGCGCAGCAGACAATATTGGCTTCGGTCGTACCGGTGCCAGCCTCGACGAGATCGTCGCTGCGGCCCGCTCGGCCGAAGCGCACGAATTCCTCGATTCATTGCCGGAACGCTATGACACCTACCTCGGCGAGCGTGGCGTGCGCCTGTCCGGCGGACAGCAACAGCGCGTCGCGATCGCACGTGCGTTGCTGCGCGATGCGCCGGTGTTGCTGCTCGACGAGGCGACATCGAGCCTCGATGCACAATCGGAACACCTGATCCAGCATGCGCTCGAACGCCTGATGCGCAACCGCACGACCCTGGTCATCGCGCATCGTCTCGCCACGGTGCAGAAGGCAGACCGCATCGTCGTCATGGATGGCGGCCGCATCGTCGCGCAAGGAACGCATGCGGAACTCGTGCGTGCGGACGGTCTCTACGCCGAACTCGCGCGCCTGCAATTTGCCGCCTAGGCCGGCCGCATGTCGGCGATGCCATCCGAATTCGATCTGGCATGCCTGCATCGCGCGAACGCGTTGCTTGCCAGCGGGCGGGCGGCGGAAGCTGCAACCGAATTTTCCGCGGTGCTCGACAGACACCCCGAATGGCTGATCGTGCGCCACGGGCGCGTGCGCAGTCTTCTCGCCAGCGCTGATTTCCCGCAAGCGCTGGTCGTCGCCGACAACCCGACGTTGTTCGATGCGCGCGACGAATTCGCCGCCGTGATCGCCGATTTCGTCGCCGCGGGTGCCCGTCTGCAACATGCCGACCTGTTGCGCGCCTATTTGCGACGGCATCCGCAGGACATCGATGCCGCTCTGGTTCTCGCTGCCGCCGCGCACGCACTTGGCCATCCTGCCGAAGCCATGCGCTGGAGCGCGCGAGTGCGTGCGGCGAAACCGGGCGACCCTACCGCCGAGGAAATCCGCGCCGCGTCGCTCATCGACGTCGGCAACACCGCAACAGGGCTCGCGATTTATCGCGACCTGCTGCGGCCGGGCGACGCGCAAACCACCGCACGTCATCTCGTGCTCATGCACTACGACCCGGCGCAGACGGACGAAGGATTGTTCGCAGCCCTTTGCGACTTCGCGCAGCGTCATCTGACGACGCGCGGGCCGACACTCGCCGCACGCACGCACGCGGAGGAACGACCACTGCGCATCGGCTGGCTCTCGCCGCGCTTCGCCGATGGCCCGGTCACGACTTTCCTCGCCGGTCTGCTCACCCACTTCGATCGCGAACGGCACCATCATGTGCTCGTCGACCTGCAGCCGACACCAGACGCTTCCTCTGTGCGCCTGTACGCGCTGGGCGACGAGGTCATCGATGCCGGTGCACTCGACGACGACGCCCTGCTGCAGCGGTTGCGCGCACTCGACCTCGACGTGGCGATCGATCTCGCCGGCCATTCGACCGGCAACCGGCTTGCCGTGCTCGCGCAACGCATCGCACGGTTGCAGCTGTGCTGGCTCGACTGGTTCGACACGACGGCGGCGCCGGCGATGGACGCGTGGATTTCGGATCCATGGCTGACGCCGGTCGACTCGACGCAGCGCTACTCCGAGCATGTCGTGCGCCTTGCCGCGGGGCGTCTGTGCTACACGCCGATCGATGTCACCGCGACGGATGCCGAAGAGCGGTTGTCACCGTTGCGCGAGGGCGGCGGCTCGGTCGTGTTCGGCTCGTTCAATCGCCTCGCCAAGTTCAACGATGGCGTCATCGATGCCTGGGCTGAAATCCTGCGACGCGTTCCTGGTTCGCAGCTCGAACTCCGCGCACGCCTGCTCGACGATGCCGAAACCCGCGATCATTGCAGCGCGCGATTCAAAGCGCGCGGCATCGACGCGGCTCGCCTGCGCCTGCATGGAGAGTTGCCGTATCGCGAGCTGCTCGCTGCGTATCGTCACATCGACATCGCGCTCGATCCATTTCCGTTCTCCGGCTGCACCACGACTTGCGACGCGCTCTGGATGGGTTGCCCCACGGTCGCCCTGCCCGGCTCGACGTTTGTAAGCCGGCAGAGTGCAAGCCTGCTGTGGCGACTTGGACGCGACGAATGGGTCGCTCGCGATATCGCCGACTACATCGATCGTGCGGTCGCGCTTGCGGCAGGCATCAATGATGTGCGCGTAGGGCGCCGCGAGTTGCGCGCGCTTGTCGAACGGAGGCTGTGCAATTCGGCCGAACAGGCGGTCGAGTTCGCGAACGTGATCGATGCGCTGCTCGCGGATCGCATGCGGGCATAGCGCACGATCCAAGGCAGTCCTTCGACACATGCCGGATATTCGATATCCGTCGTAGGAGCGGATTCAGTCGCAATGCTCATGGTACCGGTGAACACCAGCCCCCACCCAACCCTCCCTTGAAGGAGAGGGCTAAGGCACCGAGGTATCTTCGCCACGAAGCTCCTACGCTGACGCCACTGCCAGGTGTAATTCTGAGCCGCCAGAAATTGTGGCCCTGAAACCCTCCTCTTCAAGGGAAGGGTTTGGGTGGGGATGGTGTAAAACCACGCCCCACCAAATGAAAGGGCTCGAAGCGTCAGGCAGCCAACAGCGCAGTGATGATCTTCGGCACTCCAGTGGTCGCCGCTTCGAGATTCGCGAATATCTCGGGCAGGCTGATTTCCACTTCGTCACCGCAACCCGCTGCCCAGTTCGCGACCAGTGCAAGACACGCATAGTCGAGTTCGAGTTCACGCGCGAGTGCGGCTTCGGGCATGCCGGTCATGCCGACCAGGTCGCAGCCGTCGCGACGCATGCGTGCGATCTCGGCGCGGGTTTCGAGCCTCGGACCCTGCGTCGCACCGTAGCAACCGCCGTCGACGACGGCGATACCGATGCCGGTCGCGGCGCTGAGCAGATCCTTGCGCAAACCCTGTGTGTAAGGTTCGCTGAAATCGATGTGGCGCACTTCCGCTCCGGCGACATCGCAATAGCTCGTCAGCCGGCCGTGCGTGTAGTCGATGATCTGGTCGGGCACGGCGAGCACGCGCGGTCCCATGTCGGCGCGGATTCCACCGACCGCGTTAACGCCGATGACGCGGC
>JBDSXV010000245.1:0-7010 GCA_039926025.1 Dokdonella sp.
CGATGCTTTAGCGGTAACACCATCCCCACCCAACCCTCCCCTTGAAGGGGCGGGCTAAAGCATCGCGGCGGAAGCCGCTCCTGCAAAACGACTATGGATGCAGCGGATGACCAAACCAACTTCGGATAGCCACGACGCCGGTGCGCGCGCTGCCGATCTGCGTGCGCGCATCGATGAGGCGAATCATCACTACCACGCGCTCGACGAACCGGAAATTCCGGATGCCGAGTACGACAAGTTGATGCGCGAACTGATCGAGCTGGAAGCGGAACATCCCGATCTTGTCGTGCCCGATTCCCCGACTCAGCGCGTGGGTGCGGCGCCCTCGGGCGCTTTCGCGCCGGTGCGCCACGAGATCCGGATGCTCTCGCTCGGCAATGCCTTCAGCGATGAAGAGGTTGGGGATTTCGTGCGTCGAGTCGAGGAACGCATCGAACGCAGTGACGTGCGTTTCTCGGTCGAGCCAAAATTCGACGGTCTCGCCATCAGCCTGCGCTACGAGGATGGCGTGTTCGTTCGCGGCGCCACGCGCGGTGACGGCGAAACTGGTGAAGACGTGACCGCGAATCTGCGCACGATCAAGGCGATCCCGCTCAGGCTTCGCGGCGAAGGTGTGCCGCGCGTGCTCGAAGTGCGTGGCGAGGTGTACATGCCGCGTGCCGCATTCGAGAAATACAACGACCGCATGCGCGAGCAGGGCGGCAAGGTGCTGGTCAATCCGCGCAACGGCGCCGCTGGCTCGTTGCGCCAGCTCGACCCGCGCCTGACGGCGCAGCGCCCGCTGTCGTTCTACGCCTATGCCGTCGGCGTTGTCGAAGGCGGCGAACTGCCCGCCACGCACTCGGCGACTCTGAAGAAATTCCGCGAGTGGGGTCTGCCAATCAGCACCCTGGTCGAGAGGGCGACCGGCGCTGCCGGCTGCCTCGCGTACTACGCGCGCATCGGTGCGATGCGCGACACCCTGCCGTTCGACATCGACGGCGTCGTCTACAAGGTCGACGACTATGCGGGCCAACGCGAGCTCGGCTTCGTCGGTCGAACGCCACGCTGGGCGATCGCACACAAGTTCCCCGCGCAGGAGCAGCAGACGACCGTCACCGCGATCGACGTGCAGATCGGGCGTACCGGCGCGGCGACGCCGACCGCACGCCTGACGCCAGTCCAGGTTGGTGGTGTCACCGTCACGAATGCAACGCTGCACAACGCCGACCAGGTTGCACGACTGGATGTGCGTGTCGGCGATACCGTCATCGTGCGCCGCGCGGGCGACGTGATTCCCGAAGTCGTGCGCGTCGTGCCGGAACTGCGCCCACGTGGCACGGTACCGTGGCAGATGCCGACACACTGTCCGATCTGCGGTTCGGACATCGTGCGCGAGGAGGGCGAGTCGGCCTCGCGTTGCCGTGGCGAACTGACCTGCGCGGCGCAGCGCGTGCAGGCGATTTTCCATTTCGCGTCGCGTCGAACGATGGACATCGACGGTCTCGGCGAACGTTATATCGAGGATCTGAGCGATCTTGGTTACGTGGTCTCGGTTGCCGACCTGTACAAATTGAAGCTGGCCGATCTGCTCGAAATGAAACGACGCGCGGATGAGCGCGACGGAACCACGCCGGAGACCGTGAAGACCGGCAAGGTTGCGACCAAATGGGCCGAAAACCTCCTTGATGCGATCACCAAAAGTCGACGCGTGACGCTCGATCGTTTCCTCTACGCGCTCGGCATCCAGCACGTTGGCGAGAGCACGGCGAAAGCGCTTGCGATCTGGTTCGGCGATCTTTCCCTGATCCGTCATCTGCCATGGCCTGTCCTCAAATTGGTGCCTGACATCGGTGGCGAAGTCGCGCGTGCGATCGATGCATTCTTCCAGCAGCCGGGCAACCAGAAGGTCATCGATGACCTGCTTGCACACGGCGTCGAGATCGCGGACGCGCATGCGCCGTCTTCAAAATTGCGCGCCGAACTGGCCTTGGCAAACGTGCTGACGCAGATCGAGATACCGAAACTCACCGCGAAACGTGCGGAGCAGGCGGCAAGCGCTTTCGATTCGATTCCAGGTCTGGTGCGGGCCGATGTCGCCGAACTGCAGGTGGCTGGCCTTCCGCCGGACACGGCGGAGTCCCTGCACGCGTTTCTTGCGGACAACGAAGGCAAAGCGCTCGCCTTGCGCTGCGGTGTGACGATCGGACAATTGCTGGCTGCAGTGCCCGAGGTCGCTGACACCGGAGCAGGGCCGCTGGATGGGCAAACCGTCGTGTTGACCGGAACGCTGACCTCTCTGAGCCGCGATGAAGCCAAGGTGAAACTGGAAGCACTCGGCGCGAAGGTTTCCGGCAGCGTCTCGAAGAAGACGAGCTTTGTCGTCGCGGGTGAAGCGGCGGGCTCCAAACTCGAGAAGGCGCAGGAACTGGGCATCGAGATCTGGGACGAAGCGAAACTGCGGGATTTCCTCGGCACGCATCATGGTTGAATCCGCACTGCGCGAGTCGTTGGAGCTGCGCGCACGCCTGTACGCGCAGACCCGCGCTTTTTTTGCCGCATGCGATGTGCTCGAAGTCGATACGCCGATCCTGAGCGAAGCAGGCAATACCGAGCCGAACATCGAGAGTTTCAGCACGACGTTTGCCGGTCACGTCGACGCGGGAACGCGCGAACGCTGGTTGCGAACATCGCCGGAATTTCCGCTCAAGCGTCTGCTCGCGGCAGGCGTCGGCGATTGCTACGAACTCGGGCGCGTGTTCCGCAATGGCGAAGCGGGGCGCAGGCACAACCCCGAATTCACGATGCTCGAGTGGTATCGCGTCGGCTGGGACCATCGTCGCCTGATGGAAGAAACCTGTGAGCTCGTGCAGGCTGGGCTGAAGCTCGTCGGGCGAAGCGCAAATGTTGTCAAACGCAGCTATCGCGATTGGTTCCTCGAAGAACTCAATCTCGACCCGTTCACGGCCACGCTCCAGTCCCTGCAGGCGCCGCTCGCGAAATTTCGCATCGAAGCGGAGGGACTGACGCGCGACGACTGGCTCGACCTGCTGATCACGCATTGCCTGCAGCCGACGTTTGCGCACGACAGGATCAGCCTGATCCACGATTTTCCCGCAAGCCAGTGCGCGTTGGCGAAGATTCGTGCGGGCGACCCGCCGGTGGCGGAGCGATTCGAGTTGTATCTGGGCCCGTATGAACTTGCGAATGGTTACCACGAACTGACCGACGCGGCGGAACAACGCGTGCGTTTCGAGCGTGACAACCTGCGCCGACGCGCACGCGGCCAGCGTGAACTGCCGATCGACGAACGCCTGCTCGCCGTATTGCCGCAGATGCCGCCGTGCGCCGGTGTCGCGCTCGGCATCGAGCGCTTGCTCATGTGCCTCGCACGGACCGACGATATCCGCGACGTGCTCGCGTTCCCGTTCGCCCAGGCTTGAATGCAACGCAAGAATCAGTTTGTGCGTGACCCAGACCGCAATGCAATCGATGCAAGGATTGCCGCGAATGCTGCGACGCCGCCCGCGACGAGGAAGGCGAGTCGGCCGTGATCGACCGTCCATAGCGCGCCGGCCAGCCACGCACCGAGCACGCCGCCGATGCCGGACGAAAATCCGTAGTAGACGCCTTGTGCGTGGCCGTTCAGACGCCCCGGGAAGAAGCGCACGAGCAATTGCATGCAGGCAGCAAAGAACGCGGCGAAATTGAGCGCATGGGTCGCCTGCGCTACCACCATGACAGCGACGTTGTCGGGGAACAGCGCGGTCACCCACCAGCGCACGGCAGCGGATGCGAGCGCGATGACCAGCACGCGTGGAGCGTCCCAGCGCGCGAACACGCGCGCTGACGCGAAGAACATCGCGATTTCGACCGCAACGCCGATCGCCCAGTACGCGCCGAGTGCCGAGGGTCGATAGCCGTGCTGTTCGAGATAAAGCGAGAAGAACGTGTAGTAGGGGCCGAATGAAATCTGCGCGAGCAGGGCGACGATGAAGAATGCAATCACGTCGCGACGCATTAGCTGTTCGCGAAAACCGCTCGGCGTCTCCTTGTCGGCGATGGCGACGACGCGATAGTCGTTCGCGAAGCTGCTCGCGACGAGCCCTGCGTAAAGCGGCAGCATCAGCAGGGGCAGCAGGGTGATCGATACATGATCGAAGACCAGACCGAAAGCGGCGACGATGGCGATGAAGCCGATCGAGCCCCAGACCCTGATGCGGCCGTAGCGCTCACTGCGGCCGGGCAGGTGCGACAGCGTGATGGCTTCGAATTGCGGCATCACGGCGTTGTAGGCGAAGCAGAACACGCACATCGCCGCGAACAGGCCGGCGAAATCGAGCGGCAACAGGAAAAGCCCGAAACTCACCAGCGTAAGCACGCAGCCGATGCGCAGCCAGTGCACTGGGCGCGGTGATCGCGCGGCGAGCCAGCTCCACGAGGTCGGCGCGATGATGCGCGTCGCATACCACAGGCTCATCAACACGCTGATCGCCGCGACGTCCTGACCGCGTGCCTTGAGGAACAGGCTCCAGTACGGCGTGAACGCGCCGAGCGCCGCGTAGTAGGCGAAATAGAAGCTGGCGAGGCGTCGCGCCGGAACAGGATCGTGCATGGGTGAAGCGTGACATAGGCGCTGCGCGCGGCACAGTCTTGTCTTGTGCATTCCATTCGCTTCGGATGCACGACCAATGTCGAGATGTCGCCGGGTCGGGCTTGCTCGCCGCTGGCTCGCGCGATACCAATCGAAAACGAATGGGAATCCCGGATTGCCCGGCGGCAGCATTGCCGCCGGGCGAAATCCTCAGTTGGCGAGGGTCAACGCACGTTCGCGCCGTTCAAGCAGACTCATGTCGGCCTGATTCACGAGGCGCAGGTCACGCAACTCGTACGGTGCACGCAGCCCGCTTTTTGCGACACTTTCCGCGTCATAGCGCAACGCGATCGCACCGTGTCCACTCGCGAGCCATCCCGCCGATTGGGCGATCGCCGCAGGTTTGAGGCTGCCATCGGACGCGCTGCCGTAAAGCACGGCCGAGACCTGATAGCGGCTTGGCGCGATGCTTTCGACGCCGACGTTCAGCGCGATTCCGCCTGCGCCGGCCTTGCTCGCGTCGCGTTCGGCGCTGCCGTCGAAACGCGCGACCGGCACGCCGACCGCGAACGCCGTCTTCGCATCGCGCTGGATTGCGCTCTTGCCGCTTGCGATGGCGAACGTGTGCGCTTCCCACAAGCCTTGGCCGCCTGCATGCGCGAGATCCGGCGTGACGCTGGCGACGTAGCTGCCATCGCCCTGGCGTGCGAAATCCAGGTTCTGGCTGGCACCATCCGGAGCGCTGATCAGGCCGCTGATGCGACCGATGCCGCCTTCGAGCGAAGCGCGGATGCGGATCGGCGCACCGGCATTCACGCTGTCGCGGTCAGCACCGAGCTTGAGAACGACGGCACTGGCTGGCTCGAACACGTGCACGAGATAGCTGCCGTGTGCGGTCGGCACGCTGAGTTCGACATTGCCGGCGCCGATCGTGTCGGCCAGACGCATTGCTACGCTGCCTTGCGGCGCGTCCATGCCTGCGGCACTGAGCGCCGCTTCGTCGACGATGCCGCGCGTCGCTTCGGCGGAGGTATAGCTGCGACCACCGGCGCGCAGCACAATGTCGCGTGCGTCGATCGTCGTGCTCGCCTTGTCGGCATGCGGACTGATGCGGATCACGGCACCCGGTGCGCTCAAGGCGAGCTTCACGCCGGCCTGCAGCTCGGCTTCGCTGGCGTCGATCCAGAATTCGCGGCTCTCGCGGACGAAGGCTTGCGGTCGCGCATCGAGCAATTGGAGCGGATCGAGCGCCCACGAAACAGACACGGCCGCATGATCAAGTCGATCAACGGCGAGTTTGCCCGGCGCCGGTGCGCGCAGTCGTGTTGCGATCTGGTCCTGCGGTGCGGCGGCGAGCAGGCTTAGTTTGCCGGCGCCAGCAATCGATTGTGCCGACGCTGCGCTGCTCGCGACAGCCATCACGCAGGCGAGGGCTGCCATGGTGAAACGAGAAAGAATCGTGGTCATGATGGCGCTCCTCAGAGGTCGTCGCGCAGGATCTTTTCGAGATTGAAGCAGGCTCGCCGACTCTGGTTGTGGCTGAGCGGCTCACCACCGGCGGTTCGCGTGATGTCCTTGAACCACAGCGTTCCCGCAGCGGAAGCACTGCTGCATTCGATGAAACCGTCCGAGCAGCTCGACAGCCACGCCTGCGTGACTTCGAGTCCGACATTCAGCGTGTAACCGCCGCAGTAGCTGTCCGAATCCCACACCGCGGTTTCGACATCGCTGCCGACCACGTCCCAGAAGCCTTTGGGCAGTGCCGGCCGACCTGCTGTGCCGAACAGGTTGTTCTGGTTGTAATAGGCCATCCAGCTCGTCTGCTGCTGACGGACCGCGTCGGACTTGTAGCCGAGCAGCCAGCCGAGCGCGCTCTCGAACACGTTGCCGGCGATCACCGCATCGGCGAGTGGCGTGCCCGCGCTTGATGGCGCGAGCGCGTTGACCCAGCGGATCTTGCTGATGATGCCGGGGTAGCGACTGTCGTAGGTCGGGTTGGACATGATCCAGCGCATCACGTTGCCGCCGTTGGAATGCGTGATCACGACGAGATCGGTGATGCCGCGACTGTTGATGAAGCTGCTCAGTTGCCCGGCGAGGCAACCCGCCGCGCGGCTGTCCCACATGTACTGGTTGAAATCGCAATTGACGACGACGTAGTTGGCCTGGTTGCTCAGGCCCTGGCGAACGGTGTTGACCATCGTGGGTTGCCAGTAATCGTTGTAGGCATCGGTCTGACTGCCGGTGCCGTGCACGAAGGCGACACCGGTGGTAACGGCGGTTGCATGCTCCAGGGGAACAACGGATGCAAACAGCAGTGCGACGAGGATTCGAAACATGTTCTCTCCCGTATCGGGTCCGCGCCGCAGCACGGAACCATGCTGGGCCCACGACACATCGCGACGGGAACGCATCCTTGACTGTCGTCGGATGGATC
>JBDSXV010000246.1:0-15976 GCA_039926025.1 Dokdonella sp.
TCTGCGGCGAAGAGCACGTCGGCATCGGCAGCGATGCCTTGCTGATGCCGTTCGACACATCGCCGGAAAGCATGGTGGAGTGGAACAAGGACATTGCCGCACGCAAGGCCAGCGGCGTCGGTGCGCCTGGCGAAGGACCGCCACCGTTCGTGATCGGTCTCAATCGCCCGGATCGCAGCCTGCTGATCGCCGATGCACTGGCGCACCACGGCTACAAGGAACGCACGATCGAGAAAGTGCTGGGCCTCAATTTCCAGCGTGTATTTGCCGACACCTGGACGGCCGCTGCCAAGGGTTGAATCGCTTTCCGATGGGCGCGATTACACGGACCGCTTTGGTGCGCGCGCAGATCAGGTATCGAACCCGTCAGCGAAGATGTGATCGCGCACGAGCCGTGTCACGACATGGTCCGAATCGGGGACCGGAAAGTTGAAGTCCCACAGGCGAAAGCCACCGACGAGCACGCGGTCGTTCGCATCGATCAGCAGCGTCATCGGCCAGCCCTGCGGCGTCACCAGCGACGGATATTCGATCGATACGGTCGAGGTCGGACCGTTGCCGGTGGCGTCGAACTGCACGATCGACTGCAACGTGTCGCCGTTGTACGGATTGGGCGTGACGCCATTCGACGGCGTCGACACCACGAGGTCGCCATTGGCGCGCACGGCGAGGTCGGTCACGCTGGTGTTGATGCCGACCTCGACATGGCTGACGCCGGCGACGCCGAAGTCGGGCGTCGGCGTGCCGTCCGGCTGCAGGGACACGAGCAGCACGCTGGTCAGCGTATTGAAGAATTCATCGTCGTGGTTCGCATTGCCGGCCGCGATGATGCGGCCATCGGCGGCGACCTGGATCGCGTGGATCGAGAGATCGTCGAAATGCACGCCGGTGTTCAGCGAATACATGACGTAGCCGGCGGCGCCGAACGTGTTGTCGGGCGCGCCGGTCGCTGCATTGATCGCGAGTACGTAGCCTTCGCTGCCGCGGTCGCCCTGCGCGCTGCCGCCGACAAGCACGTCGCCGTTCGCCGCGAATGCAGCTGCGTAGGCATAGTCGCTGCCGTCGGCGATCAGATCCGGGCTGTAGATTCTCGATCCCGGCAGCGGACCGGAACCATCGCCGAATGCCGCGTCGAGCGCGCCGGTGCTGGCGTCGAGCTTGGCCACGACGATGTCGCTGGAATGGCCATTGGCGCCACCGGGATCAGTGTTGCCGATCACGTACAACGCGCCGTCGCGATGCAGGATGCGCGCGGCGTCGCTGTTGAAGCCGGTCGCGGCGAGCGCGAGTTCGACCGTGCCGCCGTCGCCAAAGCCGACGCACGGGATACCGTTGAGCATGAAACATGCGACGCCGGCATCGCCGAGCCCGGGCGTGTCGAGGTAATGGATGCCGGCGACGTAGAAGCGGTCGCCGACGCGCACCGCATCGCGGATCTGGCCGATGCCGGTGTCGGCAAACTGCTTTCCACCGCTGCCGTAGGTGGGATCCAGCACGCCATCGGCATCAAGGCGCGAGATCGCGACACGATCGCCGGTCGCATCCGTGCGGTGGAAGCCGACCATCCACGTACCACCGCCATCCGCCGGAATCAGGCGTACGGCTTCGTCCCAGGTGCCATCCGCATCGTTGTAGTTGACGACGGTATAGCCCAGTCCGCCGCCAAAGGCGGCATCGACTATCAGGTCGGTACCTATCGATTCACCGACGACGTCGGCGAACGCGGTAAGCGATGTGGCGACAGCGGCGATGCCGACTGCAATCGCGACGATCGCATAGGACTGCTTGCGCATGCTGGATCTCCGAAGAATGTGGGTAGGCGTCACCGGGACCGCGTGCCCTAGCCGTCGAAGCCATCGACGAACACGCTATCGCCGATATCGAAGGTGACAGGCACACTCAGACGCGGGTGGTGCGGATCGTTGCTGCCGATGCACAGCGTCGCGTCGTAGTGGCCGGCGGACAATTGCGAAGGGTCGAGCGTCGCCGTGACGGTGGACTGGGCGTGACCGTCGACACTTCCCGATGTGGTGTCCAAGTTCAGCCACGGCACATCCGACGGCGTCGCGCATGCATCCGGTTGTTCGACCGCGCGCACGAGCAATGCGTGGTAGTCGTCGAACTGGTCGACGATGGGCTCCCACGCGCCGAGCGCTCCCGGGTTGCCGCGCATGAGGTAGCCCGAGGCCGCACCCGGCGTGCCGCTGACGTCCGATGCCATGAACGCGGTGCCGGGATTGGTCGGATCGAACAGCACGCCGATATAGACGTTGCCGCTGGCAACACTGATGCCGAGCGCAGACAGGTCGACGCGGACGAAGGCGGCCGTGGCCGTGGTCGGAATGTCGGTCGCGACGGCGTCAACCGAAGCGAGCAGGTTGCCAGGACCGCCGTCCCAGTTCGTGTCGTCGTAGACGACGAGTTGGAATGCCTGGTTCGTGCCCGCTGCCGAGGCGAGGAACGACACACACGCGCTGGTGAAGGTCGCCGGGTATGCGTTCGGCGTGAACCGGTCAACGTAGCCCGCGATCGTGAACAGTCCTGAGCCATCGCGATAGCCATCTTCGGGCGCGCCGTCGTCGTGGACGATGATCCCCGGCGTGGATTCGTCGCAGCCTTCGGTCGCCGCGTTGCGCAGGGAAACGATCTGCGGCTGCTGCGCGCGCCAGCGGTCGCGCGTCGCCGCGTTGGCGGCGAGCTTGCGCGTCGCGAGTGGCGATGCAGGGCGCGGTGAGGGTACCGTCGCCGGGCGCGTGGCGGCCGCCTCGATCGCATTCCATTCGAGCGCGTGGTCGCCATTGTTCGCGATCACGAGCGGCAGAACGATCGCCGTGCCGCCCGGTTCGGCCGCCCCCTGCAGCGGATTGGGCGTCACCGCAATCGTTGCCGGAAGGAGCGCCGGCGCGACGTCGAGATGCACACCCGCACTCGCGCCGTAGGCGGTCGGCGATGTGCGCATCCACGCGATCGCACTCGCGGATGCGACCGAAGGCGCGTCGTAGGAATGAAGGTTGCCGATTGACGCGTCCGCGTTCTGCAGGCCGACGGTCGCGCTGCCGCCATTGTCCCAGTCGAGATTGGCGGCATCGCCGAACAGCGTGTTGGCGTAGTGGAATTCGAGCGAACCGTCCTCGCCGAGCCGGGCCTGAAAGACCGCAGGCGCACCAGTCGATTGCAGGAAGTGTGGCCGGACCCATTGCACGATCGCGCGCCGGTTCGGCGGCGTGCCGTCGACCTGCCACCAGACATTGCCCGCGCTGTCGGCGAAGTCGTCCCACAACGGCGCGATGATCGGCCCGCCCATGAAGACGTCGGGTGCGTACGGCAGTGGATCGTTGAACGCGTAGCTGAAGCCGTCGAGCGTGCCGAGCACGAGCGTGCCGTTGTTGCCGATCGTCAGCAGGTCGCTCGCGCCATCGTAGAACGGATAGGCGAACGGCAAGGTGACGCCGGTCGCGCCGTCGTCGGCAAGGCCGAGCGGGGCGCCGGTGCTGGCGATGTCGTTGAATGCGAACGGGATCGCCGACGCCGCATAACCGGGTTCCTGGTCCTGTGCGGTCCAGTTCGCTGTGTAGTCGTTCGCGCCGAGCGTCGCGGTGACGAGGCGATTGAACTGCAGCGAGCCGCCCGGCGCGACGGCCTGGTGCATCAGCGCGAACACCGGACCGTCGACGCTGTCGACAAGCGTGTGATAGGCGAGCGTGCGCGTCGAGTGATTGGTCAGCGTGTAGCAGAAGTTGACGGCATCGCCAGCGTGCACAGCAAGATCGGTCGCGCTGCCGCAAGTTGCCGGGTCGCCGTCGTCGAGCGCGATACCGACCTCGAGCGTGATGTCGCTGCCCGCAGGAGCGCCCGGGCGCACGTGCAGCGTCGACGAGGCGGCGGTCGCTAGCAACGGCGCAAGCAGGCAGGCCACGGCGGCGCGGCGAAGGCGGATATGAATCGTGTTCATGGAGGGTACCCTGATCGGAGTCGGAGCGGTCGGGCGCAGGCCCGGCTGTGCCAACCGAACATAGGCGTACGGGCGAAGGCGCGCATCAAACGGGCGTGAGCTCCCTTTGACATCGCCGTGACATCGGCACGACAGGTGGCCTCAGCGTGCGTGCGCGGCGGCGACGCGCTGTCCGCGCAGCACCTCGATGCGCTCGCGCATGCGCGCGGCGGGCTCGGTTTCGCCGCCACGTTCATACAGCGCGAGCAGTGCTTGAGCCGCATCGAGGTCGTGGTCGGCGTACGCGGCCAGGCGACCGGCGACGCTGCGCGCCGCATCGAGGTGGTCCGCGCGCACGAGCCCGGCGACCTGGGCCGAGCCGGCGGCGACCCATTCGTCGGCACGGTTGCGCGCGAGGGCGAGTTCGAACGCGCGCGCGTAGTGCGCATCGGCCGCGGCACTGTCGCCGCCGGCTTCGGCGACGCGCGCGGCGCCGAATGCGGCGACGAACGCGCGTTCCGGATCCAGCGGCGTCTCCCCGGCGTCACGCAGGCGCTGCAATGCGTGCTCGGCGACCTCAGCCCGTCCTTGCGCGAGCGTCGCCGCGACGATCAACTGCACCGCTTGTGACAGGCGCGCATCGCTGCTTGGATCGGGCGGCGCGAGCACACGATCGATCAGTTGGTCCGCTTGCGCTTCCGACAGCGATGGCCCTTCGCCGCTCGCGGTGCGCCAGGCGAGCCGCATCAGCGCGAACTCCGGCGGTGCGGCGGAGGAGCCATCGTCATAGCGCTCGACGAGCCGCCCGAGTTCGTCGAGGCGTCCGTTCGCGAGCAGCGCCTGTGCGTGCGTATAGGCGATCGCGAGCACCTCACGGGGATCGTCCATGCGCGGCGCGAGCTGCCACGCCTTCGTGCTGCTCGCCAGCGCGTCATCGACGTCGAGCATCATGCGCTGGGCATCGGACTTGGCCGCGAGCGACGAGGCCAGATGGTCGATCACACCGAAACGTTCGAAGACGGCGGCGCCACGTTGGAACGCGGCGACCGCCTCGGCGAAGCGACCGTGGTGCGCGTGCGCGAGCCCCTCGTTGTTGTCGAGGCTCGCCTCGCCCGGCAGGTTGCCCGCGGCCTGCCACTCGATGCGCGCGCGCGCGAAACTCGCGAGCGCATCCTCGTAGTGGCCGAGCTGATCCTCGATGACGCCGCGCATCATGTAGGCGCGACCGAGCAGCAGTGGCTCGCGCCGGCCGGCGAGTGCGTCCAGCGCGTTGCGACAATGCGTTTGCGCACGCTCGGGTTCGTTGCGCCGGAACGCAATCGCACAGAGGCCGTACAACGCACGCGCGTGCAGGACCGGTGATGCTTCGCTTGCCTGCGCGATGCGCTCGAAGCCGCGCTGCGCCTGCTCCATGCGCCCTGCGCGTTCGTCGACCTCCGCCACGCGCACTGCGATCTCGGGTGTGCCCTGTAGATCGGGCGGCGCTGCCTCGGCGATCGCCGCGGCCTCGCGCAGGTCACCCTCGAGGAACGCCGCGTCCATGCGTTGCTGCAGCTCGAGCGCGGTCACGCGCGGGGGAGCCTCCACGAGCGCGGGACCGCCGAGCCATTCGGCAAGCACGCGGTCGATCGCCTGCAGCGGCGTCGCTGCAGTCGCCGTGCGGCGCGTGCTGCGTTCGGCGTCCTGCACGTCCAGTTCGACTGTCCAGCCCTGCCCGTCGCGCCGAATGCGTGTGGCGAGCACGAGCGAGGCGCCCACGGTGCGCGCGAGCGCGGCGCGGCGCACGGGATCGGTCGCCGCGTCGCCGTCGCGCGCGAGATAGGCGATCACCTGTTCCGACGGCAATACCGCGAGGTCGCTGCGCTCGCGCACGCGCGCGGCGAGATAGTCCATCGCGCCGAAACGGATCCAGCGCGCATCGCTGCCGCTATCGGTGACCTCGACCGGCAGCACGAGCGCAGTGCCGGCTTGCATGGACGCCAGCGGCACGTGCCAGGATCGCCACCCTCCGAACAGCGCGGCGCTGGCGAGAGCGAGCACGGCGACGAGAGCGAGCACGCCGTAACGGCGGCGACGCGTTGATGGCGTCGTTGGCGGCGGTAAATCCGTGATCGTGGACTCGTCCGTATCGACCGCGGGCGCGGGAACCACGAGCAGCACCGGCGCAGTCGGCGGCGGTTCGACGACCTCGACCGGCGCGACCCAGTGATAGCCGAAGCGTGCGACCGTGCGGATGAAGCGCTGTTCCTCGCCGTTATCGCCGATTGCACGACGTGCGCGCGCGAGCGTCTGCCCAAGCAGCGCGTCGCTGACATCGGCGCGGCCCCACACTGCGCTGATGAGTTCGTCGCGCCCAACCGCGCGTTCGCGTCGCTCGAGCAGGTAGACGACGCAGTCGAACGACTTCAGTGGCAAGGCGACCGGACCGCGGGCGTCGCGCAGTTCTCGCGACGATGCATCCAGCTCAAAACCTTCGAAGCGGTAGTACCGTGCCAACATTATCCGAGTGCTGTGTGCCCGAAGTATCCAGGCCATAACCCGACCCGCGGGGGTCGCCGTGGTCCGACGTTCCACCGATCACTCTAGCGGTTCGCTCGCCTATGCGTAAGGTGCCCAGTGGACCCAGCCGCTTGCGCGCCCTTTTCAAGTCGTTGCGATATCGTCACTCTTGGATTGTATTTCACGCCAACTTTTTCCGGCGGCGGCGGTGCGCACGCAACGCAGAACAATGACTGCACCGGGTCGGTGCTTCAATGCATGTGCGTGGGAGCACATGGCAGGCGTCCCGCCTCAGGCATCCACCGTCGAATGCAACGCCACGCGCGTGCCTTCGCTGTCGAGCACGATCGCGCGGATGCCGTGTGGACCGATCGGATGGATCGCTTCGAGCACCGTGCCGCCGAGTTTCTCGACCTGTGCCACAGCAGCGCGGATGCGCCCGTCGACGTTGAGGTAGACCAGCGGCCCGCTCGTGCAGCCGACATAGCCTGCATGCGGGATCAGGCAGCCGCCGTTGCCTTTCTCGTGTTCGAGGATCGCAAACGACATGCCGTCGAAATCCATTCGATCGACCTTGATCGCGAGCACGGCGCGATAGAACGTCATTGCGCGTTCGAGGTCGGCGACCGGGATGTCGCACCAGACCACGCGGTTGTTGGCAGAATTCTGTTCGCCCATCGTCTCTCTCCAGTTCGAGCGGATGCGGCTATCGCGGCTCAGGCTTCGAACGGGACATTCACCTTCCCGTTCGATGGCTTCCGATCTTCTCAGCGTCCGCCGCGCGCCAGCGCTTCGGGCATCACGCCGGTCGGCTTGGGCGTGAGTTCGGGCACCTCGCCATGCGCTGCCTCGACCGACGGCGTGCGCCAGCCCGACTTCACACCCCAGATATAGAAGACGATGCCGAATGCAGCGACCACAGCAAGATCCCAGCCCCAGGTGAGATAGTTCTTGCCGCCAAATTTTTCGCTGCCGGCCCACGACAGTGTGGCGATCACCGGCAGATACACGATCAACCACCACGCGCCATTGAGCTGGCGACCGAAATCACGCCAGCCGCTGCGTGCCTGGTAGTAGAAATACACGGGTAGTGCGACCACCATCAGCAGGATGATCTCGCCGGTCAACGGCCACTTCGCCCAGTACAGCAGTTCCGTCGCCATCACGAACGCGATGCCGGCGAGCACGGGCAAGCCAGTGAGTCGGAACGGGCGGTGCAGGTCCGGCGCGGTGCGGCGCAGGGTCATCACGCTGACCGGTCCCGTGAGGTACGAAATGATCGTCGCGACCGAGATCACCGCGGCGAGCGTGCCCCAACCGCGGAAGAAAAACAGGAACAGGAACGACACGACGAGGTTCAGCCACATCGCCGGACGCGGCACGCCGTAGATCGGATGCAGGCGGCCAAGTACGCGCGGCAAGGTGCCGTTGCGTTCCATGCCGTAGATCATGCGCGAGGTCGTTGCGGTGTAGGTGATGCCGGTGCCGCTCGGGCTGATGAACGCATCGATGTAGAGCAGCATCGCGAGCCAGTGCAGGTTGACGATGATCGCGAGCTCCGCAAACGGCGAGCGGAAATCGATGCCGTGCCAGCCGGCTTTGGCCAGCAACTCGGGTGGCACCGATCCGATATAGGCGACCTGCAGGATCACATAGACAACCGTTGCCAATGCGATCGAGCCAAGCACTGCAAACGGAATGCTCTTGCCCGGATTACGCGCTTCGCCGGCGAGATTCACCGGGCTCTGGAAACCATTGAAGCTGAAAACGATACCGGCAGTAGCGACGGCTGTAAGCACCGCTGCGAAATCCATCACGTGCGCGTCGCCATGGATGCCGACCGAAAAATTGCCGGTGTGGAAGCCGCTTGCAATCAGAGCGATGCCGGTCATTGCTGGCACCACGAGCTTGAACACGGTGATCGCGCTATTGGAATGCGCGAACAGTTTCACGCTCCAGAAATTGAGGAGGAAGTAGATGATGACCAGCACCGCCGAGATCGAGAGTCCGATCACGGTGAGTTCGCCATGACCATCCGGCATGTGCACGTACATGTCCTGCGCCCACTTCCATGGCCACGACGCCATGTACTGCACCGAGGCTTCGGCTTCCACCGGAATCACCGAGACGATCGCGATCCAGTTCGCCCATGCGCCGATGAAACCGACCAGCGAACCGTGCGAATAGTGGCTGTAGCGCACCATGCCACCGGATTCCGGAAACATCGCGCCAAGCTCTGCATAGGTCAGCGCGATCGTCGTGATGATCGCCGCGCCGATCACCCACGCCCACACTGCGCCCGGGCCGGCCAGGCCCGCCGCGCGCCATGCGCCAAACAGCCAGCCGGAGCCGATGATCGAACCGAGGCCGGTCAGCATCAACGCAAAGGGGCCGACGTCGCGGCGCAGGGTAGGGTGATCGGACATGCAGGACTCCTTGGCGTATCGCGCGCTCCGCCATTGCGGTTGCGCGTGCAGCAGACCGCGCACCGTGCGCGGCCTTCGTCGGGCGTCCATCATCGCAGGCGAAGGCACGTCGCGTCAGCAGGTGAATGCGCGGGCAATCCGTCAGCGCGGCGGGTTGGTCGAGCGGGTAGAGGGCAGCGACAGGAAGTCCGGTCGCGCGTGGTGTGAATGGGCTGAAGCGGGCGGCTCGTTCTCCACGCGCGTCACGAACGAAACATAGCCGGCCTGAAGCGCACTGCTGGCATCTGTGGGAGCTAGGTGCGCGTAGCCGGAGACGTAGGTGAACCGATCGCCCACGGCCATGCGTCCGAAATGAATTTCATTGGTCGATGACGGTGCAATGTATACGCGATTGCCTTGCGGACCGAAGGAGAGATCGGGCGCGCCGTCATGTTGCAGCCGCTTGATCGTGGTGCTGCTCGGGCTCGGGACCGTGACGAGGATCCGGCCGTCGGCGAGCATGGCCATGTCCGCGGCGTGTGTGCAGCCGCGATCTTCGGTGACGGTTGTCTTGCCGCCCTCGCCAAACGTCGAGTCGAGCTGGCCGTTCGGGAGTAGCCGAGTGAACGATATCTGGCTCGCAGTGTCGGTAATGCCACAAATGAATGAGTCTTTGGCGAGCACGATTCGGGCGTCGTCCTGAACTGCCATGGCAGAGAGCTGCGGCGCCCTGCCGAAAGAGTAGTCAGCCTCGTCGAACGCGATGGCTATGTGGCCGTGATCACCAAACGAGTCATCGACGCGTCCGTCATGTTCGATCCGCGCAAGCACGAATCCTCCAAGGTCCTGGCCGACGAGGAGGATGCGATCGTCGGTGGTCAGCGCAATCGACAGGAGAGTCGTCAAGCTGGCTTGGCCCGAAGTGTCGAGGTGCAGTTGGAGCTTTCCCTGCGCGGCGAATGACGGATCGGGAAGGCCGTCGGGATCGAGTCGCGCAATCGAAAAAAACTGTTCGGTCGGACCGGTTCCCGCCACGTCGCCGGCAATGAGCAGCTTTCCGTCGCTCTGCAATCGCACGCGCTTCGCGCGCGCAAATTCGTTGTTGTCCGGGTTGAAATGCAACAGAGTTTTGCCCGCTCCCCCACCGAACGTCGCATCCGGCGATCCGTCCGCGTTGAGGCGTGCGATCGCGAACAAGCTGGTGTTCGCCCCTGGGGCTGGGGCAGGTCGACTCGTGCCGATGGCGACGATCCTGCCGTTGCCATCCAGGGCGAGGTCGTTGCAGGCGTCGTTGCCGTGATCGAAGTCGATGACGGCATGACCCTCTGCGCCGAACGCAGGGTCCAGCGTGCCATCCGGCATGAAGCGACTGACGACAAAATTAGCGTCGAACCCTCTGATATATCCCGAGGTGACGGGAACGAGCGTCTCGCAAATCAGGATCTTCCCGTCAGCTTGGGCCACAGGCGCCGAGGCGACCTCGGCGTCCATATTGGCGATGTTCGACAGCGCATATCCCTGCATGCCGAACCGCAGGTCCAGATCGCCCTCAGATGCGCCAGCGGCTCCCATCGAGAATGCGATGAAGAGGTACGAGGCGACTCTGAAGAAAGCGTTCAAGCCGGTTCCGATTCGACGAAACCCACAATGCTAGTTGAGCGCGAGAACTCTGACAACGCATTGGACAACACCTGCAATGGCAGTGCGCGGCTGCATCACTTGTGGTTCGTTGCCCTACTTGCGCAGACGCTTGAGGATCTCGATACGCGCCTCGCGCAGTATCGAATCGCGATCTAGGCTCTCGACGATCTCGGTAACCACGCGCTTGGGTCCTTTCTCGCCCCAGGATTTGCCGGCGATCAGGTATTTCTCCGCGGCACGGCCGACCAGTTCGGTTGCGTACCAGGCGAGTGCGCCCTGGGCGCCCGCGGTGACGATGGTCGACATGCCGGCGCTGAGGCCCTTCAGTGCGGAGGCGACGAGGTGCACGCCCCAGATCGCGCCCATCAAGGCGGCCAGTTGCGCCGAGATCACCGCAATCAGTGTGCCGGCTTCGGTCTTCGTCAATGGCAGGCCGTAGACGCGACCAAGATGCATGACGAGCGCGGCGTCGAGCGCACCTGCGGCAAGCAAGTCGGCGACCGGGATCGGATTGAGTGCGACGGCGAGGCTCTTGGCGATGCAGTACTGCTGAATCACGGTGGCGGCGAGCTCGCGGCGCGCTTCGGCAATGCGCGCGCCGACCTGGTCGGACACGCGTCCGGCGAACAGACTGGCGTTGAGCGCGGCAAGCGTCTTGCCTTCGCGTTCGACCACCGCCGTGAGGCGTTCGCGCAACGTATCGAGGTCGGGCATGCGTTCGACGAGCTCCGCATGTTCGACACCCGTGGCATCCACGCGCAGGCGTTTCAACGGCGCCGGTTGTGCGCTGATCGCCACCACATCGTCTGCGCGCACGATGCCGGCAGCGTGTTCGCGCAGACGTTCGAGCAGGCGCTCGCGCTCGTCGTCACCGTAGCGATCCGCTTTGTTCAGTGCGAGCAGCAGCGGGCGCTCCGTGCGCGCGAGCAATTGCAGCGCGTCGCGCTCGCGCTGGGTCATGTCACCGTCGACGACGAAGATCACCAGATCGCTGACACCGGCGACCTCGATCGCGAGTTTCTCGCGTGCCTCGCCATCCAGTTCGTCGATGCCGGGCGTGTCGATCAGGTGTACGCCACTGCCGGCGACTTCACGCCAGCTGCGTTGGTGCGCTTCGCGCGTCGTGCCGTGCAACACGCCGACGGCAAAGGCGTCTTCGCCGAGCAATGCGTTTGCGAGCGCGGACTTGCCGACGCTGACACGCCCGAACACCGCGATATGCAATTCGCCACGTTCGAGCTTGCCGAGCATCGCTTCGAGGCGCGCGAATTCCGCGGCAAGGCCGCTGCGGATGGAGGCAGGAATCTGCGGATCGTCGAGCAGGGTGCGCAGGCTTTCGGTGGCTTGCGCGTTGTGTGCATCGCCGGCGGCAGCCGTCGTCTCGCGCGCAGGCTCACCTGCGCGCAAGATGCTTGCACGAAGGCGTTGCCAGAGCGATGGGGATGATTCCATTCGATGCTCCGTGGGAGCGGCTGTCTCTGTGGGTACAACTGCCTTGTGGGGTCGGCGGCAGTCGCGATGCTGCAAACACCATCCCCACCCAGCCCTCCCCTTGAAGGGGAGGACTTCAAAGCCGCAATGCTTGAAAACCCTCGCTTCAAGGGGAGGGCTGGGTGGGGATGGTGTTTCGATGGAAAAAGAGCGTCGCGGCTGAAGCAGCTCCTGCAAAATGGTGTTATTTGGCAGTCAGCGCGAGGTGCCCATGCACCGACACGTCGGCACCGACATCGGACCAGTCGCTGCCATTTCCAAGACCGAAGTCAGCGCGCTTGAGCAACGTGTCGACATCGAGTGTCGCCGTGTTGCCGCTCTCGTCGAATTTCACCTTCAGCACGATTGGCTTGGTCTGGTCGCGGATGGTCAGGCTGCCGTTCGCCTCGATGCTGCCGTCGGCGGCTTTCACAAACGATGCGGTCACGAAGTGCGCTTTCGGAAATTTCGCGGTGGCGAAGAAATCGCTGCCCTTGAGCGAATCGTCGCGATCGCCGTTGCCGGTGTCGGCGCTGGCAAGATCGACCGCTACATCGAATTTCGATTTCGAGAGGTCGGCCGCGTCATACGCGATGGTCGATTCGAATTTTTTGAACGAACCGTTGAACGCTTCCTTCTGGTAGCTGCCCTTGAAGGTGAGCGAGCTCTTCGCCGCATCGACCTGCCAGTCGCGCGCAAACGCGCTCGCTGGCAGCAGCAGGGTAGCGAGGATCAGGGTGCGCAACATGGAACGTACTCCTTGCTGGGACGTGGATTCAGGGGTTACGACCGGACGCGGTGCGGCGGCCAGGCAGCATACGGCGCAACACCTCATCGCGGTTATGGAAATGATGAACGAGTGCCGCGGCCGCATGACCCGCGGCGACCACGATCAGCAGCCAGAACAGCCATTCGTGCGCCGGTTCGGCCCACGCCTTGATCGCGTCATCCTTGCCGCCGGTGAGGCTGGGCATCTGCACCAGTCCCCACCAGAACAGCGGCCGCAGACTCGACGCGGAATCGAACAGCCAGCCCGACAGCGGGACCGCAAACAGCAGCGTGTACAACAGCGCATGGCCGATGCGCGCGCCGACGACCTGCGCGTGTGGCATCGAAAGCGGTTCCTCCGGCCGTCGATCGAATGCTCGCCAGAGCAGGCGCAACAGCGCGAGCGCGAAAATGGTGAGGCCGATCGACTTGTGCAAAGTGAAGATCGGGATCACGTTCGGCTTCTTCGGCAGCTCGACCATGATCAGGCCGATCGTTCCCTGCACGAGGATCAGCAGCACCACGGCCCAGTGGAAGAACTTGGCCAGGCTTCCCCAATGCATCGCATCGCTTTTCAACGCCATCTCAGTGGTCCTCGGGCTTGGGTGTTGCTGCGTTGGCGTCGCGGATGCCTTCGATCTCGAAGCGCAGTTCGATGTCGTCGCCGACGACATCCTTGAAACGCGTCATGCCGAAGTCGGAGCGATGCAGGGTTGCGCTCGCCGAGAAACCGGCTTTCTGCTTGAACGCATAGGGATCATTGGCGATCCGGTTAAGAGTGAACGCGACGTCGACGGGTTTCGTTTCGCCACGGAACGCGAGTTCTCCATGGATCACGCCATGCGTCGCGTCTTTCTGCTCCACGCTGCCGCTGCTGAAGTGCGCAGTTGGCCAGCGCGTCGCATCGAGCCACGGGCCCGACTTCACCGTTTCGCTCCATTTCGCATCGCCCATGTCGACCGAGCCCATGTCGATGACGACGTCGACGCGACTCGCGCGCCAGTCCTTCGCATCGAACTGGAACGAGCCTTGCTTGATGCGCAGGCGACCGAGCGGATGGGAGAACTTCTGATGATCGCCACTGAACCAGACTTGCGTGTGGACCGGATCGAAGCGCCAGGTTTCAGGCGCTGCGGCAGCCAGCAGGGGCAGCAGGGCTGCAATACAGCAGCTCACTGCCACGAGCGCGCTGCGGCAACGAAGGTCGCGCCGAGGGCGCGTGCTTGCAGGTGCGGTTCCGTTGGGCATGTCGGCAGCTTGGCAAAAAGCCGTGGCGCGCGCCAGCATCGCTACGTGAACGGTGTTTCCCGCCTGCGTCACTTGTCCTCGACTTCGCGCGCGCCGTTTCGGCTCGCATCGAGCGCGAGCCGGGCGACGCGTTCGAGGCGATCGCGTGCCGGTTGCGCGAGCAGGGCGCGCACGCGCGTTTCGACATCGGCGGCGTCGAGCGACGAGCGTTCGGCCAGCGTATCGGCCAGCGCATGACCGAGACTGTCGAATACGAGTCCATACGCGATCGCGTGCAGCACGCCGCCGCCGAGCGTGCCCAGTCCGGGAAAGGCTTTCATTGCGTTGCCCGCAATCGCGAGCACCAGGGCAGTGGTGTTGCGCACGGTCATGCCGACACGCGCGAGCAGGGCTTCGACGTCGAGTTCCCGCACAGCCACGCCATGGATGCGCGCAAGTTCGCGCACCAGCGCGGTGCCGAGCGCACCCTGGATCAGGATGTCGCTGCCGGGTGCGACGGCGGCCAGCGCACCGACGACCGCACGGCGCGTATATTTCGCTACGGTCGCCTCCGATTCGCGCAGCGCGGTCGCACGCGCAAGCTCGTCACCGCGGCGTCCGACTTCGGCCAGCACGGCGGCTTCGCGTGCGGGTTCGAGTGCGCTGCTGCCGCTCGACGTTAGCTGCACCAATGCTTCGAGCAAAGGCGCGATCTCCGGCGTGCGTTCGCGCTCGACGCGTTCGCGGCGTCCGTCGGCGAGCAGGCGTTCGTAGCGTTCACTGCCGCCCGCGCTGATCGGCACGATCGCGCTCGCGCGCCCGGCGTAGCGCAGATCAAATCGCTGCAGCAGTGCCGTGCGCTCTGCGTCGTCGTAGAGATCCGCCTTGTTCAACGCCAGCAACAAAGGCTTGCGAAAGCTCGTGAGCCAGCCGACTTCGGCGTCCTGCGCACGCGTGAGGTCGGCAGCCGTGAGGTAGACGACCGCATGCGCACGCAAGGCTTCGTCACGCGCCAGTTGTTCATGGGTCGCACCGTCGACTTCGGCGCTGCCGGGGACATCGGCGAGGATCAGCTCGCGTCCGTCCGGCAACGTTCCGCGATGATGCGCAACCTGCCGCGTGGTGCCGCCGCGCACGTCGATCTCGGGCGCCGCTTGCGGCGCGAGTGCGCGGATCAGGCTGGACTTGCCGGTCGAGATTTCGCCGAACAACGCGACGTAGAGCTCTCCGCTCAATCGCCGTCGATCGAGTTCGCCGAGTTCGGCTTCGAGCGCGGCCGTCTCGACCTGGCGATTGCGCAGCGCATCGATACGCACGTCGACGTCCGCGCGCGACAACGGCGGTGTCGAGACCAGCGAAGTCTTTCGGGTCGGGCGCGCGAGACGCCAGAGCAGCCAGCCGAGTGCAGCCAGTGCGAGCGCCGCCGCGACGATCAGCGGCGCGCGCAGCCAGAGGGGCAGGGCCGCCAGACGCTGGTAGAACTCGAGCAGGTTGTTCAGCGTCGTCACGACGAGGCCGAGCAGGAGCGCCGCACCGAGTACGAGCGCGGCGAGAAAGATCAGGCGTAACGGCAGGCGCGGTTGCGGCATGGCGCGATTCTAGCGGCTGATCAGGCGGTGGGAGCGGCTGTCTGTGGGAGCGCCTTCAGCCGCGACGCTCCTTGCGAGACGAGCATCGCGGCTGAAGCCGCTCCCACGAAGAAGTGAGCTTGCTCCCACAAGATTTCCAATCACGAAGCGAGCGATGCGTTCAAAGCCATCCCCTTCAAGGGGAGGGCTGGGTGGAGATGGCGTTGCCCGGTGCAAGTCCACGCCAGAGCGTCGCGGCTGAAGCCGCTCCCACGAAGAAGTGAGCTTGCTCCCACAAGATTTCCGATCACGAAGCGAGCGATGCGTTCAAAGCCCTCCCCTTCAAGGGGAGGGCTGGGCGGGGATGGTGTTGCCCGGTGCAGGTCCACGCCAGAGCATCGCAGCTGAAGCCGCTCCCACGAAGAAGTGAGCTTGCTCCCACAAGATTTCCGATCACGAAGCGAGCG
>JBDSXV010000247.1:0-4558 GCA_039926025.1 Dokdonella sp.
CTTCCTGACCCTGCGAAACGAAGCAAGGGCATCACAGCGCCGGTGCTTGAAGAGCATCGCGGCTGAAGCCGCTCCCACAGAGAGTTGCTCCCACAGAGAGTTGCTCCCACAGAGAGTTGCTCCCACAGACAGTTGCTCCTACAGGTCAAACAGGTCCGCGGGTTCGATGGAATGCGAGTCGCGCTCCTGTCAGATCAGACCCGCGGACACGTCGCCGCTTGCGCCGCAACCAGTTTGGCGATGTCCGCAGCCGTCGCCGGCTTCGGCGGCGCACCCGCGCCGTCGAACAGCACGCGCCATTGACCGTCGCTGTCCTTGACCCACGTCGAGGTGTATTTGCTGATCGAATAACGCTGTTTTGTTTTTGGATCGAGATCCTCCGTCCATGCCGGGCCGGACGACAGCGCGATGTTCGGATCGCCGCCGATCGAGACGAAACCCGGATGCCAGCGCAGCGAGAAGGTCTTGCCTTCGATGATTTCCTTCCAATCCTCGACGACCGCGGCGCGACCGCGCACCGGCTTCGGACTGCCCGCGCCGAAGACGGTGCCAATGTGGATATGTGATGCGAACGCGGCAGCGTCGTGTGCTTCTACGGTTTTGGAGAAGCTGAGTTCGCGATTCCATACGTCGCATTCGGCAGCACTCATGCGCACGGGCGCTGGCGCACTCGCAGGAGCAGCTGTGGGTTCATCCGCAAGCGCTGCTGCACTAAGCATCGTCAGCGCGATCGACACCATCATCGCCTTCATCGAACTCTCCATCAGGCAGTCGAACCGCGCGCATCGTCGCAACACGGTGCTGCGCCACGAAGGCGAGCGAGCGAATCCTTGGGCATGGGCCTCAATGAGGCAAGACGGCCGCAACAGGTTTGCGCCGGGGCGCGCCAAACATGCGATGACTTGCGTGGTGGCGGCAAGGTGGGCGTAGTGGGCGAACCTTGTGGGAGCGGCTTCAGCCGCGATGCTTGTTGCTTCGCGTGCTACTCCGGTCGAAAGCATCGCGGCTGAAGCCGCTCCCACAGACAGTTGCTCCCACAGAGGCAGTTGCTCTCACATTGAGATATGGCGTGCTACCAGGCGCGCTGATATTGCTCCGGTGCTTCGATCTTCGTGCCGAGTTCCTGCGCAGCGCGACGCGGGAAATACGGATCACGCAGCAATTCGCGCGCAAGCAGGACGAGGTCGGCATCGCCGCGCTCGATGATCGCGTTGGCCTGCTTGGCGTCGGTGATCAAGCCGACCGCTGCTGTCGCAATGTCGGCATCGCGACGAATGCGCGTTGCAAACGGCACCTGGTAGCCGGGCGCAACCGCGATCTTCACGTGTGGAACGGCACCACCCGAAGAACAGTCGATGACGTCGACGCCATCACCTTTCAGCCAGCGCGAAAGCTCGACGCATTCGTCGATGTCCCAGCCGCCTTCGGCCCAGTCCGTCGCCGACACGCGCACGAACAGCGGATGCGGTGCAGGCCAGACTTCGCGAACCGCGGCGACCACTTCCCGCAGCATGCGCGCGCGGTTGGCGAGTGAGCCGCCATACGCGTCAACGCGATGATTCGTCAGCGGCGACAGGAATTCGTGCAGGAGGTAGCCGTGCGCGGCATGAATCTCGATGACGCCGAAGCCGGCGTCGCGCGAGCGCACGGCAGCCGCGCGAAAATCGGCAATGACCTTGCCGATACCCGCAGCGTCCAGCGCGATCGGCATGGCGTAACCTTCATCGAAAGAAATTGCGCTCGGCGCAACCGGCGTCCACGCGCCGCTCGCAGCATTCAGTGCCTTGCCGCCGCGCCACGGCACATCGGTACTTGCCTTGCGTCCCGCATGTGCCAGCTGGATACCGGCGACCGCACTTTGTTTGGAAATGAACCTGGCAATGCGCGACCACGCATCTTGCTGCACGTCGTTCCAGATACCGGTGTCGCCTGGCGAAATGCGCCCTTCTTCCGACACCGCGGTCGCCTCTGTGAATACGAGTCCCGCACCACCCACTGCGCGACTGCCCAGATGCACGAGATGCCAGTCGTCGGGTAGCCCGTCTACCGCGGAGTATTCGCACATGGGCGATACCGCAATACGGTTGCGCAAGGTGACATTGCCAATCGTCAGCGGTTCAAACAGCTGCATGGATTCTTCCTGTGTGGATTCGCCGATCGGCGCAGCGCCGAATATAGCGGGACTCGCGCGGCGGCACGCAATGCCATCGAGCCGCCGGCAACGCAGTGCGCCCGGTTGCAAAGGTGGTCAGCCCGCGCGGCGTGCGAATCCGATCAATTCAAATTTAAATCATCGACTTGGAGATCACTCCTCAATTGCTTTATGCGCTGTACTCAGAATTCTCCCGGCGCTCGCCCGCAAAAATTAGCAACTACTTAACGGTATCTGTGATCCAGTTCACCGATGGGGTGACGACAACGGGGTGTAGCGCATGTTGCCGATCGATCTGGATGTGACACGCAGTGTGCGGACCTATATGGCGTCGTGCGTGGACAGGCAGGAATTTTCGCTGGAACGCGTGCATGACGGCCTGCGCGAAGCCGCGTGGTATTCGCCCAAGGACCGGCGCGCGTTGCGAGCCCTGTGTGACGAGCGTCCACAGGAATTCACGCGCTGGCTGTACGAGCGCGAGCGCGATGGGCGCTACACAGGTCTGCTGATGGTCTGGCCGGCCGGCTACTCGACACCGATCCACGACCATGCGGGTCTGTGGGGCATCGAGATGGTGCTGCAAGGCTCCCTCAGCGTCGACGACTACGAACTGGCCGAGCAAGATGGCGTGCAGGCGCAACCGCGCTTCGTCGGCGCAACCGTGCTCGAGGAAGGACAGTCCTGTGCCTTTGCAGGCACCGAGGGTCATGCGCATCGCTGCACGAATCTTTCGGGACGACGACCAGCGGTGACACTGCACGTGTACGGCGGGCTGCTCGACGCCTATCGAAATTTTGAACCCGTCCGTGGCGGCTTCCACGTGGCGCAGCCGACGATTGCGAAGATCGATGGCGGCCTCGGGCTGGAGCGTGCGCGCGGCGCCTGATCCTCGGGGCTTGCGCAACACCGACCCAAGCGGATATTGCGGATCCATCAAAGGCCTGCGCTCCTGCAGGCTTTGCACCACGCTCAGTTTCGGCGAGGATAGGCGTTTCGCTCGCCGGAATTCCACGATGCGCCTGCGCGTCTTGCTCGCATTGCCATGGATCCTGAATCTGTGCGGCTGCGCGCCGACACCGACGCTCGCCGAGGCGACGCGTGACCACCACGCATTGATCCTGATCTCGATCGACGGCTTCCGCGCCGACTACCTCGATCGCCACATCACGCCAGCACTTGCCGCGCTTGCCGCCGACGGCGTGCGCGCCGAATCGATGAAGCCGGCGTTTCCGACACTCACGTTTCCAAACCACTACACCCTGGTCACCGGCCTCACGCCCGATCATCACGGCATCGTCAACAACCGCATGCGCGACCCGGTCAATGGCCACCGCTTCAACTACAAGGACAAGACGACGACCGCCGATCCGGCATGGTGGGGTGGCGAACCGCTCTGGGTCAGCGTCGAGAAACAGGGGCTGCACGCGGCAACCATGTTCTGGCCTGGCTCCGACACGGCTATCGGTGGCGTGCGTCCGAGCGAATGGCGACCCTTCGACGGTGCGGTATCGCCGGACCAGCGCGTCGACCAGCTGCTGCAATGGATCGACCTGCCCGCGCCCAGGCGCGCGACCCTGTTCACCCTGTACTTCGATCAAGTTGATCACGCCGGCCACGACAACGGCCCCGACACGCCGGGCGTCGATAGCAAGCTCGTCGAAGTCGATGCGGCACTCGCACACCTGGTTGATGGCTTGAAAAAGCGCGGGCTGTTCAATCGCACCAACCTTGTGCTCGTCTCCGATCACGGCCAAAGCACAAGCGCACGCGAACGCCGCACCTATCTCGATGACATCGTGCCTCTGGCCGATGTCGACGTCGACAACTACGGCATCCTCGCCGGCATTGAACCGCACGCCGGCAAGACTCCGGAAGTCGAGCGCGCCCTGCTCGTGCAACATGCTCACATGCAATGCTGGCGCAAGACCGATGTACCGGCGCGCCTGCACTACGGTACAAACGCGCGTATCCCGGCCCTGCTTTGTCTCGCCGATGACGGCGGCAACATCACCTCACACGCGTACGAAAACGGTGGCGGCCACTATTCCGCCGGCGAGCACGGCTACGACAATGACAATCCCAAGATGCGCGCGCTGTTCGTCGCGCATGGCCCCGAGTTTCGCCGCGGGCTGGTCGTGCCGGAATTCGACAACGTCGATGTGTACCCATTGCTCACGCATCTGCTGCACATCAAGCCGCAAGCGAACGACGGCGACTACGCCGCCGTCGCCGGCATGCTGCGCGACGAAGCGCGGTAAGGCGACGCAACAGTCGGCATTTCCGCGCAGCTCTGTAGGAGCGGCTTCAGCCGCGATGCTCTCGCATTCTCTTTGTGGGAGCGGCTTCAGCCGCGATACTGTTGCATTCGTCTGTGGGAGCGGCTTCAGCCGCGATGCTCTCCTCGCA
>JBDSXV010000248.1:0-5505 GCA_039926025.1 Dokdonella sp.
CTGCAATCTGCAATTGAGCAACCTGCGCCTGATCCAGAAGGACCTGCAGTCGCTCGGCTATCAACTGATCGCGATCAGCCCCGATCGGCCTGACGAACTGCGCAAGACGCTGGGCCACGACGAGCTCAGCTACACACTGCTTTCCGACAGCACGGCGGCGGCGATCAAGGCATTCGGCATCGCCTATCGCGTCGATGCGGCGACGCTGGCCAAGCTCACGGCATTCGGCGTCGATCTGGAAAAGTCGTCCGGAGAATCCCACCATGCGCTGCCGGTGCCGGCGGTCTACATCGTCGATGGCGACGGCACGCTGCAATTTTCGTACGTGCACCCGGACTACCGCGTGCGCGTGCCATCCGATGTCGTGCTTGCCGCGGCACGCGCAATCTCGGAGCAACGCGAGAAATTGCATCCGGCGAGCAAATAGGCAGGCGCATCCGCTGCGGCGCGGCGGGCATTGACGGGTTGACGCTGTTCCGGCGAGCCGTGCACATTCGCGCTGCGCTCCGACCGGGTCGAAGCGCAATGCTTCCGGAGAGATGACCTCATGCAGTCACCCCGCTTCATTCCGCTGCGCGCATCCGAAGTCCTGAGCGACGAGGAGCGTCTGATGCGGGCAACCGACTTCGCCGATCGCATGGCGCGTCGTCGCACGGTGCGTGAATTCGCGGACTCCGCCGTGCCGCGCGCGATCATCGAGGAGTGCCTGCGCGCCGCGGGCACGTCGCCGAGCGGTGCGAACCAGCAGCCGTGGCGATTCGTGGCGATCAGCAATGCCGCGCTCAAGCATCGCATTCGCGAAGAGGCCGAAAAGGAAGAGCGCGAGTTCTACGCCCATCGCGCGCCACCCGAGTGGTTGCGTGCGCTCGACCAGCTCGGCACCAACGCGGACAAGCCTTTCCTCGACGTGGCACCGTGGCTGATCGGCGTGTTCTACGAGCGCACCGGCGTGGATGCGGCGGGCAACAAGGCCAAGCGTTATTACCCGCACGAATCGGTCGGCATCGCTTCCGGCCTGCTGATCGCGGCTTTGCACCACGCGGGCCTCGCGACGTTGACGCATACGCCGAGCCCGATGGGATTTCTCAATGCGCTGATGGAGAGGCCGCGCAACGAAGTGCCTTTCCTGTTGCTGGTCGTGGGCTATCCGGCGCCCGCTTGCAGCGTACCGGATATCGCTCGACTGCCATTGCAGGATATCGCGCGATTCATCGAGTGACGCGAAGTGGTATCGGTTTCCGTCGCCGCTTCAATCGGCCATCAAGCGCTCGCGCTGGTCGCGGCCGCGGCGCTCGATTCGTCGCCTTCGCTGCGCGCGGAACGCTCCAGTGTGGGTTTGTCCGGCTGCGCTGCATTCGCAGCCGCGTGCGTGTACACATGCGTATCGCGCTGTGGGAACGGGATGGAGACGCCGACGCGGTCGAACGCTTTCTTGATGCGCTCGGTCAGTTCGCATTTTGTCGCGAGGTAGTCGCCATTCGCGACGTAACCGCGGATGCCGAGATTGACGCTGCTTTCGGCCAGTTCATAGACGAGCACGTCGGGCGCAGGCTCATCGAGCAGACGCGGCTCGGCCTGCAGGATTTCCATCACGGTTGCGCGCGCGAGATCGATGTCGTCCGAATAGCCGATGCCGATGACCAGTTCGATGCGGCGCGTCGTATCCGGCGTCAGGTTGACGATCGAATCGGCCGTGATCAGCGCATTGGGCAACGTGACGGTCTGGTTGTCCGTGCCGCGCAGGCGGGTCTGGAAAATGTTGATGACCTCGACCTTGCCGGTGACGCCATGGATCGTCACGACATCGCCGACCTTGAACGGACGCAGCGCAACGAGCATGAAGCCCGAGGCGATGTTGGACAGCGAATCCTTCAATGCAAGCCCGATCGCGAGCCCGGCGGCGCCGAGCACGGCGAGCATCGACGTCATCGGCACGCCTAGCAATTGCACCACGGCGAGCAGGAGCACGATCTGCAACGCGATCTGCGCGACGCGGGCGAGGAACTGCGCCGCGGTCTGTTCGATCTGCGTGCGTCCCAGAATCCGCCCGATCCATGCGCCGACAATGGCAGCGAGGCGCATGCCGATCACGAGCAGAATCAGCGCGCCCAGCAGGCGCAGGCCCAGCGAGATCGCAAGCTCGATCCAGTTCGAGTGCTCCGGTGCAGCAAGCCACTGCTTCATGTCGGTCCTCGTCGGGACGATGCGTTGCCGACGAGACTACCGATTCCACCGTGAACGCAAGTCGCGACAGCGAAATGCGCGCACGGAGTCAGCAGGGCTTCAGGGTATGCTGATCCGACACGCTCCCCGCAGTTCTCCCATCAAGGGTCGATCGCCATGGCCATCCTGCTCGAATTCATCGACCTGATCGTACCGGTTGCGGTGATTAGGCAAAAATATCCGGGCGGGTGGGAGCAGTGCCTGCGCGATCATGAGGAACTCATCGGCAGGCGCGTCTGGTACGACACGCATCTCTTCCGCGACGGCGCGATGGGCCGCGACGACATGGGACTCCTCGTGGAAGCGTGGAAGGCTCGCGGATTCGAGTCGTTCGGCTTGGACGGCGACGCGATGGTGTGGAAGGACATGTGCGTCGCTGAATCCCTGTTTGGAGGCGCGACGCTTCGCTGCGACTGGATTGCGTTCGGCACCTCGGATCCGATCGCGTACCTGCGCGGCACCGAACCCGGCGACGTGATCGGCCGCCAGTATTTCAGGAAAAGCGACGACTGAAATCGTCCTGGTTGCGGCATTCGCCGCGTGCAGATGCCGGTTCGACTGATTGACCGACGCATGACGTCAGAACTCGAATCCACTCGCAAAGATCGCATCGGCATCGGCTTGCCACTTCGCCATTCCGACGCTGAAGGCATCGCCCGCATGGTCGAACTCGCCACCGACGTACAGGGCATTTCCCACCCCGGCGAGCGCATGCACTTCAGCGCCCGTGAAGAGATCCACGCCGACGGTCTGGTCGTGGCCCATCGCCCACCAGCGCGCGCCGTCCCAGCGCGCAATATGTTTGGTGTAGCCCGTGCTACCGGCGGTGTAGAAGCGACCCGCCGCGTACAGCTGGCCGTCAACCAGGGCCAGCGCCATCACCGATTCGGTCACGGTATCAGCGAACGCATCGCCAAGCGCATGCCAATGCGTGCCGTCCCAGCGCGCGACATTGCCGACGTGAACATTGTCGGCGAAGGTGAAATCGCCTGCGGCATACAGCGAGCCGTCGCTCGCGACGAGCAGGCTGCGCACCGCACCGTTCATGCCCGCACCGAGCGTCGACCACGCGCTGCCGTTCCAGCGCGCAATGCGCGACGCGGCGATTCCGCCGGCCATCGAGAAATCGCCACCGACGTAGACATCGTTGCCGTGCACGGCGATGGCACGCACGGTGGCATCCGTACCCGCACCGAGTGCCGACCACGCGCTTCCGTTCCAGCGCGCGACATGCGCAGCGGCGAGGCCACCGGCGTGGGTGAACGCGCCACCGGCGATCACATTCGTTCCCTGCAGCGCGAGCGCGCCGACATCGTCGTCGACCCCGCTGCCTAGCGCCGACCATGCACTGCCATTCCAGCGCGCGACATGCGCCGCGCTTGCGCCACCCGCATGCGAGAAGTAGCCGCCGGCGTAGAGGGCGCCCGTCTGCGCAGCCAACGCATGCACGAAACTGTCGACGCCGGTGCCGGCGGTCGACCAGTGCGCGCCGTCCCAGCGCGCGATGTTTTTCGCGGCAGCGCCGCCGGCGTCGGCGAAGCGGCCACCCACCCACAGCTGACCATCCACGCTCGTCATCGATTCGATGCCGAGTACGCCGAGGCCGGACGCCGCACCGAGCCCGTTCCAGGCCGATCCATCCCGGCGCGCGATGTAGTTCGCGGACACCGCCGCGATCGACGTGAAGTGGCCGCCAATGTAGAGCGAACCCGCGTACGCGTGCGACACCTCCACCGCTGTTTCGACGAAACCCGCGGCGCTGTTCCATGCGCTGCCGGTCCAGCGCGCGACGAACAAGCAGAACTCGCCACCGGCATAGACGAAATCGCCGCTGACATAGACGTCCGAACCGATGAGGCTGATCCCGTTCACGGTTCCGCTGAGGCCGGTGACGCCGTTCGCGCTGCCGCTGCCGAGGCTGCTCCAGGTGCCCGCGCTGTAGCGCGCCACGCCGTTCGCGGGCAAGCCGCCTGCGGTCGTGAAGGCACCACCCACGTACAGCGTGCTGCCCGAAGCCTGCAATACATGCACGCTGCTGCTTGCGCCGCTGCCGAGCGCGCTCCACGTGCCCGCGCTGTAGCGCGCGATTCGATTCGCAGCTACGCCACCGGCCGTGCTGAAGTAGCCGCCGAGGTACAGATCCGTGCCGATCGTGGCGAGCGCGAGCACGCCGAAGTCTGTACCCGCGCCGAGGTTGCTCCAGCTGCCATTCCAGCGCGCGACATGCTGGGCGATGAGTCCACCGACATTGGTGAAGTCGCCGGCGATGATGAGATCGCTGCCAATCGTCGTGATCGCATGCACGGTGTCGTCGGGGTAGTCCGTGCCGGAAACGGCGACCCATGCCGAGCCGGTCCAGCGCGTCAGGTTGCCGATGAATGTGCTCCCGATCGCGCGGAAGTAAGCGCCGCCGACATAGAGGTCGGAGCCGACCACGCGCAGTGCATACACCTCGCCTGCAACGCCATTGCCCGATGCGTCTTCAAGGGCATGCCATGCACTGCCGTCCC
The DNA here is from genome assembly GCA_039926025.1 of Dokdonella sp. GTDB lineage: Bacteria > Pseudomonadota > Gammaproteobacteria > Xanthomonadales > Rhodanobacteraceae > Dokdonella_A. Next base: position 4,734 of record JBDSXV010000248.1, read on the forward strand.
AGCGCGCGATGCCGTTTGCAACCACATTTCCGCACGCTGAAAACTGGCCGCCGACGATGAGATCGCCATTGGCCAGGTGTTCGATCGCGAGCACCTTGCCGTTGCAACCCTGATGAAGTCCACCGAACCCGCTCCAAAGGCCGGGCGTCGCCGTTGCTGGCGTCGGCGTCGATCGATCGGACGACACCGGCATCTGCGCGCGTACCGAGGCTGAGGCGCACAAGATGCCGACCACGAAAAACATCAGGAAACGCAACATGCGGGCAATCCTCGCAATGAGCCATGGGCCCGACGTTCCTCAAGGCGCAGGATCGCGGCGCCGTGTCGCATGCCGTGCCCGGGCATCTGCCATGCGACATGGCGGCACGTTTCTTCGCCTGACAGGCAAACCGCGACCTCTCGCGGATCGAAGGAGAAGACCCTTGAATCGCCATGCCATGCTGACTGCCCTCCTGCTGCAGGGAATGCTGGCCGCCAGTGCAAGCGCGCAGGTCTACCAGGGCGGCTACAACCTCGGCCCGGACTACGGCGCGATGCTGCAGCAGCAGTTGCAGCAGAGTCAGCGCCTCAGCCAGCAGATGCAGCGAGCCGAAAACGATGTGGTGCGCCGCCTGATGCAGAACCCCGATTGCATCGCGAAGTACGAACAGCACCGGGCAGCCGGCGGCGGCCTTTCGTTCGAGCAGTTCGCATACCAGTACGCTGCAACCGGCGGATTCAGTGCGCAGGGGATGGCGCGATTCCGGCAGAGCGAACAGGCGAATCAGCAACG
>JBDSXV010000249.1:0-23477 GCA_039926025.1 Dokdonella sp.
TTGCCGTGGCCCTCGTATTCGAGCGGGATGCCGGCCGCATCGAGTTTCCACGTCGCGGTGATGTGGTCGCCACGGCCGCGGTCGTTGTACGAATACTCCGCCCGCGTCGCGCCGTCGGCGATCGTCGCGACCGTCTGCGTTCCTGCGGGGTTGCCCTGGATCAGGATCTTGTCGGTATGGACGGCGGGCGCCGCCGCGATGGCGCCTGATGCAAGCAATCCCAGGATGCCGCAGAAAAAACGCATGGCCAGTCTCCGAGTCGTTGAATGGGCAAGCAGATCATGACCGACGGAGCGGCGCCTGTGCCGAACGGCATCGCTCGACCGACGGATGCGCGACGCGGGAGCGACGGCAGGCCAATCGCGCGGCGTATCATCGCCATGCGAGCACGCGAACGATCTGTCGGATTGTCCCGAGGGGGCAGGCTCTTGAGCGAAGGCGACCGTACCGACGAAGCGACGGCGGAACCCACCATGACCCTGATCCGGCGTATCCGGACGGGAGATGCCGGCGCGCGCGAGCAACTGGTGCGACGCTTCCTGCCGCTGCTGCGCCGCTGGGCGCACGGGCGTCTGCCGCAACAGATGCGCGATCTCAACGAAACCGATGACCTCGTCCAGGCAACCTTGTTCAAGGCAATGACACGCCTGGACCAGTTCGAGAGCGAGGGACCCGGCGCATTTCTCGCGTACCTGCGCCAGGCCTTGCTCAACCAGGTGCGCGACGAGATCCGTCGCCATCGCCGTCGGCCCGAACATGGCGACATCGATGTCGAACTCAGTGACCCGGATACCCCGACGTTGATCGAGCAGATCGTCGGCAGCGAGCGCGTACGCGCCTACGAACAGGCACTCGCCGCCTTGCCCAAGCGCCAACAGGGCTTGATCGTGATGCGGGTGGAGTTCGGCATGAGCTACCCGGAGATCGCCGCCGAGGTCGAGAGTACGCCCGACGCTGTTCGCGTGATGGTGGCACGTGCCATCGTGCTGCTCTCGCACGCCCTCGGGGGCGAGCCGACCTGATGCGGACGATGTTCGGTTGCGCCCATCCACGTCGTTCGGATGAAGACAAATCACCGTCGCCGCCAGCAAGGCAGAATGCATGAAACCCGAACAACGCAGCGACGAACTGGAAAGCCTCGCCGCCCGCATCGCCGATGATGAACCGGTGAGCTGGCCCACCGCGCGCGGCGCGGGCCAGAACCAGACCCTCAATGGCCTGCGTGAAATGCAGCAGCTGATGCAAGGTTACCGCCACCTGCAGCTGGACACCGGACGCAACACGCCGCAATCGTGCCGATTCCGCTTCGGCACACTGACCGTGATCGAACCACTGGGTTCAGGCACGCAAGGCGAAGTCTGGCGCGCCTACGATCCCGCGCTCGACCTGCAGGTCGCATTGAAATTGCGCAAGACCGGATCCGACACGCTTGCGCACCAGTTCCTCGATGAGGCGCGTCGGCTCGCGCGCGTGCGCCACGCGAATATCGTGAGTGTCTATGGCGCCGCCGTGCACGACGGACGCGCCGGGCTGTGGACCGAACTGGTGCGCGGCGCAACGTTGTCGTCGCTGCTCGTCGACAACGAATCGTTTGCGGCCGAGGAGACACGCGGCATCGGTCTCGATCTCTGTCATGCGCTCGCCGCCGTGCATCGACATGGCCTCGTGCATGGCGACATCAAGGCCGCAAACGTCATGCGTGAAGTCTCGGGGCGTATCGTGCTGATGGATTTCGGCGCTTCGCGGGAGCTCGACGCGCCACAGACGAGCGTGGTCTCCGGCACGCTCAACTATCTCGCGCCGGAAGTGCTGCGCGGCGCGGTGCCGTCGCCCGCCAGCGATATCTACGCGCTTGGCGCGCTGCTTTTCCACCTCGCAAGCAAAGAGTTTCCCCACACGGCGAATGGCCTTGATGCGCTGATGCGAGCGCAGGATGGTGCTGGGCGCACACGCCTGGCAACACTTCGACCGGACCTCCCTGTCGACATGGCACGAGCGATCGACGCGGCGCTCGACCCCAATCCCGCAGGCCGGCCACCGACCGCGCTCGCGTTCGCTGCGGCGCTCGCTGTTCAGCCGGTGCGAGCGGCAGGACGTGGGCCTTGGGCCTTGCTTGCGCTGCTTGCAGCACTCGCGCTCGCCATAGCTGGCGCGCGCTTTTGGCCGTCAGCCGACATCGCGCCGTGGCAGGCAACCTCCGAATTCATGCGTGTCGATGCACAAGGCAGCCACGCGCTCATGGACGGCGCGGGCATCGCGCTCGGCGATCGGCTTGCCCTGCAATTCAAGAGCAACCAGGCAGCCTTCGTCTACGTTTTCGACGACGACGGCTCAGACACGGCCGCCGTGCTGTTTCCGTTGCCCGAAGTGCAACCGGCCAATCCGCTGCTCGCGAATACATCGTACCGACTGCCGGGCAAGCGCGCGGCGACAGCATTGACCTGGCAAGTCAGCAGCGCGGCCGAGCGCGAGGAATTCGTCGTCGTCGCGGCAACCGTTGCGCAACCTGAACTCGAACGCGCAATCGCACAATGGCAGCGCGCAGACGCGGCCCACGCGACACGCTCGCGTGGCACGCTCGGCTTGGCCGCCGCCCCGGACGACGCGCAAATCGGTAGCCTACCGCTGCGTGAAATCCTCGCCCGCCTCGAACACGGCGGCAACCCAGACGTGCGCCATTGGCGTTTTCTATTTCCACACGCGGCCGTCCAATAGTCGGCCAGCGCGCACATTCATCGTCATTAACGATCGCCGGGATGCATGCCATTTTGGCAGTACCATGGCTGCCCACGCGATTCATTCAATCAGAGGCTGTCGTGGCCATCGACTTTTTCGCGCCGCTACGTCTCGGTCTGCTGGTAGCGATCGGTCTTGGGCGATTTTCAATGGCGCTCGCAGCGCCGCCTGCAGGGGTTCCTGCCCGTATCGAAGCGATCTACACCCTGCTGGGTCAGGGCGATGTCGCGCAAGCCCGCGAGCTGAGTAGCGCGTTGGTCGTGCAGGTTGATGACCACGACGCGCATCGCGGCGCGGTGCTGGGGGTTCGTCTCGATGTACTCGATGAGAGCGCGCAAGTTGGCCAGCCGGCCGCTCAATCGCTGCGCGACGCTGTGCAGCACTTTGCCGGGCACGATCCGCGCGGGCAGGCACTCGTCGACCAACTTGCGATCGCCACGGCTGAAGGGAACCACCAGGCGCAAGCCGCTTTGACGCTTGCACAGGATCTGCTTGCGTCAACCGTGAGCCGCCTCACCGCGGACGTCGCCCAGTTGCGCTACGAGCAGGCGCGCGCGGCCGCCCTTGTCGACGGGCAGCTTGCACAGGCGAGCGCTTCGGCGCGGATCGCGCTCAAGGCGTGGCTCGAACAACCCGGCCAGCGTAGCGCATGGCACCAGGTGCAGCTCAACGCCATCCTCGCAAGCGTCGCCGAATATGCCGGCAGCAAGAGCGAAGCCCTCGCCGCCTACGAACGGGCCTCGCGTCTTGCGGTCACGCACTTCGGTGGCGACAGCCTCGCCCGCATCAAGATGGATACCTCGCGCGCCGGCCTCCTGGTGGCGTTGGGTCGGAACAGCGAGGCGCTGGCACTTCGTGAAGAAGTGCTCATCGCGACGCGGCATCGCTTCGGCGACGACAGCGCCGAATCCGCGAAGTCCGAGGCGATGATCGGCACTGGTCTGCAGGAAATCGGCGACTACGCTGCAGCGCGAACGCGCTATGAACGCGCTGAACGCACGTATGCGCGCGTGGCGGACGCCCCCGCGCACGATCACGGCGTGGTCGCGGCGAACTACGGCAATCTGTTGCAGGAAATGGGCGACGAAGAAGCGGCGCTTGCGCGCTACCGTCAGGCGCTTGCGCTATGGGGCGATGACGCCCAGACGAAGCATGCGCGCGCGGTGGTTTCCGCGAATATCGGCAACACCGAATTCCGCCAGGGCCGTTACGATGCCGCTATTGCCGATTTCCAGCGCGCACTCACGCTGCGCGAGCAATCGGATGGCAAGGGCACGGCCGGACTCGGCTTTGCGCTGGAAGGGCTGGGCTCTTCCGCGCTCGCGCTCAAGCGGTATGCCGAAGCCGAACAGTATTTCCAGCACGCACTCGAGGCACGTGGTCGCGCGTTGCCGGCGAACCATCCAACTCTGGCGGTGCTCAATTTCGGACTCGCGCTCGCGCATTGGGGAGAGGGCCACAGCGATGCGGCATTTCGCTACGCGCGGCTGACTGCCGAAAATCAGCAGCAGATGCTGACGACGTTCGCGACGGAATTTTCGGAACGCCAGAGCATCGCCTATCGCGACATCCTGGTCCCGGCAACCGCACTCGTCGTCACGCTCGCGTCCGAGCGCGGCGATCCCGACAGCATCGTTGCGGCATGGCAGTTGGCGATGGTCGAGCGCAGCCTGGTCGAGCGCGCGCAGGCGCATCAGCTTGCAGCGACTCGCTCCGTGCACGATCCGGCGCTGGCCCAGGCGTGGGTCGCATGGCGACACGCGAACAGTGCGCTCGGCGAGGCCTGGTTGCGCCCGGATTCGACGCCTCAGCACATGGCCGATCTGCGCGCACAGACGGAGAACGCGGAGCGCGCCCTATGGCGCCACACCGTCGATGACGCTGGCACGGTTGCCGGCAAGGCAACGAGTCTCGCCGATCTGAAACGCGCTCTCCCAGTCGACGGACTCCTGCTCGCGTTCAGCGAGGGTGTCGCGACGGATTCCGCGCGCCTGCTTGCTGCAGGCAGCAAGACGGCACCTGAAGACTGGTATGCGTTCACGCTCGGCACCAACACGCAGCCGAGCTTGCGTCGTGTCGGCAAAATCGGGGCGCTGTCGGCGCAGGTCCACGCGTGGTACGTGGATCTTCGAAATCCTGCCTCCGATCCCGAACGCCTGCGACGCAACGGACTCGCCTTGCGCCATGCCCTGCTCGATCCGGTGGCGCCGCTGGCAGCCAAGCGTCGGCTGTTCATCGTCCCCGAAGGTGAACTGTTCCGCGTCAGTTTCGCCGCGCTGCCGGATGACCAGCAAGGCTATCTGATCGAGAGTGGCACGCGTGTGCACACGCTTGCGCACGAAAGCGATCTTGCGCTGACCGCAACCATGACGACTGCCGCGACCACGTTGCTCGCTGGCGCCCCCACTTTTCCACTTCGCGAGCCCGACGTATCTGACACGACGCGCCAGGTGTGCCTGCGTGCAACACACCAGGGTTTCACGGCGATCCCGAATGCGGCACGCGAACTCGACCAGCTGCATACGCTGCTCGCGACGGCCGAGCCCGACACGCACATCGAAGTGATCGCGGGTGCCACGGCGACCAAGGACAACGTGCTTGCGGCCATGCCGGGCGCAAACGTCATCCATCTCGCGACCCACGGTTTCAGCCTCGACGACCGTTGCGTCGATGCGCCCGCCACACGCGGAGTGAGCACGGTTTCGGCAGCTACCGATACCACGGCCACATCGAATGCGTCGGCATTGTCGGGCCTCGCATTCAGTGGTGCGCACGTTGAGAAGGGAAGCAGTCCCGTCGGCGTACTCAGCGCGGGTGAACTGGCCACGCTCGATCTGTCACATACGGACTGGATCGCGTTGTCGGCCTGTGATTCCGGAATCGGGCCCATCGGCCGCAACGAAGGCGTGTTCGGCATGCGCCGCGCGCTGCGCCTCGCGGGCGCACGCACCGTGGTCATGAGCCTGTGGCAGGTCGACGACGCCGCGACCGCCGACCTGATGCAGGTGCTCTATCGCGCGCGCTTCGTACAGCATCTTGATGTGCCCGATGCGATGACCGCAGCCATGCAGCAGACTCTCGTAGCCCGCCGCGCGATCAATGCATCGACGCATCCGTATTACTGGGCTGCCTTCGTCAGCGAGGGCGGCTGGCGGTAGCAGTAGTCAAGGACACAACGGCGAGGTTCGCGGCGTCTAATGTTCGCTCTCGATGCATCGCATCGTTTATTCCAGCGAGCCGGTCAAACGGCACCTTGGGAGTAGGCAAATCGTGGGTATCAGGCATTTCGCTGCGGGCGCGGTCGTTCTGGCCGCAACGTTTGGCATGACTGCGGCGCAGGCCGTGTGCGTCGAGAACGGTACGACGCTGTTCAACGCGCTCGTGCAGTGGTCTTCTTCGGATTCGGGCACGGTGACCACGATCAAGGTCGCGCGCGGCATCTACTCCATCAACCTCAATCTCGGCCAGGGCAACGACGATGATGGCGGCGAGTTGCAGTTGCTGGGCGGATATCAGCCCGGCACCAATTGCAGCACAGCAGGTCGCATTGTCGATCCGACCAATACGGTGCTCGATGGCGGCAATGGAAATTTCGATGTGTACATCAACGGACCCGTCACGTTCGACGGTCTCACCCTGCGCCACTACTCCGGCGTCGACGGCATTCACCTGTATGGCTATACCGACGATGCCAAGATCACATGGCGGCGCTTCATCGCGCAGGACGACACCACGATAGAGCTCAACACACCCGCCGACATCCGTGTGGAGAACTGCCTCGTTTACGGGAACGCGACGCATATCGGCCAGGCGTCGTTGCAAGTGGAGAATGGCGGCCAGGGCGTCGTGACCCACTGCACCATCGCGGACAGTGGCGGCGACGGCTTGAACCTGCAGACCTACAACGACGGACAATTGTTCGTCTACAACACCATCGTCTGGGGCAGCGCCGGTCACGACCTGATCACCGCAGCGGGCAACAGCAATGTTCCCTTGTTGCTGTTTTCCACCTATCAAACGAAGAACGCCACCGTCCTCGAAACAGGCACCAGCACCGGCAATCCGAAGTTCGTCAGCGAAGGCGGGCACGACTATCACCTTGAAAGTACGGCCCTGCCGATCTCTCCCGCGATCAACACGGCCACCACCGGCGTCTTTGGCGGAATGCCGAGTACCGACATCCAGGGCAGCGCTCGTCCACAAGGCAGTGCGCCGGACCGCGGCGCGTATGAATCGCCGTACGACGATCGCAACGATTTCGTGGTGACGTCCAGCGCCGATACGTCGCACGGCAGCGATCCTGTCGTGAACTGCAATACGAATTCGACCAGCTGCACGCTGCGCGAAGCGATCATCCGTTCCAACGCAGCGAGCGGCGCATCGAAGATCCGTTTCCAGTTGTCCGGTTGCCCCGCCGTGATCCAGCTGGGCTCACCGTTGCCCGACATCTCCAGCACGGTCACGATCGATGGCAATACGCAACCGGGCTGGACACCGAACACCGACCCCAACGGGTTCAATGCGAACCTGTGCATGCTGATCAATGGCGCCGGCTTGCGTGCCTATGCGTTGCATGTGCCATCGAGTGCATCGAGCAGCGCGCGACTCATTGCACAGGGATTGATCTTCACCGGTTTCAGCGATGCCGCGATCAAGCTCGAAGGTGGCAGCAACCATGCCATCCATGGCAGCCAGTTCGGCGGCGTTGCTTTTACCTTGAACAACCATGATTCGATCCGCGTCACTGGCGGCGCGGGGAGCACCTTCATCGGCGGCTACGACGATCCGGCGGCCTCCAATCTGATTGTCGGCTCAACCAACATCGGCGTCTATCTGGACAACAGCGCGGGCAAGAACATCGTCGCGAACAACTTTATCGGACTGACTGCTGACGGCCAGAGCAGCCTTGGCAACGCGACCGGAGTTTTCATCTACAACTCGCCACACAACACCCTGCAGTACAACTACGTCTCCAACAGCAGCAGCTACGGTGTCGGTATCGCTGGCATCAGCGCAACGGCAAATGTTCTGCAATACAACCACATCGGCCTCAATACCAGCGGACTCAATGCGGGCAATGCTGCCGCCGGCGTATATCTCGCAGCCGGCTCGGCCAACAACACCATCGGCGCTCCCGCGGGCGCAAGCTACGGCGGAAACCGCATCGCCTACAGCGGTAGTCAAGGCGTGTGGCTGACCACAACGAGTGGCGTAGGCAATCGGATCGTGGGCAATGCGATTTACGACAACGCTGGTCTGGCGATCGACCTGGGCGCTTCAGGTCCGACGGCTAACGACGCGTTCGACGGCGACAGCGGGGCGAACGGCCTGCTGAACTATCCCATCGTGTTGAATGCGTTTCGTACCGCCAACGCAGAATACGTCGAGGGCATTCTCGATGCGTTCAACGACAGTGGCGCGGGATTCCGAATCGACTTCTATTTCAGCCCCGTCTGCGGCGCGCTGGGCAGCCCGCCCCGCGGCGATGCTGCGCAATACCTCGGCACGACCACGGCCTATGCGGACCTCTTTGGCCATGCGGTGTATTCCGTCACCCTGCCTGCACCGACCAACGCTTCCGCGCTGGGTTATGTCAGCGCGACCGTCACCGCGACCGATGGCAGCACGTCGGAAATTGGCGACTGCAAGGCGGAGTCTACCGATCTGATTTTCCGCAATGGGTTTGAGGTGCATTGACGGACGCCGAGACGGCAATTCGCATGCTGACCGCTGTTCGATTGGCATGCACGATGGATGTGGCCGGTTGGGCGTACCCCGATCAGCGCGACCGCAGATGACGACGCCGCGGGCGTGAACGATACTTGCGGGGTCTGACTGCAAGTGCCTGTCGGCAACGGACGACACTTCAACGATGCGCTCGACCAATCCGGGCGCCGGCCGCTTGCATATGCGGAGATGATCGACCTGAAGCGCGCGTTTTCTATACGTCGCTGCAGGCGCAAGGCAGGCACGCCCAATTCACCCCGCCACGACACGAGTCGCTTCGTCATGAATCCTTTTTCCGTGATTTTTCTGTGCGCAGCATGGGCCGGCATTGCACAAGCAAAGGACGCGCCGCGTGCGGGCTTGTTTTTCGACAGCCCGGGCGTGCTCAACCTCGCCGAGCGCACACAAACCATCAAGAACGGCCGCGAGGTGCCCGCGACCTTGATGGGCGCAGCTGACTCCAATGAGATTCTCACAGCGCCAACGCTCGATGAGGCCATCCCTGCACTCGGCTTTTCGGATGACGAGTACGGCTGCAAACCGCCATCGCGCGCGTGTTCTCTGATGCACGAACGTGCGCTCATGGACGCGACCGGCACTGCCGTCAAACGCGATGGCAGGCGCCTGACCATTGCGCCAGCGTCGGGCTCTCCAGCGGTCTTTGTCGACTGGACAATGGCAACGACGAAGAGCGCCGACGGCGACCACACGACGCATGCGTATCTCGGGCGCTTGCATGGCAATGGTTATCACCGGGTAGAAGTGCAATTCGGGCACGACGCGCCTGGCGACTTCCTGATCAATCCGGATAACGGCGCCACGGCCTTCGTGCACAACGGCAGCGACATTGTGACGCCCGCACCGGATGGCATGCACCTGCTCACGTTCAATGCCTTGAACCCGCCTGCTTCATTGCGCGTTGCGACGCTGGATACCGCCGGGCCTCGTCTCGCGCTCACGTGTACGGTGCAAGCGGACAGTCCGGCCATCGTGCAATTCAAGGGCTGGCACGATGCCGCCAGCTTTGATCTGGCCTTGCTTCCGGGCGGTGCCATCGGCGAGGAAATCATCGCCTTGCGCGTGCGCCACGATGCGCAAGGCTGGCACGTGGCCAGCCGCGACCCCGACCGTATCGCGGCAGTCGCGTTCGTGTGCCGCCAGCCGTCTTCCTGATGCCGCGTCCGCTTGCCAGGGCGCGTGCCTGGCGACTTCGCCCACCGGGGTGCACTTGAGTTGACCCTGGCTCGAACCGCCGGGCACTGCGGACAAGGCGTCGCGGGGGCGCCGGATGCAATACGGTCTTGCTAGACTCGCGCTCCTTTCATCCGGAGCCTTCAATGGACGCTGCTGCCCTGCCCCGTCCCGAAGACACACGCGTGGCCGTTCTTGGCCTCGGCTATGTCGGCCTGCCGCTCGCGGTAGGCTTCGGGCACAAGATGTCGACGCTGGGTTTCGACATCAATGCGGCGCGCATCGCCGAGCTGCGCGAGCATCGCGACCACACGCTGGAAGTTTCGCCGGAAGAGCTGAAGGCGACGCCGCAACTGGGCTTCAGTGCCGACGCGGCCGATCTCAAGCAGTGCAACGTGTTCATCGTGACCGTGCCGACGCCGATCGACGACGCCAAGCGCCCGGACCTCACGCCGCTCGAGGCCGCCAGCCGCACGGTCGGCCGCGCGATTGGCCGCGGCGGCGTGGTGGTCTTCGAGTCGACGGTGTACCCGGGCGCGACCGAAGAAGTCTGCGTGCCGATCATCGAACGCGAGTCCGGCCTGCGCTTCAACATCGATTTCTACGCCGGCTACAGCCCCGAGCGCATCAATCCGGGCGACAAGCAGCATCGCCTCGAGACGATCATGAAGGTGACCTCGGGGTCGACGCCCGAAGTCGCCGACTTCGTCGACGCGCTCTACCGACAGGTCATTACCGCGGGCACGCACAAGGCCTCCAGCATCCGCGTCGCCGAAGCAGCCAAGGTCATCGAGAACACGCAGCGCGACCTCAACATCGCCCTGATCAACGAGCTCGCCCTGATTTTCCATCGTCTTGGCATCGACACCAGCGAAGTGCTCGCGGCAGCCGGGACCAAATGGAACTTCCTGCCTTTCCGTCCGGGCCTCGTCGGCGGCCACTGCATCGGCGTGGATCCGTACTATCTGACGCACAAGGCGCAGCAGATCGGCTACCACCCGGAAGTGATCCTGTCGGGCCGTCGCATCAACGATGGCATGGGCCAGCACGTTGCCCAGCGCGTGATCAAGTTGATGACGCAGCGGCGCATCCACACCGCAGGCTCGAACATCCTCGTGCTCGGCCTCGCCTTCAAGGAAAACTGCCCGGACCTGCGCAATACGCGCGTCGTCGACGTGGTGAGCGAGTTCAAGAGCTATCACGCGAACGTGCATATCCATGACCCCTGGGTCAGCGCGGACGAAGCGCGACACGAATATGGCTTCGACCTCGTTTCCGAGCTGGTGCCCGGAAGCTACGACGCAGTGATCCTGGCAGTCGCCCACCGCCAGTTCATCGAGCTCGGTGTCGACCGCATTCGCGCGCTCGGCAAGCCGGGCTGCGTACTGTTCGACGTCAAGCAGGTGTTGCCGCGCGACAAGGTCGACGACCGCCTGTAATTCGACAATCCGGAGAATGGAATGCGTGTTCTGGTCACCGGCGCCGCCGGCTTCATCGGCTCCACCCTGAGCGAACGTCTGCTCGCGCGTGGCGACGAAGTGCTCGGTTACGACAACGTCAACGACTATTACGATCCGGCGCTGAAGGAGGCGCGCCTCGCCAAGCTGACGCCACAGGCGAATTTCAGCTTCGTGCGCGCCTCGCTCGAGGACCGGCCTGCGCTGGAAAAGGCCTTCGCCGACTTCCGTCCGCAGCGCGTGGTCAATCTTGCAGCGCAGGCGGGGGTGCGCTATTCGATCGAGAATCCGTACGCCTACATCGAAAGCAATCTCGTCGGCTTCATCAACGTGCTCGAAGCCTGCCGCCACGGTGGCGTCGAACATCTGGTGTATGCGTCGTCGAGTTCGGTGTACGGCGCAAATCGCAAGCTGCCGTTTTCGGTGCGCGACCCGGTTGACCATCCGGTCAGCCTGTACGCGGCGACGAAGAAAGCGAACGAACTGATGGCGCATACCTACAGCCACCTTTATTCGTTGCCGACCACCGGACTGCGTTTCTTCACCGTGTACGGCCCGTGGGGCCGACCGGACATGGCGCTGTTCCTGTTCACGCGCAAGATCCTAGCCGGCGAGCCGATCGAGGTGTTCAATCACGGTAAGCACACGCGCGATTTCACCTACATCGACGACATCGTCGAAGGCGTCATCCGCACGCTCGATCGCGCGCCAAAGCCCGACCCGACCTTCGATGCGCTGAATCCGAATGCGGCCTCGTCGTCGGCGCCGTACCGCGTCTACAACATCGGCAACAACCAGCCAGTCGAGCTGGCGCGCTATATCGAAGTGCTGGAAGACTGCCTCGGGCGCAAGGCCGAAAAAATCCTGCTGCCGCTGCAGCCCGGCGACGTCCCCGACACGTATGCCGATGTGGCCGAATTGACCGCGGACACCGGCTATGCTCCCGCTACACCGATCGAAGTCGGGGTGAGCCGATTTGTCGATTGGTACCGCCACCACTACGCACCTTGAAGCACCGCGGCAATTTCGATGTTGTGATAGATTTCACATTTTCCGCCGCGTCACCTGGGAGGGTTTGGCCATGAAGCACACCGCCAAGTTACTGATCCTGCTTTCAATGTCGCTGCTTGGAGCTTGCGCAACGGGCGGACATACATCGACTGAGGCGCCCACCGTCAACCCCGAAGCACAGGCGGTCAAGGAATACCGCATTGGCGTGGACGATTCGATCAAGGTCTCGGTGTGGCAGAACCCGGATTTGAACGTCACTGTGCCCGTGCGGCCGGACGGCAAGATCTCCGTGCCCCTGGTCGGCGACGTCGACGCGGGCGGCAAGACGCCGGAAGAAGTTTCGGCCGACATCAAGACGCGACTCGCCACTTTCGTGCGCGATCCGCAGGTCACCGTGATTGTCGACCAGTTGCGCAGCCACGAATACCTTTCGCGTGTGCGCGTGACCGGCGCCGTGCGCACACCGATCTCGGTACCGTACCGGCAGGGCATGACGGTGCTCGATGCGGTGCTCGCAGCCGGCGGCACCAACGAATTCGCTGCCGCCGACCGCACCGAGCTATACCGCAAGGACGCCAGCGGCACGCATGCGTTCGCGATCCGACTCGACCGCATCCTGCAGAAGGGCGATCTGTCGAACAACTACGAAGCGCAGCCCGGCGACGTCATCACGGTGCCCGAGCGGGCATTTTGATCGAATCGAAGGTTGGAAAATGAGCGGCAACCTGGCCTCGCCCAGCGAACTCGTACCGATCATCTTCACGCAAGCACGCCGACACGTGCTGGCGCTGACCCTCATGTTTGTCGCGATCGCGATGGCAGGGCTGGTCTGCGGGCTGCTCTGGCCAAAGAACTACTCCTCATCGACGACCATCCTCGCGCAGAAGAGCGACATCATTCAGCCGTTGCTCGAAGGACGCGCGGTCGCGACGGGAACGGCCGACCGCACGAACATCGCCAAGCAGGTCATCTACAGTCGCGCCATTCTCGACGATATCCTGGCAACCGGCGGTTGGGATGTGGCGAAGCTTGACCCGTTCCAGCAAGACCGCCAGCGCGAAGGCATCAAGGCACGGACGCAGATCACCAGCCCGCATGAAAACCTGATCCATATCGCGTATCGCGATACCGACCCGAATCGCGCTCTCAAGGTGACCGAACGCCTCGCCGATCTCTTCATCAAGGAGAGCCTGGCTGCCAAGGAAACCGAAAGCCGCGAAGCCTACGAATTCATTGACAGTCAAGTCGAGGCCTATCACCACAAGCTCACCGACGCCGAGGAAAACCTGAAGAAATACCGTGCGGAGAACGTCGATGCGCATCCGGGCAGCGAAGCCGACACGAACAGCCGCATCGGCGTGCTGCGTTCCGCCGTCGAGCAATCGCGCATGAATGTGATGGAACTTCATTCGACCGAATCGGCGCTGGTGTCCCAGCTCTCCGGCGAATCCGAAGTCACCGCCGTGCAGACGCGTTCGGGCGTCTATCGTGCGCAGATGGCGGAACTTCAGGCGCAACTGGAAAAATTGCTGCTGAACTACACCGAGCAATATCCGGACGTGATACGCCTGCGTCACCAGATCGCAGACCTGCGCCAGCAGCTGGATCAGGAAGACCAGCGCAAGCAGCAGGCGAAAAACACGGGCACCGCCACCGCGATCGATCAGAACTCCCAGTTCAATCCGCTCTATGCGGAACTGCGCAGCAAGGCCGCCGACGTGCGCCGCCAGATTGCCGCCAACGAATCGCGCATGAGTGCGACCGAGTCGCTGCTCAACGGCGAACTCGACCGCAGTCGTCGGATCGCCGCTTCAGAAAGTGCGTTGGCCGAATTGACGCGCGACTACGACGTGAACCGCGACATCTATCAGGACCTGTTGAAGCGCCGCGAGAATGCACGCGTGTCGATGAATCTGGATGCCGCAGGCCGTGGCCTTACGTTCCGCATCCAGGAGCCGGCGGCAAAGCCCTTGCGCCCTGCCGGGTTGAGCACGGTCCACTTCGCGGCGGCGGGCCTCGGGCTGGGGCTCGTGCTTCCGCTCGGCCTTCTGTTTCTGGTTGCGCGCTTCGACACCCGACTGCGCTCGGCGGATGAGCTCGAGCGCATCGCTGGCGTGCCGGTGCTTGCATCCGTACCCGTGTATGCGACGCGTCGGGAACGTCGCGGCGAGGCCGCGCGCCTGGCTTTTTCGACCCTTCTGCTGGTCGCAACCGCGGCCGCATTTGCGCTCACCTACTGGTATCGACTGACGCGATGACGACTTCGCCTCCCGACAGCGACCAGAATCAGGATGGCAGCGGTTCGCTGGCAACGTCGGCCGATCTCGCCTTCCGCACGAACGCGAGCCGTTCGATAGCGCGCATCGTCGAGCCGCGCACCTTGCCTGCGCGCACGCTCGAAGACCGCCGCATGATTCACCAGGACGGCAGCCGCCGTGTGCAGGCGGACGCGTTCCGTGAAATCCGCACACGTCTCCTCGGCCTCGGTGGAGCCGCAAATTTCGTGACCCTGGTGGCCTCGGTCAGTCACGGTTCGGGCGGCAGCTTCGTCGCGCGCAACCTCGCCGCGGCGTTCGCGTTCGACGAAGCGAAGACGGCATTGCTGATCGACTGCGACGTACGCAATCCGACCCAGCATGCCGCGCTGGGCGTCAATCCCGCCAATGGCGGAATGATCGATTATCTCGAGCACCCATCGTTGGGCGTGGAAAAAATTCTCTACCACACCGGGATTCCGCGCCTGCGCCTGATGCCGGCTGGCCGGCAGCGCGAAATGAGCGCCGAGTATTTTTCTTCGTTCCGCATGCGCGCCGTGCTCGACTCCTTGCGCAGCCGGTATTCGGACCGCTACCTGTTTCTGGACGGCCCTGCAGTAAACAGTTCTCCGGATACGCGCATTCTCGCGGACCTGGTCGATCTCATCGTTCTGGTCGTGGGTTATGGCCGCGATACACCGCAAGCCGTGACCAAGGCGATCGCGAATTTCGACCCGGCCAAATTGGCCGGGGTGGTTTTCAACCACGCCCCCTGACAACGGCGTGCAGGCTCTGGTCGCGATGCCATGCGAGGTGCCAGGGCGCGACGAGCATGCCGAAAGCCGGGGGCATGGATGGCGGGATCGTTCTGCGGACACGCAGGCCGCAAGGATCGGGCAATACGACGGCGCGCAGGGTTTGATCGCCGTTTCACCGTAGTCAAGGGGAGTGTTATGGCGTTCCGCACTTCGCATGCATGGACCCTGTGTCTGTTCTCGATGGTCTGCTCGAGCGCGCAGTGCGTCCAGATCGAGTACGTCGCCGGCATGGGCGTCGAGCACAACGACAACATCAACCTCAGCGAAACGGCTGCTGTCGGCGACACCATCCTGAAACCCACGCTCGCCTTCACGCTCAATCAAGGCGGTTCGACGGTACAGGCCACTGCAAACGGCATTTTCGAGTATCGGGATTTCCTGCAGGGCCATTTTGGGGACGATTTCCTTGGCCAGCTCGACGGCCGCATGAACTGGGCGGCCATTCCGGGGCGGCTCAATATCGGCATCGAGGACTATCTTGGCGTACAGCCGATCAATCAGCTGGCGCCGGATACACCGGGCAACCAGCAGCAGACCAATGTATTTGCCATCGGCCCGACGTTGAATTTTCGTCTTGGACCCACCGTACGCGGCCAAGCCGAATTGCGCTACATCAACAGCTATGCGGAAGAGACGGACCAGTTCAATTCCGATCGCGTCAGCGGCGCGCTGCGCGCGCTCAAGGATCTCAGCGCGAACAGTACGCTCTCCGCCAATCTCATCGACGAACAGATCCGCTTCCGCGAGTCGAATATCAGTCCGAACTACAGTCGCTACAGCGCGTTCGGTCGCTACACGCGGAACTGGTCACGATTCGACCTCACGACCGACTTCGGCTATTCGTGGATCAGCTATTCGGGCAATGCGCCGGGCGCGCTGGACCGCAACGACGCGCTCGCTCGCGGGACCCTAGACTGGCACCTCTCCGATCGCAGTACCCTGACCCTCGATGTCGCGCATCAGCTTTCCGACGCCGCGTCGCGTCTGCTGACCGGCAGCACGATCGGTGTGGAAACCGGCAATCCGATCCCGGCGCAGATCACCACCGGCGGCGCGACGACGACGTCAGCACCGTATCTCGAGAACCGCATCGATTTTGGTTATGCCTATCGCGGACCTCGCGCCTCGTTCACGCTGGCTCCGTATTTCCGCAAGCTCGACTACGGCGCAGCAAGCGACACGGCCGACATCGCCAACCCATCGGGCCAGTCCATCAACCAGACTGCGCGCGGCGCCGCTATCACGGCATCCTGGCTGCTGCGACCGCTGCTCAGCATGGGCGTGATTGCCAATGGCGAGAACCTCCGCTACGACGGACTGGCGCGGGAGGACAAGACATGGAACGTGCAGGTTTTCATACGCCAGCAACTCACGCGGCACTGGAGCTGGCGCACGGACCTCACCCGTTACGACCGCAACAGCAACGCACTCGGCCAGAGCGCCAACCAGAATATTGTCTCCGTGCAGATCACCTACGCTCGCTGAGTGAGATGGCTGTCAGCGCTTTTGCAAATCCAGAGATTCCTGATGAAACCCATTCTTGTCACCGGCGGCGCCGGATACATCGGTAGCCACGTCGCCAGGCAGCTCGCTGAGCGCGGCGAACGCGTGATCGTGCTCGACAACCTCAGTAGCGGCTTTCGCGAAGCGGTGCTGGACGCCGAACTTGTCGTCGGCGAAGTGGGCGATCGTGAACTCGTCGATCGCATCCTCGGCGAACATGCGATTGACACCGTGATGCATTTCGCAGCACATACGGTCGTGCCGGAATCGGTGCGCGATCCGCTCAAGTACTACGGCAACAATACCTGTGCGACACGCAGCCTGCTCGCCGCCTGCTCGGCCGCCGACGTGCGTCATTTCGTGTTTTCCTCGACCGCCGCCGTGTACGGCATGCCTGCGTCCGGCATCGCCGAAGAAGAGACGCCGACGCAGCCGATCAATCCCTATGGATGGTCCAAGCTGATGAGCGAGACGATGCTGCGCGACCTGAGTTCGGCGACTGCATTGCGCCACGTGGTCCTGCGCTATTTCAACGTCGCCGGATGCGATCCGGGTGGTCGCATCGGCCAGTCCACGCCGAATGCGACGCTGCTGATCAAGGTCGCTTGCGAACACGCGGTCGGCAAACGGGCGCAGCTCGGCATCTTCGGCACGGACTATCCGACGCCGGACGGCACCGGCATCCGCGACTACATCCACGTCGAAGATCTGGCGCGCGCGCATCTGGGCGCACTTGATCACCTGCGCGACAGCGGCAGCTCGCTCACGCTCAATTGCGGTTACGGCCGTGGCTACAGTGTGCGCGAGGTGATCAACTCGGTGGCGCGCGTCAGCGGTGCGAAGCTCGACGTGGTCGAATATCCACGCCGCGCTGGCGATCCACCGATGCTGATCGCGCGCAGCGAACGCCTGCAGCAGATTCTCGGATGGAAGCCGCAGCACGATGATCTGGATTTCATCGTGCGCAGCGCGCTCGCCTGGGAGCGCCGGCTCGCAGCCGCTTGAATTCGCATGCACTCAGCATCGTTGCACCCCATGCGCGGGCGGCGCCATCCATCATGACAACGACGCCAGGAAAGAGAGCACCGGTGGACCAGACGATGATCATGAAATCGCGTGACTGGCGGCACCGCTCCGCCGCTATCCGGCGTGGGTGTCGGTCCGCGGATTGCTTCGCCGTCGACGCCGATTTCGATCGTCGGTCAGGAACGTTTGCGCAACGCGTTGATGATGTAGTGCTGCATGTAGACGATCGACGCGATGAGGCCGAGCTTCTCGACGTGGCGGTAGATGTGCCATTGCCAGCGCGCGGCCTTCCATTTGTTCGACGAGACCGAACCATCACGGACGAGGTACCACGCCAGCGGTTGTTCGGGCTCGACACAAATCGCGCGGCCGGCGCGACGCACGCGTTCGAGCCAGAACACGTAGTCCTCGTGTCCGATGCGCTGGAAATGTGCGTCGCCAAGCGAGCGTTCGTAGACGCCGGTGAGGTTGCCGATGCGATTGCTCTTGAGCATGGCCACGTAGTCGACCGTCGCAGGCGGCCGCACGCGCGACAGCAGGCGCCCGTCTTCGCCGACGCGATCGTAGGCGGTATAGCTCAGCTTCGCCGACGTCGCGCGCATGGCTGCGAGTTGGCGCTCAAGCTTTTGCGGATGCCACCAGTCGTCGCTGTCCAGGAAAGCGATGTATCGTCCTCGCGCTGCGTCGAGAGCGAGATTTCGCGCGGCCGCCACGCCACCGTTCGCTGGCATGCGCAGCGCGCGAACGCGGGGATCGCGCGCCGCATATTCGTCGAGGATCTGCGGCGAGGCATCACGCGATCCGTCATCGACCGCGAGCAACTCCACGGCGACATGGCTTTGTCCAAGCACGGAATCGATCGATTTGCGCAGCGTCGCGGCCGCGTTGTAGACCGGCATCACGACACTGACGAGCTCATCGGACATGCTTCAAGTGCTCCCTACTCGAGCGCGAATGCGCGCGTCGTTCCCCGCGATTGTCCGCGATTTCACCGCCGTGCGTGCAGCGCCGCGCGGTTGCGGTTGCTTGCTGCGATGATCCCGTGAGCGAACCTGACAGCACGCTCGCCGGGCTCGGCGTCATTTATTTCGGCAATGACTGGCGCTCCGAGAATCGCACCAGCAGCCACCATATCGCTGCGCGCCTGGCGGCCACCATGCCGGTGCTGTACGTCGCCAGTCCCGGCCTGCGCGCACCGCAGGCGAGCGGTCGCGACCTTGGGCGTTTGTGGAAGAAGCTGCGCGCAGCCGCCAGGCGTCCCGAGCAGATCGGCGAAAATCTCTGGTTGTGCACCGTGCCGCAGATCCCGTTTCGTCGCATACCCGGCATCGACGCGATCAACCGCTGGTTCGGTTTCTGGTCGGTGCGCCGCGCAGTGCGCGTCGTCGGTTTCAAGCGCTGGCTGAGCTGGTTTGTCGTGCCTCATCCGGGCTTGATGGCTGGCCGCCTCGGCGAGGACCTGTGCGTGTACTACTGCATCGACGACTACGCGGCACATCCCGGTGTCGACGCGACGTTGATCGCCGCGCGTGATGCGGACCTCACGCGCGAAGCCGATCTCGTCTTCGTCGCGCCGCCTTCCCTCGTCGACGCCAAGCGCGCGCTCAATCCGCATACGGTTTTTTCGCCGCACGGCGTCGACGTCGCCTTGTTCCGACAAGCGGCGGACCCGGCAACCGACGTCGCGGCAGGCGCGCGCGATCTTGCGCGGCCGGTGATCGGCTACTTCGGCTCGCTGCACGAGTGGATCGATTTCGATCTGATCGAATGGCTGGCGCGCGAGCGACCGAACTGGACCTTCCTGCTGGTCGGGCACGCCGCGGTGGATGTTTCGCGACTGGCTGCACTGCCCAACGTGCGCCTCGTCGGCGCGCAGCCGTATGCCACGCTGCCGAAATGGGCGAAGGCATTCGACGCTGCGATCATTCCGTACCGGATCAATCGCCAGACCGAAAATGCCAACCCGCTGAAGCTGCGCGAATACCTGGCGACAGGCAAGCCGGTCGTCAGCGTGCGCAATCCCGAGGTCGAGAAATTCGCGCGCTGGGTGCGCCTCGCCGACGATCGCAGCGGATTCCTGCAAGCACTCGAAGACGAGCTGCGCGACGACACTCCGGCCGCGAGTGCCGAGCGCATCGCCGCTGTTGCCGATCAGACCTGGGATCGGCGCGTTGCTGAAATCATCCATGAAACGACGGCGGCGCTGATACAGCGTCGGCGTCGCTGACCATTCAATTGTCCGAGGTAGTTTTCCATGCAAGTACTCAAGAATGACCGGCTGCGTATCGCCATCGTCGGCGCCGGCTACGTCGCCAGTCACCACCTGGCCGCGTTGCGACGGCTCGATTTCGTGGATATCGTCGGTATCTGCGATCTCGATATGGCCGCTGCGCACGCGCTCGCGAACAAGTTCTCGATCCCGGTCGTCGCTGCCAGCCTTGCCGATCTCGCCGCGCAGTCGCCGCACGCGATCTATGTGCTCACGCCGCCGGCCAGCCACTGCCCGCTCGCGTTGCAGGCGCTCGACATGGGCTGCCACGTGCTGGTCGAGAAACCGATGGCCGAATCGGTCGCGGAATGCACGACGATGATCGAGCGCGCTCGCGAACGCGGCCTGGTGCTGTCGGTCAATCATTCCGATCGCCTCGACCCGATGGTCGTCAAGGCACTCGAGGCGGTGCGAAACGGCGCGATCGGCGACATCCTCAGCGTCGACATCCTGCGCAGTTCGGAATATCCCGACTATGCGGGCGGTCCCCTGCCAGCCGCGGTGCGTCAGGGTTCGTATCCATTCCGCGACCTCGGCGTGCACGGCCTCTACGTGCTTGAAGCCTTCCTCGGCTCGCTCTCTGACGTCGAAGCCAGCTACCGTGCGACGGGCCGCGATCCGAACCTGAAGTTCGACGAGTGGCACGCGAGTGCGAACGGAGAGCGCGGTCTGGGGCGCATGCTGCTGTCGTGGAATGCACGCCCGATGGAGAGTCGCCTGGTCGTGCGCGGAACGCGCGGCATCATCGAAGTCGATCGCTTCCTGCAGATCTGCCGCATCCATCGCGTGCTGCCGGGTCCGAAATTCATTGGCATCGTCGCGACCGCGTTCCTGTCCGGATTTGCCGATGTGTTCCGCGTGCCTTGGAACGTGGTCCGCTTCGCCACGGGCATGCTGCGTCCGTCGCCCGGCATCCAGGCTGGCGCCGCCGGATTCGCCCAGTCGCTGCACACGCAGTCGCCACCGCCGGTGCTGCCGGAGGAAGGCTTGCGAGCCGTCGCGCTGATGGAACAGGTGTGCGGCGCTGCCGACGCGGAGCGCAGCGCCGAGATCGAAGCGCGCTTCGTCCGCTATCCCGCCGTCGATGTGCTGGTCACCGGTGCAGCCGGCTTCCTCGGCCGCGCCGTCGTCGCTGCGCTGCGCGCGACCGGCAAAAGCGTGCGCGTGCTCGTGCGCAACCCTGCCGCCGCAAAAGCGTTCGGTGACGACGTGCAGGTGCTGATCGGCGATCTCGGTGATCCACGCGCCGTGGACCATGCGGTTGACGGCGCGCGCCAGGTGTTCCACGTCGGCGCTGCGATGCGTGGCAGCCCGCGCGCGTTCGAGGCCGGCACGGTCTGGGGTACGCGCAATGTCATCGATGCCTGCCTGGCGCATGCGACTCAACGCCTGGTCTACGTCAGCTCGATGAGCGTATTCGATCATGCGGGCCGCGATCCGGCAGCGACGATGAACGAGCAGTCCGCGCTCGAACCGCATGCGCAGCGTCGCGGCGCCTACACACAGACCAAGCTCACGGCAGAAAATCTTGTCAACCGTGCAATCCGCGACAAGCGTCTGCCCGCGGTGATCATTCGGCCGGGCCAGATCTTCGGTCCCGGTGCGGAACGCGCGACGCCAAACGGTACGCTGGCAATTGCGGGTCGCTGGATTGCCGTCGGCGAACCTGATCAGACCTTGCCCCTGGTCTATCTTGACGATGTCGTCGATGCGCTGTTGCTGGCTGCCGATTCCGACAAGGCGCTCGGTCAGACGATCAACGTCGTCGATCCGGTCGCGATCACGCAGCAGGCCTATCTCGATCGCGTCAAGCAGAAGCTCGGTGCGGAGCTGCGTCTTTCGCGCGTGCCCACCGGTTTCTTCATGTTCGTCGCACGCGGTGTCGAGGTGCTCGGCAAGGTGCTCAAGCGCGACGTGCCTTTGACGCGCTATCGCGTGCGTTCGCTGCGACCACTTGCGAATTTCGATACCAGCGCTGCGCGCAGCCTGCTCAACTGGCAGCCTCGCGTCGGCGTGCGGCGCGGACTTGATCTTACCTTCGGCCCGGCTCCAGCGGCGTCGGAACCCGCGTCAACGAATGCGGGCTGACGCCGAACAGCATGCGCATCCTCGTTGTCACCTCGCAGTTTCCGATCGCCGGAGAACCGACGCGCGGGAGGCCGATCCTGCAGACCGTGCGCGAATTGGCAGCGATGGCGGACGTGCGCGTGGTCAGTCCGATCGCGGTGTATCCGGCGTGGGCGCAGCCGAAGAGTTATCTGTTCAAGCCGCCGGAAGCCGCGGATATCGGCATCGACACGGAGTACGTGAGCTATCCCGCATTACCCGTCCTTTCGCGTCCGTTCAACGGCTGGTTGTGCGCGCACTCGGTCGCACCGACGATCAGGCGCTTCCAGCCTGACGTGGTGCTTTCGTACTGGCTTTACCCGGATGCGTATGGCGCGATGCTCGCTGCACGCAAGGCGCGACTGCCGCTGGTTGCAGGCGCGCGCGGCTCGGATATCCGGGTGCGCGACCGCATCAGCAAGTTCCTGACGCGACGCGTGATCGGCGCCGCCGATCGCCTGCTCGTCGTGAGTGAGGACCTCGGCAGGCTTGCCGTGAGCGACTACGGCGCGGATGCCGCGCGCGTCGATGCGATTGCGAATGGCTGCGATGCAGCCACATTCCACCTGGCCGATCGCGCCGCCGCGCGCGCGCAACTGGGTGTCTCCGCTGATGCCGAACTCGTGCTCTACGTTGGCCGCCTGGTTGCGGAAAAGGGGCTGCGTGAACTTCTTGCGGCGATGCGTGGCATGGTGGCGAAGCGCCCGCATGCGGAACTCGCCATGGTGGGAACCGGGCCCCTGCACGCCGAATTCTCGGCCGAAGTCGGGCGACTGGGTCTGCGCGTGCATCTGCCGGGCGCACAACCGCCCGACGCCGTCGCGCGCTGGATGAGCGCCGCGAATGTGTTTGCGTTGCCGAGCTATTCGGAAGGCTATCCCAACGTGCTGGTCGAGGCACTCGCCTGCGGACGTCCGATTGTCGCGACGCCGGTCGGCGGCATACCGGAAATCGTCGACGCGGATTCGGGCATCCTGGTTGCGTCACGCGATGTCGCCGCGCTTGCTGCGGGTCTCGTCGAGGCACTCGATCGGCCGTGGAACGAGACCGTGCTTTCAAAGCGATTTTCGCGCGACTGGCGCAGTGTCGCCGAAGACACCTTGCGCGCGTGTGCGACGGCGATCGAGGAGCACGCGAAGGCTGCATCAACATGAATTTTTCCGGTCGCCCGTTTCACCACGGGGGCTTCGCCGCGCGGCGACTTCCCGAAGGCCTCATCGACCCCTGCGTCAATATCCCCAGCGGAATGCCCCCATGTTGATGAACCTCAATACGCTGCGCGCGTTCGCCGCGCTCTGCGTCGTCTACTACCACATCACCTCCGAAGCCGGCCTCAACCTGGCCGTGAACATCGGCACGCGCGGTGTCGACGTATTCT
>JBDSXV010000250.1:0-28311 GCA_039926025.1 Dokdonella sp.
GTTTCCAACAACAGTGGCGGCAACGACTGCGGCAACGACGGCAATCCGCAGACGTACGTCAGCCTGGGCTACAACGTGGCGGGCAACGGTTGTCCGAGCGACGGTACCGGCGACATCGCCACGACGAACCCGCAGCTCGGCCCATTGAGCGCAAACGGCGGTCTCGGCGAGACGATGATGCCGGATCGGGCCAGCGCAGCCATCGACGCGGGCGACTGCGCCGCATCGTCCATCAACGTCGATGAGCGCAATCACTCGCGTCCCAGTGACGTGCCGGGCGTTACCAACGTTGCCGATGGCTGCGACATCGGCGCGGTCGAACTCGATGAAGATATTTTCCGGGATGGTTTCGATGGCTGATACGGCGAAGACCGCCATCCGATACGGTAAGCGCCCGTGTGCTACTCAGCCCAGGTCCTGAGCCAATACGAAAAGTACGTGCGCCTGTGGGGCGCGGACATCAGCGTCCGGCATTTCTATCACGTGTATTTTTTGCGCGACCGCACGGTCGGGGTGAAGATCCCCAAGGCCATCGACGCCTGGTTCGCGAATCCGCGCAATGATGACGAGCGGCAGATCAAGGCGTTGATCGATACCTTCAACGCATCGCAAGCGTCGAAGCTTGAGCAGGAACTCTTCAAGCAACGGAAGCGTCTGGCCGATGCTGAGCGAACGTTGCAGACGAGGACAACCAAGAAAGCCATCGAGGATCAGCGCATCGCGACCAACAAGGTCGATCAGATCCTGCAAAGACTCGGTGATCTCAAGCGCGCGGAACCGAAAGATCGCGACGCGCGTATTTTCCCGATGGTCTACGCGCCCGTGATCATCATGAAGGACGGCAAGCGTACGATCGTTCCCATGCGTTACCAGTGTCGCCCGGCAGGAAAGCCGGCGTTCTACGACGTGAAGTTTCCGGGAACCTACAACGCGCGCCGCGACAATCTGGAGGGATTCTGGAAACCGCAGTTCGGCTCGGATCACGCCATCATGCTCGTCACGGCGTTCTACGAGAACGTCAGCTTGCACACGATGGAGCATCGCGCGCTCGCTGAAGGTGAGAAGGAACAGAACGTGATCCTCGAATTCCGGCCACGCCCTGAAGAGACCATGGTCGTTGCCTGCCTTTGGTCCAGGTGGGGTAGTGGCGACGACGAACTCCTGTCGTTCGCCGCGATCACCGACGAGCCTCCCGCGGAAGTCGCGGCGGCCGGACACGATCGTTGCATCATCCAGATCAGGCCGGACAACGCCGATGCATGGTTGCAGCCGCAAGCAGGCGACCTGGCCAGGCAATACGCGCTGCTCGATGATCGCCAACTGCCGTTCTACGAACATCGCAAGGCCGCGTAGCAATCGCGCTTGCAATATCGATGTCGATACGTTGGTGGTCGTCCATGCGAGCTGCGCAGCAGGCGAAGTCGTCACGGCAGGGCGGATTGCAGGGAGGGGCAATTGTCATTGACCGTGGCGTTTCGTGCGCATATCGACGATCTATTTCAAACGATCCGTCAGGCTGCCACTGGCAATCTGGCCTGCCTTCGTTCCGCCCACGTCATCGGGTGGACGAAAGCCGAAAAACGAGAAGCCACAAATGACAATGACCCCGTGTCCCTATCGCTCGCCACACCTCCAGTCGCAACGCTACTCGAATCCATTCTTGAAAATGTCCGCGCCAATGAGAGCGACATCATCAATGAAGAAATAATTATTGCCACTACCGCTATAGGTACGAATCACAATATTGTTGAAAAGAGTCGGGTCAGGAACGTTTTGTGGATTGGGCAGATTGTTGAGTGGGATACGTACATTTATCCACGTGGCATACGGCAATGGGGCGCCATAGGCGACGGCAAGATCGATCTTTCCCACGATCACGTTGTCAGTGTTGTAGAGGAGGAGTGCAAGATCTTGCGTGCCGCTGCTCAACCCATCGAACAGCCAAAACGAAATGCCATCGTAGTCACTTGCGGTCGAATAGGTGGTTGGAGCTTGCCAGCTCGCCGCATTGAAGTTCTGCATGGAAACCACAGCTGCAGTGGTGCCGCTGTGCACAACCGACTGCTGGAGACTCATTCCGATGGCGTAGGTGCTCGCGTTGTGATCGAAGCCGTTCTGGTCGGCATCGTCGAATACCGTCAGTGTCCCCGTCGCGCCCCAGGACACGCGTGCCGCCATCACCATTGCTGCAATCAGTGAAACTCGACAGATGGTCATGGTCGTCCCCACGATATTGGCCAGAGCTCATCCTACTCCATGAAATAGCGGGGCCAGGGCCTGGCTGCCTCCGTGGCCTCCGGTGCGTGGGTGCAAATCAGGTTTCCTCGGCCGGATTTGCTAGGGTCATGCGCTTGCGGTTGTTTTCAGGAACGCGGTCTACCAGCGTGTTGTTCGGCTCCATGCCTGGTCTGTAGAGTTCGCCGTCAACGCTCAGCGTGATCGTGTTGTCGCCGTCGTGAATGAAATGCTTTTCCAGCAGCCCCACGTTTTCGTGTGCTTGCTTGCTGTCAGCGGTGTTGCGAATACGCCTCAAGGTCGTTGCCGTGTGGGCAAGTGCCGTTGCCATCGTGTCGCTCAGGGGGCGCAACCATGCGGCCACCGTCTGTCGCCCGCTGGTCGACTGATTCGCCCCATCACAGCGATCAAAGCGTGCGAAGCAATTGCGCGCTTGAAACATGTGATTCTTTCGTCCCGCCAGCTTCTTCGGAGGAGAAAGCCATACCATTCACCTATTCCATCCGCTGCATCCATGTCGAGGCACTCCGTGAATCTAAAAATCGTTTGCCTTCTGCTGGCCTCTGTGGTGTTCCATTCGGTCCAGGCGAGCCAACCCGCGGATGCCTGGTCTGCGCGTTGCGAGCTTGATCAGCGCCATCTCGTCGTGAAATTGGTATCAGCTTCAGGCGATGCAGCTGAAAACCTCGACATGACCATGGAAGTCGAAGATGACGTCGGGAGAAGGATTCAGGTCAAGATCAAGCCGGATTTGTATTTTCCATTCCCATCTAGCAAGCCGATGGACGATGTGTGCGAGGGGATGGCAAGTCGCCGAATCGGCAGGGATGTTCTCGCCTTGTTCATTGCCAGAGATGGCCGCCCGGAGGCCAACTATCTGACGCTGGTCCTGCTCAACTGGAAATCGATGCACGTTATCGGCGTGCGGGACGATTTCGGTGAAGTGTTATCAGAAACATTCGATGTGAGACAACTCGACACGAACTCTGCCGATGTTCGAGTCGCGCGATGGGATGCGACGAAGGAGTCCTGTGACTGTGCCGAGGGTTACAGCCAGGACTGGCTGCGCCTCCACGTTTCCGGAACACGTTGGTCCGCAGACTGGCTCAAGCCAGTCGCAACCGAAAAGGCAACTGAAAAGGGCTCGGGTTCATCCGCCGTCGAGAGATAATGAGCTTATCCCTATCGCTGCCATTTTGTGGAGACTGAATTGGTCGAAGCGCAGGATTCTCGGACAGTCGACGAAGAAAGCGATTTCGAGCGTCGACGCGCAGCGTCGAAGGCGATCCAGGACGAGATCCGCGCGCGCTTTGCCAAACCGGGCACTCTCGATGCCGCCATCGCCGGTGGATGGGCGAAGCGCAAGTTGGCGATCGAAATGCTGGGATTCCTCGGGCGCGACGATGATGCGCGCGCGTTGGCCTTGCGCGAGCCCGATACGCCGGCGGTGGTTGATCACGCCCTGAAACTGCTGCCGGCGCCGGTGGCGCTCGTCGTCCATCGCTTGACGATGAAGCGCGCGCAGCCGGCAATGGCCATGCAGTTCGTGATCGCGCGCGGACACTACCTGCATGCCGAGCGTGAAATCATGAGCATCGTTGCCAAGGCACCGAGGCGTCTGGTGGCGGGCACGCTCGCAGCGTTTGGCCGCGCCGGATTCATGAGTGCTGTTCCTATCCTCCACACGCACGCCCGCATTGACGAGGTTCGCACCTACGCCGACGCGATCGCAGCGGGACGCAAGCAGGACAAACCAGAGCTCCCGGTGTCATCGCCCGATCGGGTGTGGGACGGCCCTACCGAGCGCGCGTTCGCCGCGGTCGGCGCGCTGCGCCAACTGGATGCGATGATCGACATCGGCGCAGTCGAGACCTGGCGCGATGCGGTTCGAGCGAAAATGGGATCAACCCCTTCCTTCAAGCCTTCAAGCAGCCATGCACGCCTGACCTGGGTTCTATTTGATGCAGGCGCTGATCAGTGCTTCGACGAATGGCTGGGACACGATGGGCGATATGGTTCGCTCGCCGACATGGCGACGACTTTGCTCAAGCGCGGCGACACGACGCGCCTCGAGCGACTTGTTCCGATGTTCGATGCGCTCGGTGCAGCAGACGTCAGTGTGGATTTCTGCCATTGGCCGCTCGCCGACTGGTGCGACGCGCGCGGTCTGGTGCGATGGCCGAGCCGAAAATTCACTGAAACGTACTGCCTGTCGCGCGACGCAGGCATGGCGCCGCCGCCGTGGTGGTCGTGGACATCCGAGTGGACAGCAGGCTTCTACAGCGCGCGATTGCGAGGGACGCTGTAGCGGCCACGAAAAGAGACATTGAAGTGCGGCGCCGTATTGTGCGTTTCAGATTGACAGGACTTCCGTCTACCTGGCGCACTGCAGCTGCGACTTCGTGGCGTCCCATGCAGCCGGAGGCGCTGCACTCATGGCGGTAATTGCGTGGCGAATGGCTGCATGGTCTGGCCTGGTTCCTTACAGCAGCGTTGCAAAGGCATGACTCACAGCAATAGCGCTAACGCCCCGGCGCGGTCGTCGTCTCGAAGCCGTCGGCGAATAGAAGATCCGACTTGATCAGCACCGTGCCGACGAAGAAATCCTCGGGATAGCCAGCGGCCTGCAAGCCGTCGATCACGATGCGGCGTATTACGGGTGCGCTGGACGCCACGCCGGCGAACACCTGCTTGTACGTCGCCGTGTCGGACACTGAAAACGGAAACGTGCCAAGCAGGCCACCCTCGCCGTCGTAGCCCGAGATGGTTCCCGCGAAACCGGCCAGATAGAAATTGGGATCGCACACGACGCCGAAGCCGTTGATCCCGCGAGCGAATTGGAAGGTCAGCGGACCGCCGCTGAAGCCAAATCCGTTGCCGGTGTGATACAGGCGCTCGCCCTGCGCATACATCGGGCCGAAGTCCGGTCCGGCTGCCGTCGTATTGCCTTGCCCGGTTGCCTGGCTGACGATCACGCTGCGCCCGTCGAGGCTGGACACAGTGACGGGATTGGTGACCACCGCACCGGTCGCGCCGACCTGATCCCAGGTCAGGGCGTCGTTGGCCTGGAGCTGGTCCGGGAACCCCACGAATTCAACGGCGCTTGCGGCGATCGGCGCGAACGCTGCGGCCAGCGCAATGCATGCAGTATGGAATGAGCTGTTCACGTCGACCCTTGCGAGCGCTCGAAGGGGCGCTCCAGCAAGTCCTGCGCAGTTCAGTCTCCAAATGCCTCATTGGTGCAGCCGTCGTCGCGTGATTCGTGCGCCTGCGTCAAAGAGTCGAAGCCACCATGCGGATTGATCAGACAATGCCTCCGCGCCGTTGTTCCGTCCAGCATTCGGAATGCCGCAGCACACGGGCTGGTGTCCGCGAGGTCTGACAGGCGTTCGGAAGGATCATGTCATCGGCAGTGACGCCCAAGGCCCTGCTGTTTTGACGGGACGTTTCCCGGCTCCAGCCGCTTCTACCATTTCGCGCATCCGTACCTTGGTCGGTTCCACGCGATGTCCGCAATCGATAAACTGGGTCATGCGCTGGCGCGATCTCGGTTTCATCCTGCCTTTCGGTCTGGCCCTGCTTCCCGTGGCCGCGACTGCGTCGATGGCTGCCGGCGTTCCGCCCAATCTCGGCGCGTGGTTTCCGATCATCTTCATCTTCGGCGTGCTGCCGGTTATCGATTTTCTGTGCGGCAAGGATGCGTCGAACATCGGCAGACACGACGTCGAGCGTGTCGACCGGCTCCTGTACTTTCGCGCACTCTGCGTGCTCGCACTGCCTGCGTGGCTACTGGTCCTGATTTACTGCAGTGCTCAATTCCAGCGCCTGCCGCTCGATGCGATCGGCATGATCGGCTGGATTGCTTCCACCGGCATCCTCGGCGGCATCCTCGCCATCAATCCGGCGCACGAACTGATCCACAAGTCCAGCGGCTTCGAGCGCGCGTGCGGCGGCATCCTGCTCAGCAGCGTCGGCTATCACGGGTTCAAGATCGAGCATGTACGCGGTCATCATGTGCACGTGGCGACGCCGGTGGATTCGTCATCGGCGGCGCTGGGCGAATCGGCCTTCGCGTTTGTGCCGCGTGCGCTGCGCGACAATGTGCGCAATGCGTGGCGGCTCGAAGTTCTGCGGCTGAGGCAGAGTGGTCGCCCGGCGTGGTCGACCGGCAATGAAATGCTGCGCTGGACTTTGCTGTGGTTGGCGCTGATCGTCGCATTTGCGTCGGCGTTCGGCGCCATCGGAAGCGCATTTTTCCTTGTGGTCGGTCTGGCGGCGTCTGCCAGCCTGGAAGTGATCAACTACGTCGAGCACTACGGGCTCTCGCGTGCACAGATCGCACCGGGCCGCTACGAACGCGTGACACATCTGCATTCCTGGAACGCCTCGCAACGCGTCAGCAACTGGTTGCTGTTCAATCTGCAGCGTCATTCGGATCACCACGCGCATGCGCGGCGCCGCTATGAGGTGCTCGAACACCATCACGACAGCCCGCAACTGCCTGCCGGCTACGCGACGATGTTCCTTCTGGCCCTGATGCCGCCGCTTTGGCGGCGCGTGATGAATCCGCGCGCCCTGCGGGCGCGGAGTGATGGCGCGTAGTCCGGCCGAAGATGGCGCACATCGCGCCGTCGGATTCAGACCTCTCATGCGTTGGCCGGCTTGCGTTCTTCGCCGAAGAGAATCTCGATCCCCTGCATCCTCCGCGTCAAAAGCACAAAGCCCGCTGACAAAAAATCAGCGGGCTCTGCCTTGGTACTCGAACTTCAACGATCGCTCTGCAATCAACCGGAGCGATAGACGTTCGTTACGGCATCAGCACCTTGTCGACGACGTGGATCACGCCATTCGACTGCAACACGTTTGCGGTTGTGATCGCTGCCTTGTTGCCCTTGCTGTCGACGACCACCCATGCACCATCCGACTTCATGACCTGCAGCGACTCACCCTGCACCGTCTTCAGTTCCGCCGTGCCGCCGGACTTCGCCGCCAACGCTTCGATGTCCTTCGACGTCAGGTGACCCGGGACGACGTGGTAGGTCAGGATCGAGGTCAGCTTGTCCTTGTTCTCCGGCTTCAGCAGCGTATCCACTGTGCCGGCAGGCAACGCGGCAAAGGCCGCGTTCGTTGGCGCAAACACCGTGAACGGGCCGGTGCCGGACAGCGTGTCCACCAGGCCCGCAGCTTTCACCGCAGCAACGAGCGTGGTGTGGTCCTTGGAATTGACCGCATTCTCGATGATGTTCTTGGACGGATACATCGGCGCGCCGCCGACGGTGACCGTGGCCTCCTTGGCCATTGCGCCCATGCCGGCGGCAAACGTCGTCGATGCGCAGGCGAGGGCAAGGGCGCTGGTGGCGAGGGCGAGGGTCAGGCGATTCTGGAACAGGTTCATGTGGATCTCCATCGTGAGTGGCAGGTCCCGGATTGGGAACGTGGACAGATACGCGGGCCGCCACAGGATGGATTCAACGCCGGCAGGCACAGCGCAATCCCGTTCACTTGCGCGTCACGTTGGGGTGAGCGCTACAGTCGCCCGCGTGAGATTCCCCGGTGTTCGATGGCAGCGTGGATGAGAGTCGCGCTGCGAAAAGCGCTCGCCATTCGCCGGCGCGATAAAAGAAGCTGCACCTGGCCGCGTCAGGCGATCAAGGAATAGACCGTCGGTGCGCACGGCACGGAATCTGCAGAGCAGTTCAAACCACAGTGACGCACGGGAGTTCCCATGAAAATCGCAACCGTTCTGCTGCTCGCGGTCGTCATGACCTGCTCGGGCTGCGCCACCACACAGTACCGTCCGCTGGTCGACCGCGGTGTGAGCCGCGGCAACTACGAAGATGACGTCACGGATTGTCAGAACCTGGCCAACCAGCGCCCCGCAGGTCAGCAGGCGGCGGCAGGCGCCGCGGCAGGCGCCGTGTTGGGCGCGCTGCTCGCTGTCGCTGTGGGTCTGCGAGGGCGGGATGTCGCCGACATCGCCGCATACGGAGCGGCCAACGGCGGGATCAATGGTGCCGTGGTCGGCAGCGCGCAGCAACAGGACATCGTGGAGCGCTGCATGGCCGGACGCGGATACAACGTCGTGGCAGGCGTGACGGTTCCGTGAGAGTTCCATGCCCATCCATGATGAGGATGAATTCAAAACGAAAGACGGTCAGGCTCATTTGCCAGCGCGGCAAGTGAGCCAGGTCCCAGTGGGTTTTTTATGGCGTCCGGGAAGTCGGAGGCAGTGCACCTGACCACGCTTGCGAGTCAGGTCGGAACTGGTGGGAAGCCGTTGCACGCGTCCCGCCATCGGAATGGCGCGGGCACTGCCTCGTTGGCGTTCAAAGCATCCGCTTCAAGGTGTTGTCGCGCCGACCGAAGTGGTGCCAGAAAGCGGCCAGGATATGCAGCCCGATCACGTAGTAGAAGATCGTGCCTAGCGTCCCGTGGATGTCTTCAAACTGGTGCGACAGCGCCCGGTTCGGCACGTCGTTGAACGAAGGCAGCAACGTCATGCCGAACAGCGTTACCGGCTTGCCGCCGATCTGCAGCGTAGTGATGCCGAGGATCGGCTGGATCAACAGGAAGAGGTACAACGCCACATGAGTGATGTTGCCCAGTAGCTCGGTCCAGCGACGTGGCGGCGGTGCAATGGGCGGACGGCCGTTGCGCAGGCGCAGCAGCAAACGCGGCAGCAGCAGGAGCAGTGCCGCCAACCCGACGGTGTAGTGCGCAGCCAGCATGTTGCCGCGGGTTGCGCTGCCCTTGGGGAACTGTTCAAACAGATTGATGCACACGTAAGCCAGCAAGACGAGTGCAAATATCGTCCAGTGCATCCAGCGGACAGAAGGCGCGTAGCGCGACGATGGTTCGATCGATGCCATGTATCACCTGCAGGGGAGTCACGCAGAATCGGGAGTTCGGATGGCAGCCTGTGCACTGCCCGGAGGCCAGCCCGGGCATTGTCTGCGCTTCGGCAGACGAAGTGCGAAATGCCTCTCATCCTGCAAGGAAGCAGACGCGAACTGGCAGCATGGCCTGACGGGTCACAGTCCTTTCTTGCGCGGCTTGGCAAGCGCTGTCACCGGAATTTTCCGGACGATTCCTGTTTGGTCTGGATTTTCTCCGGGCTTCCGGTTTTCTCTCGGCGGAAGTCGTCGTGGAGTCACGCGTCCGCTTGGAACTTCTTGAGCGTCAAAGGCGATGCAGGAACACTGCGTTTCAATCGCATGACGCCTCCGTGGCACCGTCGATCGACCTTCGGGTCGTTCGCCAAGGCAACTGCGCATGCGTGCACACGCAACGCCGTCACGGCTTCGCAGCGGCAAGCCGTGCAGCCAACCACCATCCCGCAACCATCGCTGCAACGAATGCCAGCAGCGAAGGCGCGCCCGCGCCGAGCGACGCCAGTGCCGGACCCGGACAATAGCCGGCGATGCCCCAGCCGATCCCGAACAAGGCGGCCCCGCCGATCAAGCGGGCATCGACACGTGTCGCGGTGGGCAGACGAAAGCTCGACTCGAGCCAGGGACGCTTGCGCCCGAGCACCCAGCGATAGCCGATCGCAGTCGTGAGCACGGCGCCCGCCATCACGAACGCGAGTCGTGGGTCCCAGTGTCCGAAGATATCCAGGAAACCGAGCACCACGGCAGGTTGGGTCATGCCGCCAAGGCTCAGACCCAGGCCGAACAAAAGGCCAGCGATCAGCGCGATCAGGTTCTTCATGGCTCAGCCTTTGCCAGGCAGATGATGCAGCACGAAGACCGTTGCGATCCCGAACAGCATGAACACCGACGTGGCCATCAGCGAGCGCGGAGAAACGCGAGCGATGCCACACACTCCGTGGCCGCTGGTGCAGCCGCCGCCCATGCGTGTGCCGACACCGACCAGCAAACCGGCCAGCACCATCCACGGCGGGTCGACCTGCGGTGCACCGATGCCGCTGTCGCCGCCCATCCATCCAAGCAGCACAGGTGCAGCGACCAGACCCGCGACAAATGCAACGCGCCGACGCCAATCAAGGCTGCGGCCGTCGACCAAACCAGCAGCGATCCCGCTGATACCGGCGATACGGCCCAGTGCGGCCATCAACAGGACGGCGGCGAGGCCGATCAACACGCCACCTGCGGCGGAGAGCGCGAACGAATTCATTGGGGGGCCATCCGGGTAGAGCGTAGTGGGATCGAAATATGCGCGCGGTCGAAGACTTCGACAAATGTAAATGCACGAAACTCTCCGTCAAGCGATGTTCGCGGTACACCGCTTCGCGGCTCGGCGCGCCGTTCGGATGTGTTGCGATAGCCACAGGCAGCAAGAGTCAATCTTCACCAATGGTTTCGATAGACGTTGCGAAGGGCGGAGCCCGAGTCTGGCCCGGGCACTTCCTTGTGAAAGAAGGATCGGCGTTTGGCGTAGTCACGAGCGCGAGAGGAAGCGGCGGCATTCCTGCAATTTTGTACAGTTACCCTGCATGCGGCAGACGGGTATAGAGGGATTGCCGGAGCGGCGTCTCTGCGCTGCAGTCGCGCGCAGCGCTCGTCGCGGCCGGCTCCTCATGCAACCCATTGGAGTGAACTGATGAAATTGCGTCATGTGCTCGCGCTTGCCCTCGTTGTCGCCCTTCCCTCCCTCGCCCTCGCTGCCGGCAAGGGGCCGGCCAACAACAAAGACCGATCGGAGAAGGCGGTACCGGCGGTCGCCGCCGACAGCTCCTCGCTCGCCTGTTATTTCCAGAAGGGCAGCGACTCCACGTGGTACTGGGGCCTGACCAGCGATTCGGCCTGGTACCAGATGTCGGGCAACTGGCAGACGACACCTCACACGAAGCTGCAGAAGTTTTTCTCCACCGCCAGCCAGAGCGACATCACGTCGGCTTGCAGCAATTCCTCCACCTACTACGGCCTGGTTGGCTACACCTTCGTCGCCGGCTTCGCCTCGCAAAAAGCAGCCGGCTACAACTACCCGATCGTTATCGGCGGAAATACGGAGCTGTGGCCGCAGTACTGATCCATCCCGTCCGCCTCGCCCAGACGGCGGGGCGGATTTTGACGCGATCCATTTCGCTACCAATCGAGTGACGGCCCCCGGCTTCCAGTGCGGCGCCAGCCAGAATCGGAGCGATAGATCATCCGCCTACGCAAGAATTCATATCAAACTGCATGGAGAAATTCTGCGTCGCAAACAGATAGTTGGTTTGCTCCGTTTTACGCCAGTACCGCTTGCATCATCCGTCTGCAGCATGCGTCGATCAGATGGGAGTGCCTGCGTGAAAACGTGGGGGAACTCAGACTTGTCTGCGTGTCGCGACTGCCCGCCTATTTGGGCAACGTTCCCAGCCAGTGCAGCACTGCCTTGGACAGTTCGATACGCTGGTCGGAATACGCGTGGTCGGTGGACAAATGCACGGTAGTGACGTGATGGGCGCCCGCCTGATGCAGCGCGCCAGCAAAGCGATCATTCTCGGCAACGAGTCCGTCGTCGGAAGTCACGACCAAGGCAGTACGGTCTTTCAATGAGTCGACCTTGCCCATGAACGGCCAGCTCGCAGTGTGGTCGGCGAGTTCGCTGGCCAGCCCCGCGGGCGTGCAGCCCGCCAGCGGCGCCATCCCTTCATCGGCAAGACCTGCGGCCATCGCGTTGATGGCGTCCGGACGTTTTTCCTTGGCGAGCAAGGCTTGCATGCGGCCAGCCATGTCGGCGGCCGAAATAGTCGCGAAGGCCTTTATCGCAGGATCTGCCGCAGCAGATTGCAAGGTCATGAAGCCACCCATGCTGTGGCCCATCAACACGATGCGGGTCGCGTCCAGTCGCAGCGATTTGGCGATGTCCGGTTGGCGCAGATAGGCGATCGCGGCGGCCGTGTCCTCGATGCCGTGGGCAAACGAAAAATCGCCCGGCGTGCCCCACGAACCGCGGTAGTTGAAATACAAGACATCCCAGCCGGCACGACGCATGTCCTGTGCCAGATCAAGGTTGCGCTCGTTGCCTGGAAATCCGTGCAGCAAGATCACGACCGGGTGTGGTCCGGCGCCAGCGGCGATGTAGACCAGAGCGTTCATCAGGGCGCCATGGCTGGGGATTTGCATCGTCTGCATCGAAGCGCGATCGACGGCCGTCGGTGGCTTCGCGTGGCTGGTATCGGCACCCGGAGCGGGTGGCAACCGGGCATGCGCGGGATACGCCGGCATGGCAACGCAGACGGCCAGAAGGACGGCGATTGCGTGAGATTTCATGACATCTCCTCGGGGCGGCTCGATGGATGCGGAAATTTTCCCGAACGTCTTATTGTCTTGCCGCATCACCGTCACACGATAGCAGGGACGGCAATCAACCTGGGTCGGAGGAATGCCCTGTCGCTGCGCCGAAGTTTCGCTGGGCGGCCAAATTTCGCCGAATACGCGCGGCTGCAAGCTGCACCGCGATCGATTCCGCACCGAAAACGAGTCGGGTTCATTTGCCGTCGTAAAAAAACGCGAAACTGACCTCTTTGGTCGGCGAGATGACGAGACGAACCGCGATCCACACAGTCGCAATGTCCAATTCCGCACTGAAGCGTCGTTATCGGAGAGGAAGGCGCGCTGCACCTCGCGCCACCGGACCCTGCCATGCCGTTCACTTCGACCGCGTCGCGCCATGCCTGTATGGCAAGCCAGCGGCAGCGCCCACTCGTTGCTGCGCTGATCGCCTTGCTCGCCTGCGCGTCGCCGGATATGCGCGCGACGCCTGCGAATGTCGCGCCATCGGCGGCCGCACCGCGCGCGCCGAAGGTGGTGGGCAACTGCAACGATGCTGGCAGCGGCAGCCTGCGCGATGCGGTCGCCCATGCAGTCGACGGCGACACGATCGACCTGACGCAGCTGTCATGCAGCGTGATTTCCCTGTCGACCGGCGCGATCGTGATCAGTGCGCAGGACTTGACCTTGCACGGGCCCGGCGCGGAGGGATTGTTGATCAACAGCGCGGGTCATCCGGGTGACGGCGTGCTCTACAACGTGGTTGGCGGAACGCTGAAAGTGCAGGATCTCTCCGTCGCGTTCGGCGCGAAATACAGCGACTACGGCGTGGCGCGCGGCGGCTGCATATTCTCGGTCGGCAATGTCGAACTCGACGGCGCGCACGTCTACGCCTGCACTACGCACAGCACCGGTTCCAATGATGGCGCCGGCGGCGCGCTGTATGCGCAGGGCAGCGTGAAGCTGATCCACAGCGTGCTGGACCAGGGTGGCGTGACGGTCGGCAGCGGCACCGGCAGAGGGGGCGGCGTGTTCGCCGGCGGCGACCTGGTGATGGCCTACAGCACGATCAGCGATTTCCGCGTGGCGGCCGCGAGCAGCGGCCGCGGTGGCGGCGCGTATGCGGCTGGCAGACTGATATCCAAGTACAGCACGATCAGTAACAACTCGGTTGACGAGATCACCAACAGCAGTGGCGGTGGTGTGGCCACGAACGGCGGAGCCGTGATCCTGTTCTCCACGATCTCGGGCAATCACGCCCACGTCGGCGGCGGCTTGTACCTCGGCCCCGGCGAGAGCGGCGACGACGCGATTGTCTACGAGAGCACGCTTTCCGGAAATACCGCGGCCGCAGGAGGCGGCATGACGGCGAACGTGCCGCTTTCGCTTTACAACAGCACGGTCGCGTTCAACACGATCCCGTTCCAGTCCGGCGGCGTGATCGGCACCGTGCAAGGTGCCGGCCTCGACCTGCGCAAGTCGCCGGTACGCATCGACGGATCGATCATCGCCGGCAACCTGGCCGTGGGAACACCGGATCGTCCGAGCGACGTCGGCGGGGAATTCTCGATCACGGTGACCGGCTCGCACAACCTCATCAACCACATCGCGCAACCAGGGCTCACCGACACGATCAACGCCGATCCACTGCTTGGGCCTTTGCGCCTCAACGGCGGCATGACCGCGACGCATGCGCTGCTGCCCGGCAGCCCTGCGATCAACGCCGGCAACAACACGCGCAACTCCGATACCGACCAGCGCGGCGAAGGTTTTCCGCGCGTGCTCGGCGGCGTGGCGGATATCGGCGCGTATGAAGTCGACCCTGACCGCATCTTTGTCGACGGCTTCGAGTGATCGCGAGCGTGGGAACCGTTGATCCGTTCCCTTGGACCTTAGCGTGCCGCCGCCGCGGGCTGGCATGTGTCGAACGGCGGAAAGCCGAGTTCGTGCACGACACGCAAACGGTCGCGGGCTGCATCGGCGCCGGCGTAGTGCATGTCCTTCAGAACCGTCTCGTCGACATCCGGATAGGTTGCGCACAGAGTCGCCGCCGTCGTGCGCGCTTCGTGCGCCAGGCGATTGGCACGCTTGGTCATCGCTACAGCGTTGCCAACAGCGAACAATGCGATCACGCCACAGACGGCCCACTGCACTGCATGGCGTCTTCGCGCATTCAGAACGAGCACGAACAGGCCGATCCAGCCGAGCCAGAACACGGTTGAAAAACTCACATACCGGCTGGCGAACGCTTGCGTCGGGCCCTCGTCGATGCGACCCAGTGCGGTCAGAATCGCCCCGATCATGCCGAACAACATGAAGCCGATCCACGGCCACGCCGAACGATGACGGCGCGACGCAATGGCAGCGAGCACACCGGAAATAATCGCGAACAAGGACAGCCACGGCGCGGCCCCTGTTGCAAATCGCGCAATGCCGGCGCCAAGAAAATTGAGGGCGTAATAGCCAATCTCGAACAAGCGCGTTGCGATCATCGCCCAGTCGGCATCACCATGCGGGGCGATCAGGCTGGCATCGCTGCGCAACGCGTAAGCGACGGCCACACTGCCGAGCAGCCACGGCAAGGCGAATGCAAGGCGTGTGGCGGGGCGCAACTCGTCGCGCAGCGCAATCGCGAGCAGCGCGATCGGCGCCAAGGCAAGCGCGATGCCGAAGCTCAGCACCGCCATGGTCGCTCCACACAAGGCGATGAAATTGTCACGCCAATCGAATTCCTCACGGCACACGCTGCGTATCGCGACCACGGTTCCGAGCAGGCAAAGAAACACCGCGACTTGCCACCCCCATTGCAAGTTGGCGAGATGCCCCGGATACAGGGCGAGAAATACGATGAGTCCCACGCCGAGACGCGCGCGCGCATCGACCAATGGCAATGTCTCGCGGCACAGAACGAGGATCGTCGCCGCGTAAGCGACGAGGAAAAGCCAACTCGCGAAACAATCCAGCCAGGTTTGCCCGTGCGAGAGCCACGTCGTGACCAGAAGCACGGCATAGGCCGCCGTGTGCAGATGGCCGCCATGGCTATGCCAGAAAATCGTTTGCGTCAACGACTCACCGCTTTGCCAGGTCGCGTAGAGCGGAGCGAAATCCAGGTGATCCCAGAGCATGAACGGTATTCGCCAGGCCAGTGTCGCCGCGAGTAGCGCAAGGGCAAGCAGGGCGGCAAACAGGCGGACTGATGGGTAGCCTCTCATCCGTCGGTCCTAGGTTGCCGGCGATGCAACGTCAGCAGCGCGCGCCGGCTCGCTACAGAACGCCGACTTGAAACGCACGATCGCAACGTCGTCGACCACGCTCAGCTGATAGGCGCTGCGAACCAACGTCGGCGCGTGTGCGCAGGAGCGAAGCGCCAGACTGGCATCGACTGCGCCATCGGGAAACGCCGCGTCTTCGATCGGCGGCAGGAACAGGCGCAAATAGTGGTGCCGCCAAACCTCGTGCTCGTCGAGATACGTCGGCACGAGAACCTGCAGCAACGGAAACTGTTCGGCCGCGTGTGCCGCAGTCGGCGCCAGACCTGCGCTGCCGAGGATCAGGTAGCGGCCCACTGATTGACGTTGCGCAAGCTCGGCCAGATCGTCGGCGAGATGACCCGCGATCGCCGCTTCATAGTCCTTTTGTGCCGCAGCCGCGTTTCCAAGCACCGCCGCGTGGACCGACATTGCCAATGCCAGTGCGCCGGCGATGAAATACTGCAAACCGCGCGCGTGGCGATGTCCGCGCAACGCGCCGTGCATGGCGATCAGTGCAGCGCACAGCACCGCGCCAAAACCGACCATGACGCGTGGCGCATAAACCGGATGTCGCAACAGCAGCATGGGCCCGCATGCCGCCAGGAGCATCGCCGGAACGAGGACGACAGCATACGCGGCCGCCATCATGCGACGCGCCGGTGTGCCGCGTGCGCACACCGAGAGGACGACGATTGCGGCCAGCGCAATAAGCAGCAGGGGTACG
This sequence comes from Dokdonella sp., assembly GCA_039926025.1. Taxonomy (GTDB): domain Bacteria; phylum Pseudomonadota; class Gammaproteobacteria; order Xanthomonadales; family Rhodanobacteraceae; genus Dokdonella_A. Next base: position 16,428 of record JBDSXV010000250.1, read on the forward strand.
AAAATTTCAAACCAGCGTGCGGAGAACGAGCTGGCGAATACATGTCCGAATCCTTGAGCGTTGGCGAACAAGGTGTGCGGCACCTCCGTCAACGGAGCCACCTCGCTGCGATCCTTGAGCCAACCCTTGAACGAGGCGGCGAAGAAAAGCCTGTACGCCAGCAAGGCGGCTGCGCATTGCAGCATGCGTCCGACGAATCGCCTCGACGTAGCACCCCAGGTTTGTTCCGGCGCAGGTTCGGCAATGGTTTCCAGCAGCGCGAACACAAGGAAGACGCCGATCGCCGGTTGATACAGATTCAGGCAAGCCAGCAGGCAAGCCGCGCCGACCGCCCAGGCGCGAACAGTCAGCGTCGACGACAACAGCGGAAGAAAGGCGCAGAGCATTGCCAAGGCCATGCAGAACGCATCGAACCGGAATGACAAATTGTGCAGAAAGAACGGCTGTGCGGCCATCGGAAAAGCGATCAGGGCCGCGATGGGAACCGAATCGATTCGATAGCGCCGCGCAACAAGCACCCCGAAACAAGCAAGCACTGCGATCGCCAGCAACTGCGGCAAGGGGGCGATGTCTACGACACGAACCGCTCCGAACTCAAGCAGGCGCATGAGGAAATTGGTGAACAGGCGACCGTCTGTGTTCCAACCCCAGTTCCCGTCCAACGCCCGCAAAATGTCGTCATTGCAGTAGCGGTCTGCACGCAGGATGGGTAACAGAATCAATAGAAAGAAGCCAAGGAACAACGCGCCGAAGAGTTGCAGTGACCTCGCCTTCGCCGCGAGTTGAGGAGTGTCATGGGCCATTGCAAACGGTCGCAGTAGGGGGCGGAGGAATTATGCGTCACAGGCTGTTTTTTATCTCGCCGGATAGGCGCGCTGCGCGCTGATCGACGCGGTCGCGGAGATGACGAGTGCGAGCACGAAAACGCTCGCGAACGCGCGTATCGGCCAGCGCGCCTGCAGCATCGAAAACAGCAAGCCTCCCGCCGCGAGCGCCGCGCTCGTGCACAGCGCGGCACACAGTTGAAGGGCCGACGCGCATGTTCCCTGCTGCTCGCGCGGCGCCAGCTTCAAGGTCAGTACGCTGAGCATCGGCAACGCGAGGCCCACGCCAAGCCCGGCTGCCGACCAGCCAACAAGGATCACCCAATCCGGCAGCAGGCCAAGGACCGTCGCCAAGCACACGGCAATCCCCGCAAACACCATCGCGGACCCGCGTCCGAGCCATGCACGGCGGACGGGTTCGTGGTGCATGCGCGATTGCAGATGGCTGCCGATGCTCCAGCACAGCGCACCACCGGTAAGGGCAACGCCGGCGCTCGTGATCGACCAGCCGCGCTGTTGCTGCAGCCACAACGGGATGAAGGCCTCGCAAAGAAAGAACGCCGCCGAGTTGATTCCGCGTAGCGCAATCACGGTGGGCAAGCCGCGCGCGAGGCGCAGCGTGCCGCGCGGCAGCAGGCGGGCCGCTGCTGTCACCACGCAGCAGAGCGCGATCGATACGACGAGCGGCGCGAGGCTTCCGGCATAGGCACTGACCGACAAGGTCACGCTGGCGAATGCGGCCAGCAATGCCCACCACAGCACGTAAGGTGAGACATCAGGGCTCTCGACCGCTTTGTCCGCCACGCGCAGCGGCGGCAGGATCAGCCCTGCGGTCGGCAGGAGCATCAGCACAATGCCGAGGAAGAGCCAGCGCCAGCCGAGGTGCACGACGATCCATCCGGAGATCGCCGGGCCGATCACGGCGGGCACTACCCACGCCGACGAGAACAGCGCGAACAGGCGCGGATGCAGCGCAGCCGGCAATGCGCGCGCAGTGGCGACGTAGAGCGCAACGACGAGTGCGCCGACACCCAGGCCCTGCACGACGCGACCGGCCACCAGCACGGCCATCGATGCGGCCATTCCCGCCATCAGCAGACCCAGCGCGAACAGCAGCATGCCGAGCGCCATCGAGCGGTACGGGCCATGACGATCGCAATCCTGGCCCGACCACACCATTGCCACCACGGAACCTGCGAGCGTCCCGGCGAACGCAAGCGCATACAGCGGCACGCCGTCGAGAGCCGCCGCCACCGCCGGCATGCCCGTGGCGACGCCAATTGCCTCGAACGCGATCATCGAGCAAAGGCCCACCGCGCCGATGCTCAGGTTGCGCCACTCACGAGAAAAAAGGGAAAGAGTTGATTGTTCTTGCACCATCGCCTGCATGCGTTGCCTCCGGCTCATCGGTCGCCTAGCATGCAACCTCAAGCAGGCTTGAGGTCAACCCATGGCGATCCAGACATTGCTCAGCGTCGGCGACGTGGCGCGGCGAAGCGGGGTCGCGGTGTCCACCTTGCACTTCTACGAGACGCAGGGTCTGCTCGCCTCCGAACGCAGCGGCGGTAACCAGCGGCGATATCGCCGCGATGCCTTGCGTCGCGTCGCTTTCGTCCGCACCGCGCAAGCGCTCGGGATCAGTCTCGGAGAAATTGCGCATGCGCTGCAGCAGTTGCCGCAACAGCGCACGCCGACCAAGGCCGACTGGATACGCCTTTCGTCGCAGTGGCGCGCGGCGCTCGATCAGCGCATTGCCGACCTGCAGGCGCTGCGCGACCAGCTGCAAAGCTGCATCGGTTGCGGATGCCTGTCGCTGCGCGCCTGTCGCCTGTACAACCCCGACGACGCGCTGGGGCGACAAGGGCCGGGTGCGCAAAGATTGCGCCGGCGACCGTGACGGGAGGGCCAGAACGCTGTCGTACGGAAGGGATCGGGTTCATTCGCGATAGCGGGAAAATGAACCTGACCACGATTCCCCGATACCGCTTCCAGTACGCGTCGGCGAAGATGAGGTCATTGTCGAGGCGGACGATCAGCCCGGTCCGATCCTGGTCGACGTTGAACGTGCAGCGTTCGCTTCCACGGCGAGACGATGACGACAATCCCCGTAACATCCCTCAAACAGGACGCAGGAACCAGGCGTTTCAATCAGGCAACGATGTCGTCCCCTCAATCGTCAGGGCGTCAGGGTGCGCGACGCATGGCTTGGGCAGCACCCTTCAACGACCTGCGTCCCCTTGGATGGCAAGCAGCGAGGGCACGTGTCGCGAAGGGCTCAGGCTCACTGCATCGGCGCGGGCGCAGTCGCTTCGAATCCATCCTCGAACAAGGGGATTTCCGGCGAGCCTTCGCCGCTGAGAGACAGGGAATAGGCCGATCCGCCGCCGCGGAAATCCAGGTCCGTCGTTGACTCACCCACTTGGGCGGGCACGAACGTGTATGCCAAGGTACAGCTGCCGCCGTCGCCGAAATTGATCGGAGGTTCGGGGCAGTTGCCCCCCGTGCGCACGAAGGCACTGACGGCCGGCACGCTGGATGTCACTATTTCCGTGATCTGCATGGGGACCGGTCCGTCGTTGGCCAGGATGGCAATTTTCTCCACGCCGATCGCGCCGACGGGTGTCGACGACCAATCCAGACCAAACAGTGGATCAATGGTCAGATGCCCCTGAGCGCCCTCGCCAGCCAGCCCGAAGGCAACGTGATCACCACTCGCCAGCGTCGTTGTAATCGTCTGGTAGAAGACAGCGAGGGCGTCTGGCGTAAACGTGTGTTCGATCGTGCAACTCGCCTGTGCGGCGATGGTGAAGGGCACCGCACCGCAGCTTCCACCAGCGCGCGCGTAGACCCCGGTCGCGGGACTGACGTCGACGACCGTCAATGACTGGTTGCCGGTGTTGCTCAACGTTGTCGCCATCGGCGCACTGGTGGTGAAGAGGGCGTGCTCCTGGAAATCCAGCTGCCAGGGCGACGGATCGAGGGCAGCTCTAGCGCTGGCGGCGCTGCACAGCAGCAGCAATCCCGAGAGCAGACGGATGACGGGCTGCGGCGTGGGCACTCCGATCGGCGAGTCGGGTACGGCAGGGGTAGTCGCCGCAGCCGCAGAGACTGGGAACAACGATAGCCGAACGGCATGAATGGGCAAGGCAGGCGAGCGGGGAGGCAACGGCACTTTCATGGAGGTACTCAAGGTTGGGGGGCGGGCGACATCGGCCCTGATGCTGTCGAACGACACGACGGACACGAGCCTGCCATCAGAGTTCGATGCGGCGATCAAAACGCGGGCCTTGTTGACCCGGCATGTGTTCCAGCTCTGTATCAGGGATCGAATCCGTTCTTGAAGATCAAATCGACTATCTCGACCTCCACCGCGCCGATGTCGCAACGCGAGCCCTGCGGACGGCTGATGCCACGCTGGTCGAACCCCGTGCACGCACTCACGCGGACTTCGTCAATCGCCGGGCTGCCCGCCGCAGGCATCCGCGTCATCGTCGGGCCACCGTTGTCCGCCAGCGCCAGCAACAACGGATCGACGTTGATGCGGTCATTCAGCGCCTCCGAGGCTTGCACACAGGCCTGTGCTCCGAACAAAAGATTGTCTCCCTCCGATGTGATGCTGCCTTGCATGGGGTAACAATCATTGAACGCGAAGAGGCTTCGCCTGATGACGACGCTCTCATAGTTGAAGATGGCGGGGCCGGCGGGAGACGAATTTTCGGCGATCGTGCTGCCAATGATTGACATCGACGCTTGGTTCCAAATGGCGCCACCACCAGAACTGGCAGTGTTCTTGACCAGCGTGCTGTTGGTCACCGTCGCGGATCCAGCAAAGTTCCTGATTGCGCCACCACGGTGGGCGAGGTTGCCAACGAATGTGCTGCTGTCCACGACCAGCGTGCCGACGTTGTAAATGGCACCTCCTTCTTTGGATTGGTTACCACTCGAGAAGGCACTGTCAGAGAAGGTACTGCCGATGACGGTCAGCATGCCGGTGTTGTCGATGGCACCTCCATAGAAATACGCCTGGTTGCTCACGAAGGAGCTTCTTTCGATCAGGGCTGTTCCAACATTTTCAATTGCGCCACCAATACCGCTCACTGCGACGTCGGTTCCCAAGGCAATGTTGCCGGCGAAGTGGCAGTTGCTGACGGTGAGGTCGCCGTCGTTGTAGATGGCACCACCCCGGTTGCCACCCACGCTGGCACCGAGCCCGGTGCTGTTGGCCGTGAAGGAGCAGTCGCTGACGGTTGTGGTGCCGTGGTTGCTGAAGCCACCACCCGTCTCCGCCACGCCGTTAGTCACCTCCAGGTTGCCGATCACGGCGGTGACGCCGGCTCCAACTTCGAGCACGCGGTTGCCGTGTCCGGAAAGTGACAGATCATCCCGGCCGGGCCCTTGCAACGTGAGGTTCTTGTCGATGATGACAGGCGAAAAAAGAGTGATATTCGAGGCTGCTGGCAGGTCGAACGTGATGGTGTCACCCGGATTCGCACTGAGCACGGCCTGACGGAAACTGTCAGCACCGGTATCGGCGGTCGTGGTCACCACGATAGTGGCTGCCGACGCCGGTGCCCCGATGACCAGCAGACCTATCCCCATCAATGCACGGCACGCTGAACCTCGCGAAATGGCGCGCGACGATTGATTCGTTTTCATCAGTGGATCCATGACTCTCCTCGTGTGTTTGTCGTTGCCGGCCGGGTCTTTCCCGGGATGAAGCGAGAACTTCGAGCCGACGCACTGACTTGAACGACGAAACACGCAGATCCCTGCCATTTTTTTTTCGAGCAGGATTGCCGGTAGCCGTTCTCCACGGATGCACACGGACTTGCTATCGTCCTCTGCCCGACGATCTGCCATGGAGTTGAGATGAATGCCACGACGCGCCGGATGGGATGTCAGACCATCGCACTGTTCACCACGCTTGTGTCAGTGCCACTGGCCGCGGGCTTCGAAGGATCGGGCGTCGAAATCATTGCCAGTGTGCACGCGGCAACCGCGATGGACTCCGCATCGATCATGGCGAGCACGGCCGCGGGCAGTGTTCACCGGTTCGACCATGTCGTCATCGCCATCATGGAAAACACGGGCTACAGCTCGATCATCGGCGATACCGTCAGCGCGCCGTATATCAATTCCCTGCTCGCCAGCGGCGTCAGCTTCAGCGACGCCCACGGCGTCACGCATCCCAGCCAGCCCAACTACGTGGCTTTGTTTTCAGGCCAGCAACAGGGAATCACCGACGATTCGTGCCCGCACAACTTTACCGGCGTGGCCAATCTCGGCAGCCAGTTGATCGCGGCGGGATTGAGCTTTACGGGCTATTCCGAAACCATGCCGTCCGATGCGTATGGCGGGTGCAGCTCCAGCACCTATGCGCGCAAGCACAATCCGTGGGTGAACTTCGACAACGTCCCGAGCACGAGCAATCGCACATTCGCGGCATTCCCGACGTCGTTCGCCGACCTGCCGACACTGTCGATCGTCGTGCCCAACCTGTGCAACGACATGCACGACTGCTCGATTTCGACGGGTGACAGCTGGCTGCAGAATAATCTTGCCGCTTATGTGCAATGGGCGAAGAACCACAACAGTCTCTTCATCCTGACCTGGGACGAGGACAACTTCACCGTGCCGAACCAGATCCCGATGGTGTTCGCAGGATCCAACGTGATCCCTGGCAGCTATAGCGAAACCGTCAGCCACTACGGCGTATTGCGCACGCTTGAAGACATGTACGGTTTGAGTGCGCTCGCCAACGCGGCAACGGCTGTACCGATCACCGACGTGTGGGACAACGATCGCATCTTCGCCGAAAACTTCGACCAATAACCATCTGCGGGGACGGAGCTATTTGAACGCGGCCTGCCCCAGGCGATGCACTCCTCGGCCTGCCGTTTGGCCGGCAACTCGCCGGTCGGTTCGAAGCGCGCTCTCGCGTCTGAAGGAGATTGACGGCGTGCTGGGCGTCGGAGGAGGTTTCACTGCCTCCGCCCCGTGGATTGCCGCGCGAGGAAGACGGACGCGCCGACAGAAGTGCTCGCACACTCCTGCTATCCCCATAGCCGGCGCGTCCTGCGGCAAACATGGCAGCTCACGCTGCGGGTTCGATGAGTCATTTGCACCAGGGCGTCTAGGCAATATGTAGCAGCGGTCAATCAGCATTTTGCTGCGCGCTCGCACGACGACGGGCCATTTTTCGGTCGGTCACCGGATGTCGAACAGGTGTCGCCAGTTCCGGTTTGAGCCAGGCCTCGGCAGTGCTTGACTGCCATGCGCGATGCGCTTCTTCCAGACCCACTCACGCGGCAGATCGATCGCCCGGCGTGACGACGAAGTCCGGGATCATCAATGGTGACGCATGCGTCGGCAGCTCGAACCACGCGAACTGGTGTCGAATCCATCCATTGAAATACGTCAGTGGATCTCTTTCGATGGCCAGGAGTTCGGCAACGCACGAGGGCACCTTGTCAAACACGAAAGAGCGCCCGGTGGCGAAGGTGACGCTGAGGCGCTCGCCGACGGCGTCGTAAGCGGTGCTGATGATTTTCTCTGCGCCTTGCATATCAACCTTCCGTTTTAGGGCGAGAGATTTTTCACAGAGGCGTTTGCCGAAAGTCGGACAAGCACCACGTCATCAAGCCAACTGTTTCATCGGGGACGCCTGCTCTTTTGTCGTGATCTCCGGCGGGAACTTGCGAAGATCACCGGCAGCAAATGCACGACGCACGACCCTGCCGTCGGAAAGTTCGAGCCACGGATATTGCCCGCGAACGCTCCGCTCGAAGAAGCCGATTTGATCGGTCGCTTGTTGGAGGAGAAACGCGACCCTTGCCGGTACGTTGTGGAATTCGAACGACTGCCCGGAGCGGAACGAGACGGTCAATTTGTGCTTGAGGAAGTCGTAAGCGATCTTGCTGATCATGGGGCAATGGATCATTTTTCGGAGACGCACGATGACGCCTGTCGGCTGAACAGTCGTCGCCGCCACCTCGCTATCGTTGCACCTGGATTCAGCACGAAAACTGGCCGTCCATGGCACAGGTTGCCGTCTAGGCGTCGGATGCTCACGCATGCGTTGCCGGGTTGTTGGCCCCAGCTTTCTCGGCTTGCGGCGCATCCAGGGGAGAACGCGTCGCACGCGCAAGATGGCTGAGCGCGGCTGAATGCTGGTCGCCCGCGGGATTGGCGCGTTGGCGGGGCATTCAGAGAACGTGTGAGGAAGTGGTCAAGAAGGATGTCGTGGGGCAGGTGCCATTTGCAAGCACCGCCCGACGCCGCTGGGGGCGATTGACTACATCCGGGCCGAATTCCGATCTTTGGAAACACGTTTGGATGCATCGCCCCGAATTCGCGGACGCCAAGAAAAGAGGAGACAAGCGACTTCACCCCTGACCCCCCAATCTTTGGCAGTCGCTGACGCAAGAGCGATCGCTGGGCGACGAACCATTCCGGCCGATGGTCGAGCGCGCGTTGACTCGGCCGTCAAGTTGCCGGTCGAGCGGCAAGCCGCGGGAGCATGGCTTGGTGCACGCCGTGCTCGACTCCCACCGTCACTTTGGATTGTCAGTCCGCGCACCTATCGATGGCAATTCGGGCACATATAGCTTGTTACCAAATTTCCACTCTTTCCCGCGGGGCAATATAGAGTTTTGCTCCCGGCATCACATTGAACGCTGCGTACCATGCATCCATATTCGGAAGTAGACCATTTACCCGCATGAAAGGAGGTTCATTCGAGCCCGTAGCAATTTGGCTGCGTACGAAGGACTCGACAAACTTCGCTCGCCACATCTGGGCACGGCCAAGGAAAAATCTCTGATTGCCCGTGTAGCCGTCAAGCAAGGGGGCGGGGACTCCTTTCAAAGACGCGATGTAACCAGCCAGGGAAATCTCGAGGCCGGCAAGATCGCCGAGCGCCTCGTCGGCCACAAGCTCGCCTTTGAGAGGGAAGCCGGGAAGTTGTTCTACCTTTGAATATTGTGTGGCAAGACGTGTCCGAATCGCGGAGAATTTTTCCTCTTCCTGTTGCGTTAGCCACGGGTTCAAATGTCCATCGGCATCGTAGTTGAGACCTTGCTTCGTGAAGAAGGGGCTCGCCATCATCGCTCCGATGATCGCTCCTGCGCTCCCGTAGTTTACTGCTGGGTCTGCGTTGACGTCGAAGAATGGCGGCACGAGTAGCGCGGCCGGAATTTCGACCGTGTTGGAAGTGGGTGAATAATTGAAGGTTGGATATTCAGGGCTCACCGACCATAGCGAACGGTCGAACGGTTTATCCAGGCGATGAACAAGAACCCCCCACTGATAAGCCGAGGAACGCGCGTAATTTCCATAGAGGTCCTTGTCGTCCACGCTGAGTGCTGAAAAATCATCAAACCTGTCGGGGTAACCAATAAGGATACGCATTTTCTTCAGTCCGTCGCGCGCCTTGCCTCTGCTGGTTGGACTCATCCAGGAAAGATCGCGCAGGCGCGCATCGAGCGCCTCGCGCATATTTTCTGCCATCTGCTGTGCGATGGTTTTCACATGTGACGAAGAATATTTCGCCACGTACAAGGCCGAAACGATCCCGGGGATCGTGGCCTCGGCTCCTTTTTCAGCGCGAAGACGACGCGGAGCGGCCCCGAGGTAAACGCCGTCACCCAGCGCGTTGCCACGGAAACTGATTGCCGCAGCCAACATCGTCGAGTCCAGAATATCGGAATGCTGGTCGGCGACGCCGAACGCCTGGCGCGCCTTCAGGACATCGAGGTCAGCAGCCGCGAAGATTTTCGCGATTGCAGGAAAAGCGCTTTTGGCATCGACAACGACACTCTGGTCGGAGGCCAATTGGCCTCCGCGCATGAACGCATTCCAATCAAATCCGGGCGCGAGCTCGCGAAGTTCCGCAAGTGACATCGAATTGAAGGTCTTCACCGGATCGAGCATCTGCTCGTGTGACCAGGAAACGTGCGCGATCTGCGTTTCGAGTTCGAGAATTTCCTTGGCTTTGGCTTTTGGATCCGGCCACCCGAGCTGGGTCAGAACGTTCGCAATGTAGTCGACGTAAGCAGCGCGCAACTTCGAGAACTGCTCATCGAAATAATACTCGGGCCCCGGAAGGACCAGGCCGCCCGCGGCGACGTATGCGGCATATCGGTCCGGGTGCGCTCGGTCCTGTTTTATGTCGTCCAGCCGGAAAAACGACCAACCGGTCGGCCGGCCAATCACGGATGGCGCCCGAATGGTACCTGGCCCCGCTATCTGCCCCATGATGAAGGCGAGTTTCGATTTGGTGTTCGCTGCCTTGATCGCATTGATCGATGGCATCAGCGGTTTCACACCCCTTGCCTCTGCCGTCTTCTCGTCCATGAAGGAGCGGTACACGGCACCGGCTTTCCCTTCGCGGGTTTTGGTCGACGCGGTCGCATCTGCGGCCAGGCTTTCGAGAATCGCCCCGATTCGACGTGGCGCCAGCAGCCGCAGGTCTCGCCAGTAAGCCTGAGCCTTCTCATTCGGTCCGAACTGTATGTGCGCGAGCCAGTTTCCGTTTTGATATTCGTAGAAATTGTCGCCCGGCTGTACGTTTCGATCCTGATCGGCGAAGTCAACGCCCCACGCACCGACCGAATGCGACTCCAGGTCGACGCGCTGCACCGCGAGGTCTTTTGGCTGTTGAACGCCTTGAGCAACTGCTGAAGAAGCGCAGAAGAGGAAAGCGGCGCATACGCCAAAGCGATTGTTCATTTTGCATGTCCCCTTCAAATCATCAGCGAACGTTTCTCAAAGCCGAACGCTTCCGGTAGCGACGTTGTGCAAATTCGACGCGAAAAGTATGCGACTGAGGGTTGGTTGGGAAGAAGAGCCAAATCGCGGATGGCCGACCGGACCAATGACAGGCGACTCACGCGACGTGAAGGACACCCTGGCTCTTTCGATTTCTGACAATAGGGACGCTAGTCGAGTCCGATCGAATCCTTGACATGTCGCGGATCTCCCGCGAACGAGCGCGACGTTTCAGTCCGGCGCTTGGCGATGGGTTGCGAGAACGTCACGGGTCGTGACCGGGCTGCCATGCCTCGCGCACGGAGACTGGAAATGCCAGACATGCCGATGCACATCGCACAGCGCGGCGTGAATCTCTGCGCGCGGCCTGTGGAAGACGAGGATCTTCATCCCTTTCGACATCGGATGAACAAGGCATGTCGCGAGGCAGGCGTCACGCTGCATCGCTTGAGGAGGATCGCGTTTCACAACCTCCGTCCCCTTGGACTTGATCTAGGACGAAACAGCCCTTCGAAACACTCCGTGGAAATTCGAAGGCACAGCGAAGCCGTCCTGTCTTACCGACGGAACGCGATCGGACGCGATCTCGAAATGGAAGTCGCGGCTGACCAAAGCGCAGAACAGCAGCAACTGCGCATGTCCGACGGATGCCCCCACGCAAGACCTTGGCGCAAAGCCGAACGGCACGTAGGCGCCGCCCGGGGATGACCTGCGCGAGGAGAGCCAACGATCGGGGTCGAATACCTGCGGGTTTTCCCAGTACTCTTGCGAGTGATGCTGGACGTAGGAGCTGATCTCGTACATCTGGCCTTCCTTGATTTCTACGCCGTCGACGCTGATGTCACGAGAGGCGACACGACGTGTGACGAACGGTGTCGAGTACATCCGCATGGCTTCCTTGATGAAGCGCATCGTGGCCGGCACTTTCCTGACCGGCAAGTCATAGACCTCATCCTCTGTCAGCGCCTTCATTTCCTGACGGACAAGATCACGCCATTGCGGATGCTGGGTCATGGCGTACAGGAGGCAGGCGGACATCATTCCCGGAACGCCGGCGATCGCGATGAGCTGGACGGTCACCAGGTAAGTAACGCGATCGATTCCGATGCGATCGACTAGTCCCACCAGGGACTGCACGAAGTCATCCCGCACCTCCCCGGCTGCCAGCCGATCGCGGATATTTTTCTTGATGGCGCGCGTTTCCGCGCGGGCACGCAGGAAATCCGGAAGCCTGCGCCAGAGAGGAATGCGCTGTTTCAGCTGGATCCAGAAGCGAAGTTCCTGCCTGGCGA
>JBDSXV010000251.1:0-11551 GCA_039926025.1 Dokdonella sp.
CGCTTTAGGTGTGAATAGGCCCACACTTTTTCCCCTTCCCACGCGCTCTTACGAGCGAAAGATGCGCCGTTACATTAAATACGATCATTAACGGTTTTTCAACGGCTGTCCAGAAAAATTTCAAATCTGAGGTCCGACAGGCACTTGCGCCCGACTTCCCCCAGCTGATCTGCGATGCTGCGATGCTTCAAGGTGCTGTATCACGCAATCACATACGCTCTATACTCCGATACTTACGGTACATACCTTGACTGGCATCACAAGTCCCGCCGCATGACCCTATTTTTCCGTTTGCTGCGCTATGCGCTCTACCTGGCGCTGGCTGGCGTGACCCTTGGTGCAATCGCACTCGGCACTGCCTATTGGTTGATCGCGCCGCGTCTGCCCTCGGTCGACACGCTCAAGGACGTGCGCCTGCAGGTGCCCATGCGGGTCAAGTCGGCCGACGACAAGCTGATTGCGACTTTTGGCGAGACCAAGCGCACGCCGGTGCGCATCGAGGAGGTCCCCGAACGCCTCAAGCATGCATTCCTCGCCGCCGAAGACGCGGATTTCTACTCGCATCGTGGAATCGACGCCGGCGGTATTGCGCGCGCTGTCTGGTTGACCGTGACGACTGGCAGCAAGCATGTTGCTGGTGGCAGCACGATTACGCAGCAGGTCGCGCGCATGTTCTTCCTGAGCTCGGAGGTCAGCTACACGCGCAAGTTGTCCGAGATTTTCCTGGCGTTCCGTATTGAGAACGCCCTCAGCAAAGACGAAATCCTCGCGCTCTACCTCAACAAGAGTTTCTTCGGCCACCGTTCGTACGGAATTGCCGCAGCCGCGGAGTTCTACTACGGCAAGAAACTCGACCAGTTGACCCTGCCCGAATGCGCGATGCTGGCTTCGATCCCGAAATTCCCGTCGACCGGCAATCCGCTGAGCCGACCGCAGCGCGCGCTCGAGCGTCGCGCCTACGTGCTCGGGCGCATGCTCGAAAATCACTTCATCGACCAGGCCGAGCATGACCAAGCGCTCAAGGAACCCGATCTCGCCCAGCCGCACGAAGCGCCCGTGGAAGTGGAAGCGCAATATTTCGCCGAACTGGTGCGGCAGGAAGCGATCGATCGCCTCGGCAACAACGCGCTGACTGACGGCTATGTGGTCAAGACCACGCTCGACTCCACACAACAGGAAGCAGCGGTCGTTGCTTTACGCGACGCCCTGATCAGCTACGACCAACGGCACGGCTATCGAGGTGCGGAAGCGCACGTCGAACTTGCGGCCACGGCCGGTCAGAACGAATGGGACGACGCGCTCGCCGACTACCGCTCGATCGCCGACCTCGATCCGGGGCTCGTCACCGACAGCGACAAGACCTCGGTCGCAATCTATTTGGGCGAAGGCAAGACGGTTTCGCTCGATCAGGCCTCGCTGACCTGGGCGCGCCACGGCAGCGCCAAGAGCCTTTCCGACGTCTTAAAGCGCGGCGACATCATTCGCCTGAGAGACAATCCGCAAGACGACACCTGGAAGCTGACCCAGATTCCCGCCGCCGAAGCCGCAATCGTTGCGCTCAATCCGGAGGATGGGGCGATCCAAAGCATGGTCGGCGGCCTCAGCTTCCAGCGTAGCAAGTTCAATCGCGCAACCCAGAGCGCACGCCAGCCGGGTTCCGGCTTCAAACCGTTCCTCTATTCAGCCGCGTTCGAGCACGGGTTCACGCCAGCGTCGGTACTCAACGATGCGCCGGTGCAGTTTCCCGACCCGTCCAAACCTGATGGCGTATGGTCGCCGAAGAACGATGACGACACGTTTCAGGGACCGATGCGCCTGCGCGAAGCGCTGGTGAAATCGGTCAACCTCGTATCGGTACGCCTGCTCGATGCGATCGGCGTGCACTACGCGCGCGAATACATCACGCGGTTTGGCCTCTCGCTCGATCAGATTCCAGAGAACCTGTCGATGGCATTGGGCACGGCTGCCGTCGCGCCGCTCGCGATGGCACGCGGATATGCCGTGTTCGCCAACGGCGGCTACCTCGTCGATCCATACATGATCAGCGAGATCGATGACCGCGACGGCAAGGTCATTTGGCGAGCCGATCCGGCGACGGCCTGCGCCAGTTGTGGCGGAAGGCAGCTTGGCGAGAACGCTACGGTTCCAACACCCGCTGAAACCACGGGCGCATTCAATCCCATCGGCAGCGCGCACGCCGGACCCGCAACCGACGCGCAGGCCAATCCCGGCCAACCGCACCTGGCTCCGCGCGCAATCGACGCGCGCAACGCGTATCTCGTCACATCGATGATGCGCGATGTGATCCGTCGCGGCACAGGCGCTGCTGCGATGGTGCTCAAGCGCAATGACCTGGCTGGCAAGACCGGCTCCACCAACGATCATCGTGATGCCTGGTTCACCGGATTCAACGCCAAAATCGTGGCCAGTTGCTGGGTCGGCTTCGACGACTTCAGTTCGCTCGGCAGGGGCGAATTCGGTGCCAAGGCGGCGCTGCCGATCTGGATAGACTTCATGCGCACGGCCCTGAAAGACATCCCGGAACAAACGTTCGACATGCCACCGGGAATCACCCGCGTTCGGATCGATCCGGTCAGCGGCCTGCTCGCTGCGGCTGGCGAACCTGGCGCGATCCTCGAGGTGATGAAAACCGAAGATGCGACCCGACTCGCTTCGCAACCGGCGCAGTCCGAGGACACCAATGGCGAGCAGCGCGAAGCCTACGACGTCTTCTGATGGCAGGGCGGCGTGACAACGGTCTTCACGCCCTGGAGCTCAGGCGTCGCATAGCAGTCGAGGCCGCGCGTCTTATCAGCGAAGGCGGTCTGCGCGACTACGGGCGGGCGAAAGCCAAGGCGGCTGCGAAGTTGGGCATCTTTGACGAAGCCAGCTTGCCGAAGAACAGCGAGATCGAGGACGCGTTGCGCGAACATCAGCGCCTTTTCCACTGCGGGGATCAGCAGCGCACCTTGCGCCGGCTGCGCGAAGTGGCGCGCGAGGCGATGCGTTTTCTCGCGCGCCACGAACCGCGCCTGGTCGGAGCGGTACTCGAAGGCACCGCAGATGAGCATTCGGCTGTCTGCTTGCATCTGTATTCGGATCAGGCGCAAGACGTCATAGTCCAGCTGCTTGGAAACGGTATTCCTTACGAAGAACAGAGCAGGCTCGTGCGCCTCGATCGCGAGACATCGCGTGACTTCCCGGTGCTGCGGTTCAGCGCCGAAGACACTGCGATCGATTTGACCCTGCTGCCGTACGATGTGTTGCGCCAGGCGCCTCTCGACCGCATCAGCGGGAAGCCAATGCAACGCGCCACGTTGGCTACACTGGAAGAAATGCTGCGCAATTGACCCGGTCGCGGTGCCGACGGCAGCGCGACCGGACGTTCATCAGCGCTTGCCGAGGTCGACGAAATCGCGCTTGGGCGCTCCCGTATAGATCTGGCGTGGACGACCGATGCGCGTTTCCGGATCAAGATGCTGCTCGAGCCAATGCGCGACCCAGCCGGCGGTGCGTGCGATCGCAAACATCACCGTGAACATCTCGGTCGGAATCTTCAGCGCCTTGTAGATCAGGCCCGAATAGAAATCGACATTCGGATAAAGCTTGCGCTCGATGAAGTAGTCGTCCTTCAACGCGGCCTGCTCCAGCTCGAGTGCAACGTCCAGCAGCGGATCGTTGACGTGCAGATCCGCGAGCACCTTGTGGCACATTTCGCGAATGATCGTCGCGCGCGGGTCGAAGTTCTTGTAAACGCGATGACCGAAACCCATCAGGCGGAAACCCGAATTCTTGTCCTTCGCCTTGTCGATCGCTTTGCTGACGTTCTTCGCATCACCGATCTCACCGAGCATCTTGAGCACGGCTTCGTTGGCGCCGCCGTGAGCAGGGCCCCACAAGGCGGCGATGCCTGCGGCAACACAAGCGTACGGGTTGGCGCCGGTCGAGCCCACGAGTCGTACGGTGGATGTGGATGCATTTTGCTCGTGGTCGGCGTGCAGGATGAACAGCAGATCCAGGGCCTTCGCTGCGACCGGGCTCAGCTGCAGCGGCTCGCTCGGAACCTCGAACATCATGTGCAGGAAGCGCGTCACGTAGTCGAGGTTGTTGCGCGGATAACGGACCGGCCAACCGATCGAATAACGATACGCGGCAGCGGCAATCGTCGGAACTTTCGCGATCAACCGGATCGCGGCGAGGCGACGCTGTTCCGGATCATTCATGTCGAGCGTGTCGTGGTAGAACGCTGACAGCGAGGCAACCGATCCGCACAACATCGCCATCGGATGCGCGTCGTAGTGGAATCCGTGCAGGAAATTCTTGAGCGACTCATGCATCATCGTGTGATGCGTGACTTCATCCTCGAACGCGGAGAATTTCGCGCTGTCAGGCAGTTCGCCGTTGATGAGCAGGTAGGCGACTTCGAGGAAATTGGACTGTTTTGCGAGTTGTTCGATCGGGTAGCCGCGATACAGCAGTACTCCGGCGTCGCCATCAATGAAGGTCACTGCGCTGCGCGTTGCTGCGGTCGCGCCGAAACCCGGATCGAAGGTGAAGTAGCCGGTGTCCTTGTTGAGCTTGGCGATATCGATCGCCGGGTCGCCGAGCGTGCCGGTGACGATCGGAAACGTGCTGCTCTTGTTCGTCGCGGAATCGATGATCTGGACGGTTTTGTCGGACACGGCTCAACTCCTTGCTGCGGGCGACCGCCTCGCGCACCTTGGGGCGAGCGGCAGACGAAGAATGCGATGAACGACCGCCATGCTACGTCGCGGTCAACGCACAATTATTGCACGGCAACATACGGTCGCGAAGAGCTGGATCAAGGCACGCAATCGAGGCGATTCCGAAATCTTTGTAAATTGTCGGCGTGAGAATTCTTTCGTGTGCACTATACAAACGCAAACACCGGCCACGGGGCCGGTGTCTGGATTTGATCGATCTGGATGCGGCTGCGCGAACGCCAGCCAAACCCTGCCCGCTTGACTACTTCGCGTAACGACGCTTGAACTTGTCGATGCGGCCCGCAGTGTCGACGATCTTCTGCTTGCCCGTGAAGAACGGGTGCGACTGACTGGAGATTTCCACCTTGATGAGCGGATATTCCTGGCCATCTTCCCACTTGATCTTGTCCTTGCTGGACATCGTCGACTGGGTCAGGAATGAGAAATCGCTGGAAATGTCCTGGAACACGACCGGCTTGTAGTTCGGATGGGTATCGGCTTTCATGGGTCCTGCTCCGCAGATTCGGCGGGGATAAAAGAGCGGCAGTTTAGCCGGACCCCGCCCGCCAACGCAAGTTTCACGGCCCAACGGCAAATCATGGTGCGCGTGCACCCAACGCATGCGATACCAGCGCCTCGAATTTTGCCTGATCGACATCCATCACGATGCGTGCATTTGGCGGGCGGCCGAAGCGATCCTCCCAGTCGACCACGGTGGCGCCGCGGGTGAGCCCGCCCGTCAACTCGATACCGACATGATGCTCCTCGGCGCGCCTGACAATGCCCGGGTCCAGCGCCACCGCCATCGCCAAGGCATCGGCCACGATCATGCCGCGTCGTTCGCGCGCCTGGTTGAACGCGCGCGCCTTGCGCGAGATTGCCGCATAGAAGCGCGCGCGCGCGTCGCCCCTGGCGACCATCGCATCAAACCACTCGAACGCCATCGCATGCCGAACGCAGGCCTCCCAGTCGATCAGATCGAACTGCGGCCATTCCGAGAAGACCACATGTGCGGCTTCGGGATCAAAGCCGATATTGAATTCGACCGGGGCGAGATGGATATTGCCACGCCCGCTGACCGCACCGCCCATGATCACCAGCCGCGCAAACCGCGACGGCAGCTCTGGATCGAGGCGTAGGGCGAGTGCGAGGTTGGTCAGCGGCGCCAACGCAATCAGTGTCAACTCGCCCGGGAATGTTTTCGCGAGCCGCACGATCGCTGCCGCTGCGTGCTCATCCGCCGCCTGGCGCGCAGAGGGCAGATACGCGGTGTCGCCAAACCCGTCTTCGCCATGCACAAACCCCGCGCCAGGCGACGGCAGCACCAAGGGGGACGGACAGCCCGCGTAGACCGGCGTATTTGCGCCAATGACATCGATCAGCTTCAACGCGTTGCCAACGGTATGCCCGAGGCCGACGTTGCCAGCTGCCACGCTCAGGGCGACCACGTCTGCATTCGCATGCGCCATCAGAATCGCGAGCGCATCGTCCACGCCGGGGTCGGTGTCAATCAGCAGTTTCATCGCGATGGGTTTCCTGGCTCAAACGGGAATGGATTTCAGGCTCCGGCGTAACGCGCTGCGCCACCGATCCAGCGCGCGATCAGACGCTCGGCAAGTTCGGGGTGATCGCGCAGCAAGGCTTCGCCGACCTCCTGCACCGAGGGTAGCAGCGATGCGTCGCGCGCGAGATCGGCAACCCGGAATTCGAGCTGACCCGTCTGGCGCGTTCCAAGCAGTTCACCAGGACCTCGCAGTTCCAGGTCCTTCTCGGCGATACGGAAACCGTCGCTGGTCTCGCGCATGACCTCGAGGCGAGCGCGCGCCGTCCGTGACAGTGGCGTCTGATACAACAGCACGCAGCTCGACGCGGCGCTGCCGCGGCCGACCCGCCCGCGCAATTGATGCAGCTGAGCCAGGCCAAGACGCTCGGCGTTTTCGATCACCATCAGACTTGCGTTCGGCACGTCGACGCCGACTTCGATCACCGTCGTCGCGACGAGCACGCGCGTGTCGCCGCGCTTGAACGCGTCCATCGAAGCTGCCTTGTCCTTCGGCTTCAGTCGGCCATGCACGAGTCCGATCTGCAATCCAGGCAGGGCGGCGGCAAGTTCCGCGTACGCGACTTCCGCCGCTTGCGCCTCCAGCTGATCAGATTCCTCGATGAGCGTGCAGACCCAATACGCCTGCCGGCCTTCGGCCCCGGCCGCGCGGATACGCTCGATCACCTCACTGCGGCGTGCGGACGAAATGGCGACTGTCTGCACCGGCGTGCGGCCGGGCGGCAGCTCGTCGATCACCGAGACGTCGAGATCGGCATACGCGGTCATCGCCAACGTGCGCGGTATCGGTGTCGCGGTCAGCACCAGCTGATGCGGGACAACGTCCCCGCTGCGCCCCTTGTCGCGCAGGCTCAGCCGCTGATGCACGCCGAAGCGGTGTTGTTCATCGATGATCGCGAGACCCAGCTGCTTGAACACGACCCCTTCCTGCATCAGCGCATGCGTGCCGATCACGATCGGCGCGCCTGCAGCGACCGCTGCGCGCGCGGCTTCGCGTGCCTTTCCAAGTACCTTGCCGGCCAGCCAAATTGGCTCGATGCCGAGCGGCTGCAGCCATTTCTGGAAAAGTCGCCAGTGCTGTTCGGCCAACAGTTCGGTCGGCGCGATCAGCGCCGCCTGGTAACCGGACTCGACCGCGGCAATTGCCGCAATGGCCGCAACCACTGTCTTGCCCGAGCCGACATCCCCCTGCACGAGGCGGAGCATGGGCACGGGTTTGGCCAGGTCATCTTCGATTTCCGTGACAACTCGCTGCTGCGCACGCGTCATCGCGAAGGGCAAATTTTCACGCAGCGCGGCACGCGAATGCCCGTCCCCCGCCAGCACGGGCGCGGCGTGTCGGCGCACCTGCGCGCGCAGGCGCTTCAGGCTCAGGTGATGGGTCAGCAGTTCCTCGAACGCGAGCCGTTGCTGCGCCGGATGCCGACCGAGCATCAGCGCAGCGATATCCGCGTCCGCCGGAGGCCGATGCACGATCAGCAAAGCTTCGCGCAGCGACACAAGCTGGAGCGGCTTGCGCAAATCATGCGGAATCAACTCGAGTCGCGCTTCGTCGGGCAGGCGTTCCAGCGCTCGCGCAACGACGCCTGCGATGCGCTTCTGGCCCAGGCCTTCGGTGGTCGGGTATACCGGAGTCAGGCGATCCTCCGTATTCACCACGCCTTCGCCGGAGACGCGCCTGTATTCCGGATGGACCATCTCCGGTCCGTTCGCACCGTGGCGAACTTCGCCGTAGCAGAGCACGCGCGTTCCGGGCGCCAGCTGCTCGGCTTGCGCACGGTTGAAGTGGAAAAATCTCAGGCTCAGCGTCGTATTCGAGGAATCGCTGATTGCAACGCGCAACTGCGGTCGAAACCGGAAGCCTCGTTCGACGGCTTCGACGACCCCCTCGACTTGCGCGCTTTCCCCAACGCACACATCACGGATCGCTGTGATCCGCGTGCGATCTTCATAGCGAAGCGGCAGGTGAAACCAGAGATCCTGCACGTGCGCCAGACCCAGTCGCCCCAGCGCCTGCGCGATTGAAGGACCGACGCCAGCCAGCGATGTCAACGGCGCAAGGCTTGCATCGTTGGCAGCGACAGCGGGATGGTCGTTATGCTGCATGCAGCGACGACGCTAGCCGCGAATGCCCGAGCCGTCGATGGAGAATTCCATCGCCATGTGCGGAGGAGGGTTATCCGGCAAGGACCATGATCGCGTCGATTTCGACGCGCGCAGCGCGCGGCAGCGCAGACACGCCGATGGTCGAACGCGCTGGATAGGGCTGATTGCAATACTCGGCCATGACGGCGTTGACCGCTGCAAAGTCAGCCAGATCCATCAGATAAATACCCATGCGCACGATGTCGCTGGACGAACCACCGGCGGCCGCGCAAACGGCCATCAGATTGTCAAAGACGCGACGCGTCTGGACGGTGATGTCGCCGTCAACCAGTTCGCCGGTCGCCGGGTCGAGCGGTGTCTGGCCGGAGAGATACACGGTCTGACCTTCGCGCACAGCCTGCGAATAGGGACCTATCGCCTGCGGCGCGTGGTCGGAATGGATGATCGTGCGAGGCATGGGATACCCGGGGATGGAGAACGGACGCGGAGAATAGCAATGGCGACTCGCTTTTGCTTGCAGCCGATACGGGACTATCCAATCGCTGACTCAGAGTGGATGCCGGCGCACTGCCGTGACAACCTGCAAGCGGCGCACGCGGCGCATCACGTCGGCCAGGTGCTTGCGGCCTCGCACTTCGATGGTGAACAGCATCGTCGCCGTCATGCCATCGCGCTCCTTGTACTCGACGTTCTCGATGTTGGAGCCCGCCTCCGCAATGGCCGCAGCAACCTGGGCCAGCACGCCTGGCTTGTTCGTGACCTCAATGCGCAGTTCGACCTTGTAGTCGCCATGAACATCGGCGTCCCACGCGATTTCGATGCAGCGTTCCGGCGACTTGCGCAACTCCGGCGCATTCGGGCATTCAAGACGATGCACGACGATGCCCTTGCCGGCCGACAGATATCCCAGAATGTCGTCGCCCGGGAGCGGATGACAGCAGTTGCCGAAGCTGAGGACGCCGCGCTCAGCCCCAGTGATCATGATCTTCTCGTTGCTGCGCAGGCGAGTCGCATGCGAGGGCACTCCCTTGCCCGACAGCAGGGATTGCGCGACGGTGTCGGCCACACGATTGCCGAGCGCGATATCGGCGAGTAGTTCCTCCAGACGCTTGAACTTGTGCTCGGCCAGGTAACGATCGAGCAGCGCGTGCGGAATCGATTCGAGCGACGCGCCCTGCGCATCGAGCGCGCGATCGAGCATGCGATGGCCGAAGTCGACCGCGTCTTCGTGCTGCAGGCGTTTTAGGTGGTGACGTATCGCCGTGCGGGCACGGCCAGACACGACCCATTCGAGCCACTGAGGACTCGGATTGGCCGATGGCGCCGTGACGATTTCGACAGTCTGACCGCTGACCAGCGGCGTGCGAAGCGGCACCAGTTTCTTGTCGGCGCGCGCGGCGACGGCATGGTCTCCGACATCCGTGTGCACGAAATACGCGAAGTCGAGCGCGGTTGCGTTGCGCGGCAATGCGAGGATCTGACCTTTCGGCGTGAACAGATAAACCTCGTCCGGGAACAGATCGATCTTGACGTTCTCGATGAACTCCAACGACGAGGGCATCTCCGATTGCCGATCGACCAGATTCGAAACCCATTCGCGCGCCCTGCTTTGCGCGTTGTTCGAGGGCGACGAGTCGGTCTTGTAGATCCAGTGCGCAGCGACGCCCCGCTCGGCGATTGCGTCCATGTCTTCGGTGCGGATCTGGATCTCGATCGGCGCGCCAAACGGACCGAACAGCACGGTGTGCAGGGATTGATACCCGTTCGCCTTCGGGATCGCGATGAAGTCGCGGAAGCGCCCCTCCAGCGGCTTGTGCAGGCCATGCGCTGCGCCAAGCGCGTTGTAGCAGTGCGGCGCGTTGTCGACGACGACGCGCAGGCCGTACACATCCATCACCTGCACGAATGATTTGTGCTCGGCGCGCATCTTCGAATAGATGCTGTAGGGCGACTTGATCCGGCTGACCACGCGATGCCGGATCTGTTCGCCCTCGAGGCGCGCGCTGAGCGCAATCTCGATGCGGGTCATCGCCTCACGCCGATTACCCAGGACGGCGCGGATGCGCTCGGCGATGACCCGATGGCGATCCGGATGCAACGCGCGAAAGCCCAGGTCCTGAAGCTCAGCCTTGAAGCGGTTCATGCCGAGGCGTTGTGCGATTGGCGCGTAGATGTCGAGCGTTTCGCGCGCGATGCGCCGACGCGCGTCGACTTCCATCGCGCCGAGCGTGCGCATGTTGTGAAGGCGGTCGGCCAGCTTTATCAGGATGACGCGCAGGTCGCGCGCCATCGCCAGCAGCATCTTGCGAAAACTCTCTGCAGCCGCTTCCTGCCGATTGCGGAAACGCACCTTGTCGAGCTTGGTTACGCCATCGACAAGTTCGATCACGACAGGGCCGAACTCGGCAGCAATCTGCTCGGAGCTGAGCACCGTGTCCTCGAGCGTGTCGTGCAGGATCGCCGCGATGATCGTCTCAGCATCCATGCCGAGTTCGGCAAGGATGCTGGCAACGGCGACCGGATGGGTGATGTAGGGTTCGCCGCTCTTGCGCGTCTGGCCTTCGTGCGCGACCGCGCCGATTTCATAGGCCTTGCGAACCCGCGCCACTTGCTCGGGCGGCAGGTAGGCAGCGAGCTGATGCTCAAGCGCCCGCACGTCAGCGGGAGGCTGGCTCACCGCCGGCGCCCTTGCTGGCTGGGGCGCTGTCGTGGCCATGTCGTCGGGGCAGCCGCTCAGGCTGCTCCGTCAAGCTGACATGGGCGCCAGTGGCTTTGCATCAGAGGTCGTCGCCACCCTTGCCCAGATCGTCATCGACTTCCGCGGCGGCCCACTCCAGCGCTTCGCGCTCGGCCTTCTCGCGTTCCTGCTTGTCGATCTCGTCGATCAGGGTCTGGTTGACCTTGCGCTCGGCAATTTCGCGCAGTGCAAGCACGGTCGGCTTGTCGTTGTGGCCTTCGACCGTAGCCGTGGCACCCTTCGCCAATTGGCGAGCACGCTTGGTTGCCATCAGTACGAGCTCAAAGCGGTTGTCCACGACTTCGAGGCAATCTTCCACGGTGATACGGGCCATCCAGCACTCTCCGGAACCAAAATTGAAGCCAATTCATGGCTTTAGCAATATCTCATTGTAACGCGACGCTTTTGTGCAGCGCAATCACA
>JBDSXV010000252.1:0-31758 GCA_039926025.1 Dokdonella sp.
CGTTATGCCGACCCGGTGCAGTCGCCGTCCAGTACAGAAGTTCGCCCGCCTTGGCCGAGCCGACATAGGCCTCGTCCACGAACCAGAACAACGTGCGTGTCGCACCATCGACGGTCGCATTGAACGCGATGCGTGTTTCCTCCGTAGCTCGCCGCACGGTGTAAGACGCGCCGCGCAGGGGCGAGGTGATCTGCGGCGGATCGCCGGCGACCTCGGCGGCACAATCGCCATCCGGCGGCGGCTTTGTTCGCGGCAGGCCGGCATCACTGAAGACCTTGGCCAGATCCGTTGGCCATACTTCGACGAGTTGCTCCTTCGTGTGCGCCGGATCGTACGGCGGGCATGCGATGCGACCACTGCGCGTGTCGACATGCAGCATGCGATGCACCGTGCTGACACGAATCGGCGATTTACCCGGCAAAAACCAGGTCTCGCCGCGACGCGGGCACCATGCGTTCGGCAGATCGCCGCTGGCGAGGCAGACTTCAACATGTTTGACGCCCCCCGGAATACGCCACGCAGGCTCGGCCAGATCCGGATGCTCGGCCTCGATTGCATCGACCACGCGGAAGAACAACGGCGCCGCCGCTTCGATTCCGATCAATGACGGATTGCCGGCGCCATCGAAATTCCCGAGCCAGACGATCAACACATACGGCCCGAACGTACCGGCGCTCCAGGCATCGCGAAAGCTCCACGAGGTGCCCGTCTTCCACGCAACCGGCAAGCGCGCGACCGGCGTCGCGGTCGCTTCGTCCGGGCGCGGATTCTGCTTCAGCATATCGAGTGCAACGAAGCTCGCTTCTTCACTGAGCAGGCGCGCGCCTTGCGCCTTCGGCTCGTCCTCGCGCAGGCGCAACGGTCGCAGCTCGCCGTGGTTGGGCAGGATCGCGTACAACATCGCCAGTTCCTGCATCGTGACGTCACCGCCGCCGAGCACGAGTGCGAGTCCGTAGTGGCGTTCGCTCGCGAGGTGGCTGATGCCGGCGGCTTTCAGGAAATCATAGAAGCTCGGATTCGCGAGCTT
This sequence comes from Dokdonella sp., assembly GCA_039926025.1. Lineage (GTDB taxonomy): Bacteria > Pseudomonadota > Gammaproteobacteria > Xanthomonadales > Rhodanobacteraceae > Dokdonella_A. The sequence continues at coordinate 1,028 of JBDSXV010000252.1, forward strand.
CGATGCGACGTACACCGCAGGGATGTTGCGACTGCGGATCAGCGCCTGCGTCGCACTGACCGGACCGAGGAAGCGTCCATCGAAATTCTCCGGCGCGAACGGGCCGAATGCGGTCGGCACATCGCGCAGGATGGTCAGCGGATGCAGCACGCCTTCGTCGAGACCGAGCGCGTAGATGAAGGGCTTGAGCGTGGAACCGGGCGAACGCTTCGCCGCCGTGCCGTTGACCTGGCCTGCAATCGCCACATTGAAATAGTCGGCTGAGCCGACCATCGCCTTGATGCCCATGTCGCGCGTGTCGACCAGCAACGCCGCGGCATTGACGAGCCCGTTGACGCTGCGCTGGCCGAGATAGTCGCGCACTTGACGTTCGAGCAGCGCTTGCAGGCGCAGGTCGAGGGTCGTCCGGATTTCCGGTTCGCGTTGCGCAGAGAAACGTGCCTCCGACAATACCTGCTCGACCGCATGTGGCGCTGCAAACGGCAGTTCGCTCGAAGGCCGCAAACGCAGTGGCAGATTGAACAGCGCGAGATTCGCCGGGTTCGCACCATGCGTGGATTCCCAGCGGTGATACAGGCGGTCGCGTGCCGTGCGCAGCCTGTCGCCGATCAGCGCGACATCGCCGGCGTCAGGTCGTGCGCGGCGACTCGGGTCCTGCGGCAACACCGCAAGCGTCAGTTCCTCTGGCAGCGTGAGTTGCTCGACCGGCTTGTCGAAATAAATCCGGCTCGCCGCAGCGACGCCCTCAATGTTGCCGCCATACGGCGCGAGATTGAGGTACGCCTCGAGGATTTCATCCTTCGAATAGCGCAGCTCCAGCCAGACCGCACGCAACACCTGCACGAATTTTCCGCCCGGCGTTCGCGTGTTTTCGCGATGCAGCAGGCGCACCAGCTGCATCGTCAGCGTCGAACCGCCCTGCCGATTGCCGCCGCGCAGATAGGTGACGAAGGCACCGCGCGCGAGGCTCCACGGATTGAAGCCGACGTGCCAGCGGAACCAACGGTCTTCGTGCAATTGCACAGCCGCGACCAGATCGCGCGGAATCGTCGCGAGCGGCGTCCACAATCGGTATTTTTCGTCCGTGCTCAAGCTCAGGCGCAACAAGCGACCTTGCGCATCGAGCACCGCGGTCGAGGTCGGCGCGGAATCCGCTAAAGAAGCATGCGGCCACAGCCGCACGCCGACGAGCACCAGCGCGAACAATGCGACGACAACCAGCACGTTGTGCCAGTGCCGTCGCATGCGCACGAGCATATGAGCTAAGCCGCGCCGCGCAGCGGCGTCGACTTGATTGAATCACTGGATTGCATGCTTGTTACCTTCGGCGCCCAGGTCAGCAACAGCGATGATATCCGACGGGTGTCGTTGCACAAATGAGGGATCGTGAAACTCGACATTCAAGTGGCTCTCAGCGAATCAGACAAATCTGCGGGCAATGGGTATGCGTCAGTGAGTGGTGCTTCTTTCTTGCCAGCAATCTGCCAGACGCAGTCGCTACGTTGTCCGCAAGCGCGCATCTTCACCCGCTTGAAGGGGATGCCTGAAAGCGGCGCTTTGAAGTCCTCCCCTTCAAGGGGAGGATTTAGGTGGGGATGGTGCTGATTTCAGCCGGCTCTCCACGCAGAAAAGCAGGCTTGTCGCTGACACCATCCCCACCCAACACCCCCGGCCCTCAGGCGCAGCCTTCGGGCGTATTTCGGCGCGCGGACCAGTGGTCCGCAAGCGCACCGCTTCACCCCCTTGAAGGGGAGGGCTTGAGAGCACCGCCTTGAAGTCCTCCCCTTGAAGGGGACGGCTTGAGAGCATTGCTTTGAAGTCCTCCCCTTCAAGGGGAGGATTTAGGTGGGGATGGTGGGCAGGATCAACAGCACGCCCTACTCCTTCGCGCGTTCGACCACGAGCTTGCCGCCGCCTTTGGACTGCGCCTGGACCGTGCGGTCGTACATCGATTCGCCATAGGCAGGCGGCACCACAAACGTACCCGCGTTGGTTGCCTTGATGCGGTAGACGAATTCCTGCACGTCGGTGCTCGCACTGCCGTAGATCACGACGCGGTCGTCACGCACATCGGCGTACTCCGGATGCCAGCTCGACGAGGCCAAGCCGACCGGGCTGAACCAGGTCGTCGCGTTCGTACCCGCCGTATCCGCGGCTGCGGCCGCGTCGGCACCCTCAGCAGCCGGTGCGTCGCCCGTCGTGTGCGTTTCCTGCACGGGTTCGAATCCGCCGGGCAACAGATCGACGATCGCGACATTGCCGACACCGTCGCTGCGCGTTGCGCGGATCTTCACGTGCACCTGCAATTCGTCGCCGAGCGCAACCTTGTCGACCGCGTGGCCTTGCGCATCGGTGTATTCGCGCAGGATCTCGATGCCTTCCTTGCGTTCGACGCTGGGCACTGCGCGATCGAAACCCGTCTGTGTGACCGTGTACCACGCGTTCGCATCGGCGCCGTTGCGCAGTCGCAGCGCGTTAGCCGCCGCGTTGAACTTCGCCGACGCGACGATGCCTTCGACCTTGCCGATCGGCGTCGCCTTGCCATCCACGGCCAACGACTCGATCGCCAGCTTGTCCATCAGCTCAACACCGACCTTGCTCGCATACACATCCAGCGCGAGCACAATCTGCGCCGACGACAGCGTGTTGTACCAGCCACGCTGCAACGCGGCGACGATGTTGCGCAGCGCATCCGCAGGCAAGGCCTTGGCACGTTCCGGGAAGTGCTTGGCGATCAAATACAGCGTCGTGCTGTCGCGGATCAGCGGATCGTAGTAGCGCGCGTAGCGATAGGTCGCGTCCTGCACCTGGCGCAGCAGGATCTTCTGCGGCCCTTCGATGAGACTTGCCGCTTCCTTGTCCTGCTTGAGCAACTGCAACGAGGCCGCGAGATACGCCGCCGCCGAATCCTCGCGCCATTCCTTCGAATAGCGCTCGTCGAGGCGCTTGCGCACCGACGCAAGCTGGTTCGTCATCACCTTGCCCTGGCGCGACAGCAGGTAAATCGCGAACGCACGCTCGCGCAAACCGTCGAGGCTGCCATCGCTCTCATCCGCCGCCAGCGTCAGCAGATAGCTGTTCGCATGCTCGAGCAGATCGTCCGGCACGCTCTTGCCGCGCTCGCGCGCTTCGAGCAGGAACTGCACGGCATACGCGGAGACATAGCGCTCCGCCTGCGGCGTCGCTGTCCACAGACCGAAGCCGCCTTCGGCATTCTGGCGCGAACGCAGCACCGCGATCAATTGCGCGAACGCCTTCGCCGGCGTCGCCGCATCTTCGCCGCGCACGATCCCACCGAGTTCCGGGTGCGCATCGAAGACCAGCGCCGGCATGCCCTGGCTCAGCAATTGCTCGGTACAGCGGTGCGGAAAATCGGCGAGATACGCGGACAGTCCACGCGCGAGCACGAGCGGCGCGAACGACATCGCGACATCGCGCTTGGCGTGCGCATCGAACATCGCGCGCAAGGGCTTCACGTCGGCAACGCCGCTGCGCACCGAGCCGATCGCGATCTCGCTGCGATACGGTACCGCCGGTCGCACCGACACCTCGACCGTCTGCTTGGCCGCCTTGTCGCCACTGCTCGCGCTGAAGGCGAGGCTCGCGACTCCGGGCTCGCCCTTCGCGCGCAGGCGGAACAGTGCGACGCCTTCGCGCAGTTCGCCGAGCTTCAATTCCTGCTGCGCCGCGCCGACCGCATCGACCTGCGCATTCGCTTCAAGCTTCACGCTGATCGGCAATTCCTTGCCGCCGAGACCGGTGAGATTGTTGGCCACGCCGACGCTGACTTCGAATTCGTCGCCCGGCGCGACCATCGACGGCACATTCGGCGACAGCACGAAATCGCCGCGTACCGTGGTCGCGCCTTCTGCCGTGCCGACCCGATCCGGCGCTACCGCAACCGCCATCACGCGCAACTTGCCGTTGAAATCATCCGGCGTTTTCCAGCTGAAGTCCTTCGTGTCCTTGACGTCGACGAGACCCGACCAGTACGCGACCGGCGGCGCGTGCTTCTTGCGGAACGGATTGAGGTGTTTGCCGAGCGCGCCATCCTCGTCGCCGCCTGGCGCCGCCATGCCGGCGAGCTTGGAGAATTCCGGCAGGATCAGGTCCAGCGTCTGGCTGGTGGTGACCTCGAGCATGCGTTTCTTGAAGAAGAAATCGAGCGGGTTGCCGAGCGTATAGCGCGCGACCTGCAGGATGCCCTCGTCGACCGCGAACACTGCGACACGCGCAGGATGCGCAACGCCGACCTTGAACGTGACGGTCTCCCCCGGCTTGACCTGCGCCGGCGTGCCCAGCGTAAGCGCGTCACGGCGCGCGTCGAGATCGACCGAGAACGGCGCGACGCCATACGACAGCGGGCTCGTGAATATCTCCTCCGACGACGGATCACGGATGAATTGCACGTTGACGTAGCCATTGCCCTCGAAGCCGGCCGGCACGCGGATCTTCTGCACCGAACCGGTGGTGGTTGTGCGGAACCATGCATGCGCATACACGTGATCGCGTTCAATCGTGATCAGGCCTGCGCCCGCGTACGGCGCGCGAATCGCAACCTCGATCTCCTCGCCCGGCGCGTAGTCGTGCTTGGACAGCGCGAGTTCCAGCTCCGCATTGCGCTCGAGCGAACGGCTCAGGTTCGCCTCGCCCGCGATGGCGAACTGCACGCGGTTGAGTTCCTCGCCGCGCGCATTCCTCACCACCAGCGCATAGCTGCCAGGCGTCACGGTGGGCAACACATAGTCGATACCGGTGGCGCCGATCTTCAGCGGCGCCTCGCTGACCGCGATTTCCTTCGCGCGCGATTCGTACTTGTAGACGCCTGAATCCTGTTTAGTCAGCACCGACACGTAGCGACGCTCGACGATCGCCGCCTTGAGTCCTTCGACCGCCGTGCGCTTCGCATTCGGATCGATCGCGATCAGGTTCACGTTGACCTTGGCGTCGCGCGCGATGTAGTCGAGGCGCGCATCGGCACGTGTGCCGATCAGGTAGTCGAGCGACGACACCAGGCCTGCCGCTTCCGCCGCGACACTGCGCCCACCTTCGGCCTCATAGCCCTTGGCGAGAATCTGCAGGCGATAAGTCGACGTGCCGTACTTGGAAAGGTCGAGCGGATACACCACCTCGCCTTTCTCGTCGGACTGCTTCTCGCCGAGAGGTTCGCTGTAGCCGTCCTTCGCGTGATTGGGGTCGAAGAACGCATAGTCCTTGAACGCGCGAAAACTCGGCCAGGTCGGCGACAAGGTCATCGTCGCCTCGACGCGTCGTTGCTGCGCCGGCGTACCGAACAGGTTCATCAGCGTGATGCGTGCGCTGAGATCATCGGGCTTGATCCAGCCGTCGACGGATTGCCGCGACAGGTAGGCGTTCGCCTTCATGCGGTCGGGCTGGAAATCCTTGACCTGCACCGACACGCTGCCGAGCGGGCTGGTTTCGTCATCGTCCTTGATCAGGGACAGGTTCACGCTCCATGCGCCAGTCGGCGATGTCTCCTGCGTGGTGAAGCTCAGCTCCTCGAACGCATTCGCGCCGAGTTTGAGCTTGCGCCGGTCGACGACGAGACCGCGCGGATCGACCACTTCGGCCTGCAAGGGGACGCCGACGAGCGTGCGCTTCCAGTCGGCCGCCCGCACGATCATGCCAACGTGAAACGTTTCGCCCGGTCGATACAGGCCGCGGTCGGAGAACAGGTAAGCCGACAACTGGCCCGCATCGCGTGCATTGCGGATGCCGCCGATGTCGAAGCGAGAGAAATCAAGACGACGGTCGCGCCCGTTGTAGGGCAGGAAGGAAAGGTCTTCGCCCTTCTTGACCACAACGAGTGACGGCGTCTTCTCGCGCTCGAATCCTTGCAGCGCCTCGAAATGCGTGCGGCCGTCCGCGCCGCTGGCCTGCGTGACCAGCACCTGCCCGTTCTTGCCGAGGATCTCGACACTCGCGTCCGCAATCGGCGCGCCGCTGTGGATCGACTGCACGAAGATGTCGAGGCTGCCATCAAGCGATTTCTTGAGCACGGTGCCAAGGTCCGTCACGACAACGAGGCGTGTGTCCTTGAAGCTGCCTGCGTCGGCGGTTTCCGCGTCGCCTTCGCCCTCGCCTTCGCTGTCGGCGCCGCCTTCTGCATTGCCTTCGTCGTCGCCCGCGCTGTCGTCAGCAGTACCGGCATCACTGGCCGTGCTGACCTCGGGCTTCGTGGTTTCCGCTGGCGCATCCTTGCTCGGGTCGTAGCCGGTCAAGGTGAGCAGGAACACGCCGCGCTTGTCCTTGCCCAGATAGTGGCTGAGGTCGACGCCTTCGTAGTGCGGCTTGGTCGGATCATCGCTCTTGAAACTGAGTTTCTGTTCGAAGCGCTCGCTGATCTGGTCCGGCGACAACGCGCCCAGCTCGGGTTTGGCAAACGTGCCGGAACGGTTGAACGTGACCAGATGCTGGATCTGCTCCGGCAGCACGCGCGCAATTTCCATCTGCATGCCGGGCATGTTGCGTGCGACGACGGCGACGCGTTTGTCGCCGCCGAGTGAGAGCAGTGCGCCGTCAGCCATGAAGCGCAGCATCTGCGGATAGTCGGGCACGCGCACGCTGTTCTGCCACAGCGCGCCAAGCCGATAACCGCCGAACGATTCAAGCCCCTTGGCGATGCGCAGATACACGTAGCGGCCCGGATCGGCGCGGTACTTGAAACTGATCTGCTCGTTGTAGTCGCGCTCGCCGGCGACCGGATCAAGGTCGAGCTTTTGCGCCGACTTCAGGATCTTCTCGGAGAGGTTCGCGTCACCCGACCAGTCGTACGGCGCCGTGCGCTCGCTTTCCTTGCTGTCCGGGTGATACACGGGCAGCAGCCATGCCTGCACCGCCTTCGCCGCTTCCTTTTCGCCGACCGCCTGCGACAGCGTGAAGGTGAGCACCTGTTCGGGTTCGAGCCGCGCATTGTCGGCAAGCACCGCATCCATGCCGCTGACCGACAGGCTGTACAGCCCCGGCACGGCAACACTCGCATCGACAGGCTCGGCGAGCACACTGCCGCCAACGGATGCGCGCACGCCACGATCAATCTTCAGCGCGACCGCGCTGTCGTCCTTCGGCACCGCGAGCGGTTCGGAATGCACATAGGCATTGATCTTGCGACGGTCGTAACTGACGACGAACTTGCGCGCGGCCGCGCCCTTCGGCGTCGCCTGCGTGAGCACGACGCGTTTCTCGAATTCGACGCCATCGACGGGATGGCTGAAGTGGACCTGGAACACGGCTTTCTTGAGCGCGGCGTCCTGCGGGTCCTGGTAGAACTCCCTGCTCGCGACGGTCACCTGGAAAGGCGCGCTGTCGAAGCCGAGCTTCAGGTCGGGCACATACGCCTGCGCCGCAAGCGCAGTCGCGCGATCAATGACGACGTCGTAATGCTGGCCGACCGGCCAGTCGGCACTGGGCGCGAAGGTCAGGGTGCGATCGTTGCTCCACAGCCAGCTGCCCGCGAGTGCCGGTTGCAGGGCCACGCCATCGCCGGGCGCCTTTCCGACCTTGTCGAGCGGCGCGACCGAACCGGAGAAATTGATGGTCAGCGGTGCAACCTCGACTGGATCGAGGTCGTAACGCGTCGCCGGGGGCGCAACCGCGTGCAAAGTGATTGCGACAGGCTCGGGCGGGTGCGGCCGATTCTTCCACCAGAGCGCTCCCTGCCATGCCCCAAGCCCGAGCAGCAAGACTGCCGCCGCGATGCCGCCGCTGCGAGCCGGCCGACGTTGTAGCGCGCGACCGAACGAAGCAGCGCTCGCGCCGGTCGAGCGCAGCCAGCGCGGCGCCGACCAGGTGACCTCGCCGAACAGGGCGGAGAACAGCCACACGAAGGCACGCCAGAGTGCGCGCAGCAGCGAAGCCAGACCACGCAGCGCGAGCACAGGCAGGCGCAGCAGCCACCGAAGCACATCCATGGTTGGTTTCCCCGATTCCGTCCCCGACGACACCGGCGGGAAGCCGGCAATGATCCCGCATTCCGGTGGCAACGCGATAGCCTGCGCGCATCCGCATGAAAGTCGCGCTCCCGCCCGAGCGCATGACCCCATGGGGGCGGCCTTGAGTCCAGGCGCGGCGCGCTGGATGCCCTTCGACCGCGACACGGTGCGATTGAGCCTGTCCAGAGCCCGACGAATGGCTCGTGGCGAACGGATCCATGTCGAACCGCCGTTGCACGTCCCGTTCGCACCGGGCGCAGCTTGCGCAGCCAAGCGAAGTCGATGCGCCGGGAGGATCGATACCCCCGCGCTTCAGCACAGTGCACGGCAGCCTGACCCTCGGCTTGACGTCGCTCCGCTCGCCCGATAGTCTGCATTATCGTACTAACGCGTTAATACATCAAAACAATGAAACGCAGACAGCTCGAACCAGAATTCGACTCCAACCGCGCCGAACGCTCGCTGTGCGAAGCCCTGCTCACCCTGCGCAGCGTCGCCGAGGCCCGCGCCTTCCTCGACGACCTGTGCACGCCGGCCGAACGCGAATCCATGCGCGATCGCTGGAGCGTGGTGCCACACCTGCTCGCAGGCGAGCCCTATTGGCAGATCCACGACGCGACCGCGGTCAGCATCACCACGATCGGGCGCGTCGCACGCTGTCTCGAACAAGGCTCGGGCGGCTACGCGCTTGCGGCGTCGCGCACGCGACCGCCGCGCAAGACGGCAGCCACCAAAACCACGCGGAGCGCACGATGAACGAGACCCGCGATCGACTGCGCATCGCCGTGCAGAAATCCGGACGCCTGGCCGAGCCGTCGCTCGATCTGCTGCGCCGCGCCGGCCTCGTGTTCCGTTCCAGTCGCGACAAGCTGTTCCTGTACGGCGAAAACATGCCCGTCGACGTGCTGCTGGTGCGCGACGACGACATCCCGGGCCTGCTCGTTGAGGGTAGCTGCGAACTGGGTATCGTCGGGCGCAACGTCCTCACCGAACAAAGCCTCGCGACCCCGGGCCAACCGGCGCCGGCAGAACTGCAGCCGCTCGGTTTCGGTGGCTGCCACCTCGCCATCGCCGTCCCGGACGGCGGACCGATCGAGAGCGCAAACGATCTCGCCGGTTTGCGCATCGCAACGTCCTACCCCGCCGTGCTCGCCGACTGGCTCGACAAGCAAGGCATCAGCGCCGAAGTCGTCCTGCTCAACGGCTCGGTCGAGATAGCGCCGCGGCTGGGCAAGGCGCACGCGATCTGCGACCTCGTCTCCAGCGGGGCGACGCTTGCCGCGAACCAGTTGCACGAACTCGTCGACGTGATGCACAGCGAAGCGGTGCTCGCATCGAGTCCGCGTACGCACAGCGCGGCGACCGCACTGCAGATCGAGCGACTGTGTGCGCGCATCGCTGGCGCACGTTCCGGCGACGGCGTGCGCCTGCTGATGCTGCAGGCACCGCGGTCGGCGCTGCAGGCGATCACGCGCCTGCTGCCATCGCGCGACGCGCCCAGCGTGCTCAGCCTCGATGGGCGCCCCGACGACATTGCCATGCAGGCGCTGTGCAGCACGCTCGACTGGCAGCAGCTGGAAGAGCTCAAGCGCCTTGGCGCGAGCAGCCTGATGGTACTCAGCGTGGAGCGCATGCTCGCATGACCGCGCCAGACCTTGCCGTCATCGACTGGTCCGCCCTCGACGAAGCCGGGCGCAGCGCCGCGCTGTCGCGCCCGCGACAACTGCGCGACGCGACCCAGCTCGATGCCGTGCGCGCCATCCTCGCCGCCGTGCGCGCACGCGGCGATGAGGCCTTGCGTGAATTCGGCACACGTTTCGATCACTGCACGCTCGACCGCTTCGAGGTGACCGACAGCGAATTTGCAGCCGCCGAATCCGGCGTCGATGCCGGTGTGCGCGCCGCCATGGGCAGCGCGATTGCGCGCGTCGAGGCGTTTCATGCAGCACAGCTGCCCGCACCGTTGCGCGTCGACACCGCGCCTGGCGTGCGCTGCGAGCAGGTGATCCGGCCGATCGATCGTGTAGGCCTGTACGCACCCGCCGGCAGTGCGCCGTTGCCCTCGACCGTGTGGATGCTCGGCGTACCGGCGCGCCTGGCCGGCTGCACGCAGATCGTACTGGCCACGCCGCCGCGCAGCGATGGCAGCGCCGATCCATCGATCCTCGTTGCAGCGAAACTGTGCGGCATCTCGCGCGTGTTCAAGCTCGGCGGCGCACAGGCAATCGGTGCGATGGCGTACGGCACCGAAACCGTACCGCGCTGCGCCAAGCTTTTTGGTCCAGGCAACACCTGGGTCACCGCAGCCAAGCTCGAAGTCGCCGCGGATCCCGAGGGTGCCGCCATCGACATGCCGGCGGGACCCTCCGAAGTGCTGGTGATCGCCGATGACAGCGCCGATGCTGCGTTCGTTGCCGCTGATCTACTGGCACAGGCCGAACACGGTGCCGACTCGCAGGTGTTGCTGCTGAGCCCAAGCGAACGCCTGCTCGCCGCCGTCGCGCGCGAAGTCGCCGCGCAGGTTGCGCTGCTGCCACGTCGCGAGATCGCGCTCGCCGCACTTGCGCATGCGCGCCTGATCCGCGTTGCGAGCCTCGACGAAGCGGTACAGGTATCGGAACGCTATGCCCCGGAACACCTGATCGTGAACACGCACGATGCACGTGCGCTGCTGCCCGGCATCAGCAACGCCGGCAGCATCTTCCTCGGCGCATGGTCGCCGGAGACCGTCGGCGACTACTGCGCCGGTCCGAACCATGTGCTGCCGACGCTCGGGTTCGCACGTGCGTTCGGCGGCGTCGGCGTCGACAGCTTCCTGCGTCGCGTCAACGTGCAGGAGCTCAGCGCCGAAGGCCTGCGTGCGATTGGCGGCGACGCGATGGTGCTGGCGCGTGCCGAGAGCCTCGAAGCGCATGCGCGTGCGGTGGATGTGCGCCTCGCGAAGTTAGCGCTGCCAGAACCCCATCCCCACCCAACCGTCGGGCATCCTGCCCTCGAAAGCCCGGTCTGCACATCCATGTGCAGCCGTTCGCCGGCGCGCGACGGTGCCGCGCGAAATCCCGGCTCACCCCTTGAAGGGGAGGGCTCAACAGGTGCAAGCATGAGCCTGCTCGCCCGCGCGCGGCCGGAGCTTGCCGCATTCAAACCCTATGCCTCGGCACGACGTGCTGGCTTCGAGGCACGCATTCGCCTCGACGCGAACGAGTCACCGTGGGACCTGCGCGAGGAAGGCGTCGACATCGATGCCGGCCTCAATCGCTATCCATCGCCGCAACCGGCGGATCTGCGCGCGCGTCTCGCTGCCTTGTATGGAGCCGACCCGGCGCAGCTGTGGATTGGCCGCGGCAGCGACGAGGCGATCGACCTGCTGCTGCGCGCGTTCTGCCGCGCCGGGCGCGACAACGTCGTCGCGTTCGCACCGACCTTCGGCATGTATCGCATCGGGTCCGCCCTGCAGGGCGCCGACTACCGCGCGCTCGCGCTGGACGCCGACGACGATTTCGCACTCGACCCGGAAAAGTTGCTTGATCTGTGCGACGACGACACCAAGCTCGTCATCGTCTGTTCGCCGAACAACCCGACGGGCACGCTCTACCACGGCCAGCTCATCGAACAGCTGGCAGCCACACTTGCCGGCCGCGCCCTGCTGCTCGTTGACGAGGCCTATGTCGAGTTTGCCGGCGTGCCGAGCGCGAGTGCGCTGATTGAGCGTCATGCAAACGTCGGCGTCTTGCGCACGCTGTCGAAGGCGCATGCGCTGGCCGGCGAGCGCCTCGGCACGCTGATCGCACGCGAGGAGATCATCGAACTGGTCGGCCGCATCGCGGCGCCATATCCGTTGCCGACGTTGAGTGTGCGTGCGGCGCTCGCGGCGCTCGATGCAAACGCGCTGCTGCGTACGCAGGCGCGCATCGCCCTCCTGGTCGACGAGCGCGAGCGCATGGGGAAAATGCTGGCGCTGTCTCCGTTCGTGCGCAAGGTATGGCCGTCGTCCGCGAATTTCCTGCTCGTGCGCTTCGACGATTCCCGCGCCGCATTCGAGCGCCTGCTTGCCGCCGGCATTTTGGTGCGCGACTTCTCGACACAGCCGGGTCTTGCGAATTGCCTGCGCATCACGATCGGCAAGCCGGACGAAAACGATGCCCTGCTCGTCGCGCTCGCCGGAGAAGCACGATGAGCGCAGCAAAGATACTGTTCGTCGATCGCGACGGCACCCTGATCGAGGAACCGGCCGATCAGCAGATCGACGCGTACGAGAAGTTCCGACTCGTACCCGGCGCCATTGCCGCCTTGCGCCGCCTCGTCGATGCCGGCTATGAACTGGTGATGGTGAGCAATCAGGATGGTCTTGGCACGGCGAGCTTTCCGCAGGAAACGTTCGTGGGTCCGCAGCGACTCCTGCTCGATATCCTTGCCGGCGAAGGCATTCGCTTTCGCGAAGTGCTGATCGACCCGAGTCTCCCCGCCGAGCATGCGCCGACGCGCAAACCCGGCGTCGGCCTGGTTCGTCACTATCTCGGTGCTGGCCAGCTCGATCGCGAACGCAGCGCCGTGATTGGCGATCGCGAAACCGATCTGGAGTTCGCGCGCAATCTCGGCATTCGCGGCATCCGCATTGGTCCGGAGCTGGACTGGCGCGCCATCGCCCACCTGCTGCTCGATGCGCCACGCCGTGCACGCGTCGCGCGCGCCACGCGCGAGACGCGCATCGAGGTCGAGGTGGATCTCGACAGCACAGCGCGCCCGATCATTGCGACGGGCGTCGGGTTTCTCGACCACATGATCGAACAGCTCGGCGTGCATGGCGGCTTCGCCCTCACGCTGCGATGCGAGGGTGATCTGCACATCGACGAGCACCACACGGTCGAGGATTCCGCGCTCGCGCTGGGTCAGGCCTTGCGCGAAGCACTCGGCGAGCGTCGCGGCATCGGCCGCTACGGCTTCACCCTGCCGATGGACGAGGCGCTCGCCCAGGTCGCCATTGATTTGTCCGGCCGACCGTATTTCGTGTTCGAGGGAAGCTTTCCGCGCGAGAGCGTCGGTGCCTTGCCGAGCGAACTGGTGCCGCATTTCTTTCGCAGCCTCGCCGATGCACTCGGTGCGAACGTGCACTTGAGCGTACGCGGCGACAATGCGCATCACATGATCGAAGCCTGCTTCAAGGCAGTCGGTCGCGCGCTGCGCCAAGCCGTGCGGCGCGATGGCGATGACGTGCCAAGCAGCAAGGGCATGCTTGCGGCGAGTGCGAGCGCATGAGCACGCGCGCCGTCATCGTCGCAGCGGGAGGCGCGAACTTCGGTTCGCTCAGCGAAGCGTGTCGGCGCGTCGGTGTTGAGGCTGAGGTCAGCGACGACCCGGCGCGCATCCGCAATGCGACGCATGTGATCCTGCCAGGTGTCGGTGCGGCGGCTCAGGCGATGCACGGGCTGCGCGAGCGGGGGCTGGATGCGGTGCTGACGAAACTTTCGCAACCGTTGCTGGGTGTTTGTCTTGGTATGCAATTGCTCTATGAAACGTCGGAAGAAATACCAGGCGCATCGTCGCGTCACGCACGCGATCCCCACCCAAACCCTCTCCTTGACGGGGAGGGCTTTGCAGCCGACGCATCGCCTGCTTTCGAGAAAACACAGTGTCTTGGATTGTTGCGCGGAAGCGTGCAACGCCTGCCACCCGCGCCGAGCTGGCCGCACATGGGCTGGAACCAGATCACCGCCGATGTGCCGGCGCATCCGCTGCTTGCGGGCCTCGGCGCGAGCGACTGGTTCTATTTCGTGCATGGCTATGCGGCGGCGACAACCGTGCAGACGATTGCGCATTGCGAGCACGGTACGGCGTTTGCTGCAGTCGTCGCCGATCGCAACGTCTGCGGCGCGCAATTCCACCCGGAGAAATCCGCGACGGCCGGTCGCCGCCTGTTGACGAACTTTTTCGGCCTCACATGAAAATCATTCCCGCCATCGACCTGCGCGAAGGGCGCGTCGTGCGTCTGCGCCAGGGCGACTTCGCACAGACCCGGCATTTCGATCACGATGCAGTCGCACTCGCCAAACGTTATCGGCAGGCGGGCGCAGTGTGGCTGCACGTGGTCGACCTCGACGGCGCGCGCGCGGGACGGCCGGCACAAATCCCCTTGCTCGCGAGCATCGCCGGAAGCGGACTGCGCGTGCAGGCGGGCGGTGGCGTCCGCACGCACGCGGATGTCGAGCATCTGTTCACGGCGGGTGTCGCGCGGGTGGTGGTCGGCAGCGTAGCGATGCGCGAACCGGAAGCCTTCGAGAGCTGGTTGCAGACCTTCGGGCCCGAACGGTTATGCCTCGCGATGGACCTGCGCCTTGGCGATGACGGACGCTGGCGTCCCGCAATCGACGCGTGGCAGGCCGAGAGTGATGCGGATTTCGCCGCGCTACTCGAGCGCTTCACCCACGCGGGCCTGCGCCATGTATTGACCACCGACATCGCGCAGGACGGCATGGGCGCCGGGCCGAACCTGACCCTCTATCGCATGCTCGCCGCGCGCTGGCCGCAACTCACGTGGATCGCGTCGGGCGGCGTGCGCAATCGCGCCGATGTCGACGCCTTGCGTGCAACCGGCGTCGATGCCTGCGTCGCCGGCACCGCCCTGCTCGAAGGCACGCTCGCACTGGAGGAGCTCGCATGCTCGCGCGCCGCGTGATTCCCTGCCTCGATGTTGCCGACGGCGTCGTCGTCAAGGGCGTGCAGTTCCGCGATCATCGCGTGGTTGGCGACATCGTCGAACTCGCTCGACGCTACGCTGGCGAAGGCGCGGACGAGCTTGTTTTCTACGACATCACTGCCAGCCCTGACGGACGCACGGTCGACCCCGCCTGGGTCGAACGCGTTGCATGCGAACTCGATATCCCGTTCTGCGTCGCCGGCGGCATCCGCTCGGTCGCCGATGCAGAAGGCGTGCTTGCCGCCGGCGCCGACAAGGTCTCGGTCAACAGCCCCGCGCTCGCGCGGCCGGCGCTGATCGAAGAACTGGCCGCGCGTTTTGGCAGCCAGTGCGTCGTGATTGGCATCGACGTCGACGCGCGTACCGAGCAGACGTCGCAATGGCGCGTGGTCGCGAACAGCGGCAAGCCTGAAGCCGCCAGCGACAGCGGCCGCGACCTGCTGGCCTGGGTGCGTGAAGTCGCCGATCGCGGTGCCGGCGAGATCGTGCTCAATTCAATCCGCAGCGATGGCGTGCGCGGCGGTTACGCGCGAGCGCAACTCGACGCCGTTCGCGCGACGACGACCCTGCCCCTCGTCGCATCGGGGGGCGCCGGAAAACCGGAGCATTTTGCCGATGTGTTCGAGCACTGCGGTGTCGACGCCGCGCTTGCCGCGAGCGTTTTCCACAGTGGAGAAATCCGTATCGGTGACCTCAAACGCTATCTCGCCGCACGCGGCATCGTGGTGCGGCCATGAGTGACGCAATGATTGACTCCGTTGACTGGAAAAAGGGCGATGGCCTGTTGCCGTTGATCGTGCAGCACGCGCACGACGGTCGCGTGCTCATGCTGGGCTATACCAATCGCGATGCGCTGACGTTGACCGAGCAGACCCGCGAAGTGCATTTCTGGTCGCGCTCGAAGCAGCGCCTGTGGCGCAAGGGCGAGAGCTCGGGCCACGTGCTGCGCGTGGTGTCGATTGCCGCCGATTGTGATCGCGATACATTGCTCGTGCAGGCATTGCCGCAGGGCCCCACTTGCCATCGCGGTACGTCGAGCTGCTTCGATGGTCAGGCGCGTTCACAGCCGTGGCTCAACGAACTGGAAGCCCTGATCGATCGACGCGCGAGCGCCGATCCCGCATCGAGCTATGTCGCGAAGCTGCTCGTAGGCACGCCGGCGCGCCGCGCGCAGAAGGTTGGCGAGGAAGGCGTCGAGGTCGCGCTCGCCGCTGTCTCAGGCGATCGTGAAGCATTGCGCGGCGAAGCAGCGGACCTGCTGTTCCATCTGCTGGTGCTGCTGAGGGGTGCCGATCTGCGCCTCGCCGATATAGTCGGTGAGCTTGAGCAGCGGCACGCGGGTGTGCAGTCGCCGAACACACGAAGTCCGTTGGAATCCTGAGGGACGCCATCGCGGCTGAAGCCGCTCCTACGATGCCGCAGCTTTTTTTGAAGTCTGAAGGAAGAGCAAGGGCATCGCGGCTGAAGCCGCTCCCACAACCATTGCTGCGATTTCTTGGGGTTTGATAAAGCCGCAGCATCGCGGCTGAAGCTGCACCCATAACCATTGCTGCGATTTCTTGGGAGCTTGGAAAAAGAGCCACAGCATCGCGGCTGAAGCCGCTCCCACAACCGTGCAGCCCATTGCTGGGAGGTTGGTGCAGAGCGACAGCATCGCGGCTAAAGCCGCTCCTACAACCATTGCTGCGAATTCTTAGGCGACTTGAAAGAAGAGCCACAGCATCGCGGCTGAAGCCGCTCCCACAACTATTGCAGCCACTTGCTGGGAGGTTGGTGCAGAGCAACAGCATCGCGGCTGAAGCCGTCCCTACAACCATTGCTGCGAATTCTTAGGCGGCTCGAAAGTAGAGCCACAGCATCGCGGCTGAAGCCGCACCCATAGCCATTGCTGCGATTTCTTGGGAGCTTGGAAAAAGAGCCACAGCATCGCGGCTGAAGCCGCTCCCACAACCATTGCAGCCACTTGCTGTGGGAAATTGAAGCAAGGGCAACAGCATCGCGGCTGAAGCCGCTCCTACAACCATTGCCGCGAATTCTCACGGGCTTGAAAGAAGAGCTACAGCATCGCGGCTGAAGCCGCTCCTACAACCATTGCAGCTACTTGCTGGGAGATTGAAGCAAGAGCAAGAGCATCGCGGCTGGAGCCGCTCCCACCATGTGTCGCATTTGTGGGAGCGGCTTCAGCCGCGATACTTTTTTGTCGATACCGCAAACCTCGACGTGCCCGCTAGGGTGCGCAGTCCGGATCGAACCAGGTTTCAGCCATCAAAACCATTCGCGAAGATCACGTCGCCGACCATGAAATCATGGTTGTAGGTCACGTTTTCGTACGTCGCACGGAAGTGCCACAGACCGGGCGGCGCGTTCCCCGGCAGGAGCCGACTCCAGTACCAGTAAGACGCTGCGTAGTAAGGATCCGCCGGTACGTCGGAGAGCTTGAAGGTCCACGAGGAAAACACGCTGCCGTCCGGGCGCACGATCGAATAGTTGGCCACCTGCGGCCCGAGCTGGTCGCGATAAAACCCGGTGAGGAAGGCGGTCTGGCCGGGCAGGAAACGATCCGAAAGATTCGGTGTCTCGTCGATGGGGTTCGGGCAATTGGTACCGTGATAGTCCGGCGCCGCGCTGTGCGTTGAAAGTTTGTCCAGCGCCGAGTCGTAGTACGGCCGTTGCTGCGCCCACAGCGATGCCGGCGCATTGCAGGCGCCATGGAACGGCTCGAGGATCGTGTAGTTGCTCAGCGCCGAGTGGTTCTCGAAATGCAGATGAGGGCCGCTCGAGAATCCGGCGCTGCCGACCTTGCCGAGGAATTCGCCGACAGCGACCGTCGAGCCGATCGGTTTGCTCGTCTGCGACAGCTTCTTCATGTGTCCGTACCACGCGACGGTGCCGTCTCCGTGCTGGACGTAGACCGCATTCCAGTCGGCCGAGTAGTTGTTCGGGCAGCTGCGATCGTCATTGCCGTCGACCTTGCCGATGATGGTGCCGGGCGCCGCGGCGATGATGTCGATGGCCTGCTGGTCCATCATCAGCCACGGAAACGGCCACAGGAAAATATCGATTCCGGCATGGTTGTAGCCGCCGGCTTGGTCGTACGTGCGCGTTCCGCAATTCCAGTCGAGCAACTGATTCGGCACCGCACTGTTGAGGTCGACGAAGTTGGAAATGCCGTGATAGCCCGGGTCGGCATAGCCTGCGACGGCGCGCAGCGGCCACTGCAAGCCCGCTTGCTGCGGTGCCAGCAACGGCGGGGGGGTCGAGGCGAGCACGCCTGAGCGTTGAAGGTCTGCGACGTTGCGCACCAATTGAGCATCGATGCGCTCGCGCTGCATGGTTGTGAGTTCGTCGCTGGCTGGATGCGGCAAGCCTCCGCCACCCGCGGGCGGTTCGGCACAGACGACGGATGAGAGCAGACCCAACAGCACTGCGATCGTTCGCATGACGGTTTTCCCCGGTAGCCCGGGCACCAGCATACGCCTTCAACGACGCCTCCCAGAAGACCATGGGCCGCGCGTTCCCTGGATGAAGCGGGATCCCGCTCAGCTTTCCGGCAGCAGCGCTCCGGCTTGCCAGCCGCGCACCTGCAGCCCGTCGAGCAGTTGCGCCACCTTCGGCTTCGTCGCACTGCCGTGGATGGGTAGCACGAGCACATCGCCCGGGTGCGCCCAGGCAAGCAGTTCGCGCGCCGCTGCATATTCGTCGAGACGTTCGACAACCGCTGAATCCGCTGTCCCTTGTCGCGCCAACACTTCACGCAACAGCGCCGGAATCTCGCCATCGGCGCGACCGCGCAGCATGCCGCCGATGTCCTTGAGCACGATCAGGTCGGGCTTGAATTCAGCGGCCACGACGGCGAGTTCGCGAATCTCGTTGTCCTCGCGATTGCCGGCCTGCCCGAGCAGGAGACCGAGGCGACCGGTGCGCGCTTTCGCTGCAACATCGAGCAAGCCGCGCAGACCATCGGGGTTGTGCGCGTAGTCGACGAACACATCGATGCCGCCGATCGCCCAGTGCTGCAAGCGCCCCGGATTGTCGTCGCGTCCCGCCCCGAAGTGCGCGAGCACGGCGGCGATGGTCTCGACAGGAACGCCGAGCGCCTGCGCGGCGAGCGCTGCGGCCGCAATGTTCGCGATGTTGTAACGTGCCGCGCCATCGAACGTGAGCGGCATCGCGGCGACATCGCCAAGATCGTCCTCGACGCCATCGAATTGCAGCAGCAGATGTCCCTCGCGCACACCGCAGGTCGCATCACCGCGCGCGCGCCGCGCCTGCAACCACGACGCATCCGCATCGAACGCGAACCACGCCTGACGGACGCGCAATGCAGCGGAGTGGCGAACGAGCTGGGCATCGTCCGCATTCAGCACGAGCACCCCGAGCGTGCCCAGCGTGCCGGCGACACCGAGTTTGACCGCCGCTAGACCATCGAGATCGTGAACCCCGTACTCGCCGAAATGGTCGTCGCTGACATTGGTGACGATCGCGACGTCCGCATGTTGCACGGCGATGCCGCGACGAAGGATGCCGCCGCGCGCGGTTTCCAGCACAGCCGCCTCGACATGCGGCGCGCGCAATGCGACGCGTGCGCCGGCCGGTCCGGAATAGTCACCCGCCGCAAGCGCGGTGTCGCCGACGAAGACGCCATCGGTGCAGGTATGCGCGGTATTCAAGCCATGCGCGCGCAGCAGCGCGGCGAGCAGCCGCGTCGTCGTCGTCTTGCCGTTCGAGCCCGTCACCAGCGCGATCGGCGCGTCATGCAGTGCATTCCAGTCGACCGATGCGGGCAATGGTAGTTGCGCGAGCGGCCACACGCGCGCGCCATCGCCCACACCGAGCGAAATCGTGTCGTCGTCGATGAGAACGGTCAGCCCACGTGTCTGTGCGGCATGTGCCAATGCCACAAGTGCCGGATTGCGCTCTGCTAGCGCGAAGGCACGCAAGGTGTGCAGCGCGGACTCCTCGTCCCATGCCGCCGGATGGCCCGGCGCATGCAACGCCTCTTCCCTTCTCCCATTGGGATCGAAGCCGCCTACTGCGGCTGAGGGTGCCCGCAGGGCGGTTGAGGGAAGCAGAGTCACATCCGAGATTCCGCCCTCGACCGATCGCTTTTCGGCAAAATTCCAAACGGCAGCAAGCACCTCTTCCAAGCGCTGCAGCACATCATTGTTCCAAAACCGCAACGTGCAAATACCCCGCTCCGCCATGAACTCATCCCGACGCCCATCACGCGTCACACCTCCCGCATTCCAATGCTGGCTTCCATCCAGCTCAATGGCCAACTTCAATTCATGACAATAGAAATCGAGCACATAGGGATCGATAGCGTGCTGGCGACGGAACGTCTGACCTCGCACGCGACGGTTGCGCAGGAACCCCCACATGAGGTGTTCCGCATTGGTGGAGTCGCGGCGCAGAGTTCGGACGAAGGCCAGGGTTTCGTCATCAAAGGGGAGTTCCCTTTCGATCTGCGAGGATGCGACGCGATCTGAGGATTCTTCCCTCATCTGCCCTTCGGGCATCCTCAGCCGCTGGAGGCGGCTTCGATCCCGGAGGGAGAAGGAAAACTGCGAAGACGTCAGCGCCCATTCGTTGACTTCGGTTGCCGTGAACAACTGGTCGAGCGGCGCCGCAAGCGCCAGCGAAGCACCACGCACATGTGTACGCGCGACGATGGCGGCATCGGGCCAGCCAAGTTCGGCACGCATGCGTCGGACACGCGCGCTCCATTCGCCCAGCAGGGCTTCGTTGATGTCGACGCCGACGGTTTCGAGTACCGCGCCGACGTCGGCGAAGTAGAGATTGAACCCGGTGAGGCGGCGCGAATCGTCGAACGGCAGTGAAGCAGGCGCAGCGTTCAGTCTTCGCCCTCCCGCGACAGATGGATGCCGCGTTCGTCACGAACGACACCGCCGAGTGCAGCGAAGCTCGCTTCGTCGAACACCGGCTCCTCGGCCGCTGTCGGAGACGCGATCGGCGTCGGCGCGATCGCTTCCGCGGCGCCTTCGGGTCGGAACTTTATGATCTGCTTCCACGAACGTACGAGCGCGTCCGCGAACACGAGCAGCAAATCGCCCGAACGACCCATGCGCAAGGATGCGTCGATCGCTTCCTGCTCGTCGGGAATCTCCGAGATCGCGTCCTTCGCGACACCCGCGGCGACCAGGGCGCGCGCCATGATGCGCGGCACTTCGTCACCATCGCGACCGCGCAGCGAATCGTCGCGCCGGCAGATGTAGTGATCGAACCGCCCCGCGACCGCATTGGCGATGGCGACGAGATCCTCGTCGCGCCGATCGCCCGGACCTGCGAGCACGACGATGCGGCGTCCAGTCACGTCGAGCCGTTGCGCGAGATCGGCCATCACCGACACCGCGTGCGCGTTGTGGCCATAGTCGAACAGCACCTTGAACGGATGCTCGCTGTAGACGTTCATGCGCCCGGGCGCCTGGAAGAACGTGGTATCGAACGTGCGCAGGCCCTGGCGGATCGCATCGAGCTTGATGCCGAGCGCAAATGCCGTGGCTGCAGCGAACATCGCGTTCTGCACGTTGTGCAGCGCGCGACCTTCCATCGTCGCCGGAATCAGGTGCGTCCATAGCAGCGGGATGTGGCTGCCCTTGTCGTACAACGTGATCATCGCGCCGTTGACGCCGGCTTCAAGCGCGCAAGCACGTCCACCGGCACGCACGTGCTCGCGCACCAGCGCATGCGACGGATTCATCGTGACGTAGCAGATCACCTTTGCTTCGGTATAGCCGGACATCTTCAGGACATTCGGATCGTCTGCATTGAGCACGGCGCAATCCTGCGCGACCTCGACCACGATGCGCTTGACCTCCGCGAGCTGGTCGAGCGTGTCGATGCCCTTCATGCCCAGGTGATCGGACTGGATGTTCAACACTGCGCCGACATTCACCTCGCGTACGCCCATGCCCGCTCGGAGCAGGCCACCGCGAGCGGTTTCCAGTATCGCGATGTCGATATGCGGATCGGACAGCACCATGCGCGCGGACACCGGGCCGGTCATGTCGCCTTCGACCGTGCGCTGGCCATCGATGTAGACGCCATCCGTCGTGGTAAGGCCAGGCGTATAACCGGCCATCTTGGTGATATGCGCGAGCATGCGCGCGGTGGTGGTCTTGCCGTTGGTGCCGGTGATGGCCGCAATCGGCACGCGCGCGGGCGTGCCGGCCGGGAACAGCATGTCGATCACCGGGCCGGCCGCATCGCGTGGCGTGCCTTCGCTCGGTGCGACGTGCATGCGAAAACCGGGCGCTGCATTCACTTCGCAGATGCCCCCGCCGATCGTCTTGTAGCTCTCGGCGATGTTCTGCGACAGGAAGTCGACGCCGCCGACGTCGAGCCCGATCGCACGGATCGCGCGCACGGCCATGTCGCGATTGTCGGGGTGGATGATGTCGGTGACGTCGGTCGCGGTGCCGCCGGTCGAGAGGTTGGCGGTCGAGCGCAGGTAAACGATCTCGTCCGCCTTCGGCACCGACGTCGCGGTGTACTCGACGCGGTCCATCATCATCGTCGCCTGCGCGTCGAGTTCGAGACGGGTCAGCACCTTCTCGTGGCCAATGCCGCGGCGCGGGTCCTGATTCACGACCTCGACGAGTTCGGCGATCGTGCGCGTGCCGTCGCCGACGACATGGCCCGGCGTGCGCTTCGTCGCCGCAACGAGTTCGCCGTTGACGACGAGCAGGCGATGATCGTCGCCCTCGACGAAGTTCTCGACGATGACCGAGCGTGAATGCTCGCGCGCCGAGGCGAAACCGGCGAGTACTTCATCGTCGCTCATGAGGCGGATCGAGATGCCGCGCCCGTGATTGCCGTTGTACGGCTTGGTCACGACCGGGAAGCCGAGGCGACGCGCGGCGCGCAGGGCGCCCTCCTCGTTCTGCACGAGTTCCTGCTTCGGCACCGGCAGGCCGAGCGAAGCGAGGATCTTGTTCGTCTCCTCCTTGTCACTCGCAAGCTCCACCGCGATGTGCGGCGTCTTGCCGGTGACCGTCGCCTGGATGCGTTGCTGGTACTTGCCGTGACCCAGCTGCACCAACGATTGATCGTTCAAGCGCAGCCACGGGATACCGCGCTCGTCGGCGGCACGCACCAGTGAAGCGGTCGACGGCCCCAGCGCGCGGCGTTGCGCGTAGCGGATGAATTCGTCGCGCGCGACCGGCCACTCCCAACCATCGGGCACGCTGTTGTGCGTGCGCAGTTCCTCGGGCAATAACGAATTAAGCAGGCGCAGCGCAAGGTCGCCGGCGGCGATGCCTTCCTCGCGCTGCGTGTATTCGTAGACGACCGAATACACACCGGGTTTGTCGACACTGCGCGTCTTGCCAAACGTGACGTCTTCGCCGGCAACATTCTGCACTTCGATCGCGACATGCTCGAGCACGTGACCGAGCCAGGTGCCCTCGCCTTCGCGCATGCGCCGAATAAATCCACCCGGCTCGCGATACGAACAACCGTGTTGTTCAAGACCAGGCAACGCTGCGACGAGGCCATCGACGAAGACCGCGCCGAGGCGTCCGGTCGGCCATTGTTCGAGTTCGCCCAGATCCAGTTCGAGCCGGATGACGGGGAAGTGCGCGTATAGAGAGGGGCCGACGAAAACGGAGCGGTCGAGTATGCGCATGCGGGAACCTCTCTGCTGAGCGATAGGGGGACTTAGTGTGTGTTCTTTGACACCGCGAGCGACCCGGCACTTGCCAGTCGCGTCTGCAGGTTGAACGTCGCACCGGCAATCAGGATATGGATCTTCAATCCGAGCAGGCAGACGGGATCGTCTTCGCCGGCCTGGTCCATCGATGAAAACTGCAACTCGCCCGCATCGACCACCGTCACCGCGCCACTGCCTTCGACTTCAAGCACGTTGTCAGGACGGATGAACGCCGCGGTGTCCTCGTCGAGACCAATGCCGACCGCGAACGGGTTGTATGCCAGCGCCGCAAGCAGGCGACCGAGACGGTCGCGCTGGCGGAAATGCTGGTCGATCACGAAGCGGTTGGTGAGACCCAGGCCAGGTGCGAGTCGCACGCTACCCGCGGTCGGCGACGAGCCTTCCTTGCCGAACGCGATCATGTGCTCGGACAGGATGCTCGCGCCCGCACTGGTGCCGCCGACGTGCACGCCGCTCGCATTGCGCGCACGGATCAGGCGCGCGATCGGCGTGCCTCCGAGCATCGTCGCGATGCGCATCTGGTTACCGCCGGTGAAGAAAATGCCGCTCGCCTGTTCGATGCGCTCAAGACGATTGCGTTCCTCGGTGTCGCGCCGCGTGTCGAAATCGAGTGCGGTGACGCGACCCGCGCCGAGGTCGGAAAAGATCTGTTCGTAGCGCCCGCCGGTTTCGGCCAGCTGGCTCGCGGTCGGGATCACGACGATATCAGCGTCGGCGCCGCCGCACAGATTGACGAAGCGCTCGAGGATGCGCGGGTCGTTTTCCTTTTCCTCGGCACCGCCGATGGGGACGATCCACCCGCGCTCTTCACCGTCGCGGACCTTGCTCGGACACATGCAGTAGCTCTCACTGTTTCAAAGGTAAGGACGGGACTATCTGTACACGGAGCGCGGCCGGGCCGCAATCTCGGACGAATTCGAGTTGGGTTTCAAGGAAAAGCATCGCGGCTGAAGCCGCTCCCACAAAAGTGCTTCGAGTCCTTGCGTTTGAGCTCTTGCCTTCAAGCTCTTGCCTTCAAGCTCTTGCCTTCGAGCCCTCCCCTTCAAGGGGAGGGTTGGGTGGGGATGGTGTGAGGTTGTGGAAACTCCGACGACAAACCAGTACTCGACCAGCACCATCCCCACCTAAATCCTCCCCTTGAAGGGGAGGACTTCAGAGCGAGGATGCTGCTAGCCCTCCCCTTCAAGGGGAGGGTTGGCTGGGGATGGTGTGAGGTTGTGAAAACTCCGACGACAAACCAGTACTCGACCAGCACCATCCCCACCTAAATCCTCCCCTTGAAGGGGAGGACTTCAGAGCGAGGATGCCGCTAGCCCTCCCCTTCAAGGGGAGGGTTGGGTGGGGATGGTGTGAGGTTGTGGAAACTCCGACGACAAACCAGTACTCGACCAGCACCATCCCCACCTAGATCCTCCCCTTGAAGGGGAGGACTTCAGAGCACCTTCCGGCACTCGCACATCAAACCGATGCGCCCGCCTCGAAGGTACCGTTGCGCACGCACTGACCATCTCGCACATGCACGACACCGCCGACGATCACGTCCCGCGCCATGCCGGCATCATCCAGAACTACCAGGTCCGCATCGGCACCAACAAGGAGATTGCCCTTGGCCGCGAGCCGAAGCAGGCGCGCAGGATTGCTGGTGAAGGCCGGCAGCGCGCGCTCCAGCGGCACGCCGCGTTCAACGACCTGGCGCAGCGTCTGCAGCAGCGCGCCGGCGTCGCCGACGCCCATGTGCGAGACATGGCCGTCCGCGTCGAAGCAAGGCAGGCAGCCACCCGCATCGGAGCTGATCGTTACGTGGCCCGCCGGCGCGCCGCTGTCGAGAAAGCGGACCAAGGCATCGGCTGCGCTCCACGCGTCCTCGCCGTCCGCGACGGGGAATGCCGTGATGTCGATCGTGCTGCCGCCGCGGGCAAGTTCCAGCGCTTCCTCGAACAAGGTCTTGCGCCGGTTTACGTGAGTGGGATGGAACACACGTGGCGGCAATTCGCTTTGCGCGAGCGCACGGCGCACGAGATCGAGTCCGCGCGGACCATCACCCAGATGCAGATGCAGAATGCCGGCCTTGCCCGTCATGAGACCAGCGACGTGCGCGTCCGCTGCGAGGCGCAGCAGTTCGTCGAGCGTCGGCTGGCTGGATCGATGATCGCTGAGTGCAATCTCGCCGACGCCGATCAGCGCCTCGATGAACACGAGATCGCCGCGCACGCTGCCAGTCAACGTCGCCGGCGGCACGTGATAGCCGCCGGTATAGCCGCACGCCGTGAGACCTTCCTCGCGCAGTGCATACAGCGTTGCGAGCAATTCGCGCGGACCTCGCGCTGTGTCGTCCGTGCCGAGCAGGCCGACCACCGCGGTGACGCCGGCGCGCGTGAATCGGGAAATCCCGAGCGGCGGCACGCGTGTGCGAAAACCCGCTTCACCGCCGCCCCCGGTCACGTGCACGTGGCCGTCAATCAAACCCGGAATCAGGCGGCGACCTTCGAGATCCATCGTCGCAAGACCCAGCGCTGCAGGTAGCTCCATCGCATCCGTGCCGATCCACAGGATGCGACCGCCGCCGAGCAGCAGGTTGCAAACGCCGAGCGGTGCAGGCGCGAAGATCCGCGCGTTGCGGATCAGCAATGGAGTCACCCAGCGCGTCCCGGAACTTCAAATCCGTTGGCGAAGATCAGGTCCGACGTCGGCGCGGTGAAATCGCCGTCCATGTGCACCTGGATGCTGTTGTTGCTGCCCGCGATGCCGCTGTTCACCTGGCTGCCAAACCCGGAACAGTCTGTTGGACCGACCTGGGGAATCGCAAAACCACTGCTGCCCAAGTCGAGTCCGGTGGCGTCGCCGGTGCCGGCGAGATCAAGAACAATCGGCTGGAAGATGCAGGTTTCACCAAAGCCGACCGGGACAACGCCGACCACCGCAGAGATCGCTTTCAGTTTCAGTTGTACCTGGGTCAGCGCCGCCGTTCCATCTCCTGCCACCTGCCCGCTCGATGTGTTCGTCTGGCTCAGCTGGTAGGTCACCGTGACGTTGGCGCCGACGCTTTGGGAAAAAAAAGTCGTGGTCGACTGCGGGAACGTGAACATGCCTACCGAGATGTCGCCGGTGGCCGTGTTGTAGGTCGAGTCTCCAAACGTGCCGCCACTCGGCAGGGCACCCGGATTGCCGTTGACCGAGATCGTCCCGCTGACCGGGAAATTCGTCGCACTCGCGGCCCCCGTGACCAGCATGCATCCCGCCAGCAATGCGCGTGTCCACAGTTGCACGCGTTGCCGCTGACACGTGGTCTTCTTCAGCAAGGCATCCATTGGCACTCTCCTTCTGGTTGGTCGATGACAGCGCCGCGCATCGTGCGCGACGCCGCCGGTTTTCATTTCGCGTCTTTGGCGGTCCACTGCTTCAGCCACTCGTTGACCGTATCGTGCCAGAGCACGCTGTTGTGTGGCTTGAGGATCCAATGGTTCTCATCCGGGAAGCGCAGGAACTTGCTCGGGATGCCACGACGCTGTGCGGCGGTGAACGCAGCCAGGCCCTGCTCGAGCGGAATGCGGAAATCCTGGTCGCTGTGCACGACGAGCAATGGCGCGCGCCAGTCCTTGACGTGGTTGATCGGGTTGTAGGTTTCGTAGAGGGCCGGATCCTCGAACTGGGTCTTGCCCGAATGTTCCCACTCGTCGAACCACAACTCTTCGGTCGAGTAACTCATCATGCGGCTGTCGAACACGCCGTCGTGCGCGACAATGCACTTCCACGGTTCGTTCCACACGCCGGCCATCCAGTACATCATGTAGCCACCGTACGAGGCACCGAGCGCGCAGGCGCGATCGCCATCGAGGAACGCGTACTTCTTCTGTGCCGAAGCCCAGCCGGCCTTGAGGTCGTCCAGCGGTGCGCCGCCCCAGTCGCCCGAGATCGCGTCGGTGAATTTCTGGCCGTAGCCGGTCGAGCCGTGGAAGTTGATCGTGACCACGGCAAAACCCTGGCCGGCATACGTCTGCGCATTCCAGCGATAGTGGAAATCGTTCGTCATCGCGCCCTGCGGACCGCCGTGCACGATGAACGCGACCGGATACTTGTGCCCCGGCTTGTAGCCGACCGGCTTGACGACGTAGCCCTGCACGGTATCGCCGCCCGCGCCCTTGAAGGTGAAGAACTCTGCATCGCCGAAGCGGATGTCCTTCAGGCGATCGGCGTTGAAGTGGGTGATCTGCTTGAGGCTGTTGCCTTTTGCATCAGCCGTATAGACATCCGTCGGATGCTTGAAATCCTGACGCGCGACGACGAGGTTTTTCTTGCCGACGTCGAAGCCGGTCACACTGCCCTGGGCGACCAGTTTGGTCGCCTTCCCGCTCGCGATATCCACACCGAACAGCGCGAGGTCACCCCAGTCGTCGGTCGTCGTGTAGAGCGTCTTGCCATCGGCCGAAAGCTTCATCGGCGACGCTGAACGGTCCCACTGCGGATCGATTTCGCGCGTGTCGCCCGTCGCAAGATCCATCGCCATGATGCCGAAGCGATCGGCCTCGAAGCCAGCGCGCTTCATCGCGGTGTAGTACAGCGTCTTGCCATCGGCCGAGGGCAGCGGGTTGGCATCCCAGGCGAGGTTCGCGGCGGTCAAATTCTTCGGCGCGGACGAACCGTCGGCTGGCACCGAATAGATATCGAAATTGGTCGACCACGGTTCGCCCTTGCCGGCAATGCGCACGTCGAAGTAGACGGTCGTGCCATCGGGCGAGAACGCGTATTCATTTTCGTCGCCGAACGGCTTGGACGACACGTCACCGTCAATGCCCTTGGTCAGCCATCGCGGTTCGCTGCCGATCTTGCCGTCACTGCCGAGGTCGGCGATGAACAATTGCGATCTGCGCCCGTCGGACCAGGCATCCCAGTGGCGCACGAAGATCTTGTCGTAGACGGTGCCGCTGGCCTTGTCGGCCTTGGTCGCGTCGAGCTTTTTCTTCGTGCACGCAAGGTCGTTGCAATCGGTGAAGACATCGATCGACAACAGCACATGCTTGCCGTCGGGCGCGAGCTTGTAGTTGTTGACGTCGAGTGCGAACGAGGTGACCTGATGTGCGGCACCGCCCTTGGCGTCGACCTGCCAGAGCTGGTTCACGCCATCCTTCGCGGCGAGGAAGAACACCTTCGCGCCGTCGGCGGACCAGCGCGCACCGGTCGCGCTCAGCGCCTTGTCAGTGATGCGCGATGACGCGCCGCCTGCGGACGGCACCGTCCAGATTCCGTTGTTGCCCTTGTTCGCGTCGTAGTCGGTTTGACGTAGCTGGAACGCGATCGTGTTGCCGTCCGGTGCGAGTGCCGGATCGCTGACGCGTTCCATCATCACCAGGTCGTGTACGTCGAAGGGATGGCTCGCTGCGGCAAGTGCCGGCGATGCGACGGCCAAGGCAGTCACGATCAGGATCGGCTTAATCAGGATCGGTTTCATGGGTGGCCCCGAGTGGAAAGCAGCGATGGTAAGCGCTGAACCGGATTCGACCAAGTCGGGGCAGCGACGCGGCCGCAACAGCCCCGAGCTGAACCCGCGAAGACCGGCTGCGCGCGCCCCGTGGCCTTTTCAGGAGTTTGCGTGTAGACAGATGCCACACACATAGCGTGTGCGGAGTATTGCCATGAAACGATTTGCCTGGGTGCTCGGCGCCCTCTTCCTTCCCGTGGCGGCGCAGGCCTACGACGGTGTCGTCACGGCCAGCGTGAACCTGCGTGCGGGACCGGACATCGACTACCCGGCGATCACGATGCTGCCGGAAGGTGAGCCGGTGTCGATCCAGGGCTGCATCGATGGCTGGACCTGGTGCGACGTGATCGCTGGCGAGGATCGCGGCTGGGTTGCGGGCACCTACCTGCAGAACGACTACGACGGCGAACGCGTTTACGTCGCCGACTACGGTTCGCGCATCGGCATTCCGGTTCTCGCTTTCACGCTCGGCACGTACTGGGACAGCTATTACCGTGGCCGACCGTGGTATCACGACCGTGGACGCTGGTCGAACCACCGCTGGGGTTACCGCGCGCCACCGCGTCCACCCGGCTATCGCGGCGGATTCGGCAACCACGGTGGACATGGCTTTGTGCATGGCGGCTCGATGCATGATGGAGGGAACCATGGCGGCTCGATGCATGATGGAGGGAACCATGGCGGTTCCATGCATGGCGGCCCGATTCACGGCGGGGGGAACTACGCCGGTTCCGTGCATGGCGGCCCGATTCACGGTGGCCCGATACACGGCGGGGGAAATCATGGTGGCCCGGCGCATGGCGTGATGAACCACGGTGGCCCGGCGCATGGCGTGGTGAACCACGGTGGCCCGGCGCATGGCCTAGTGAACCACGGTGGCCCGGTGCATGGGCAGGCCGTTGCGGCTCCGCATCCGAACTACGCCCATGGCCAGGGGTCGCATGGTGGTTCCGGCGAGCATGGCTATGCACCGAGTCACGGCGGTGCGCAGCAGCAGCACATGGTCGCCCCGCACCCGGCAACGGGTGGACAAGGCAATCGCCAAAATGGCGGCCACGGCGGCGATCACGGCCATGGCAACGATCACGGCAATGATAACGGTCACGGCAAAGACCACGATCACCACTGAGTCATTCGTTTCCACCTGAAAACCCCGGCGCCGCCGGGGTTTTCATTTGTCCGCGCGGAGCACGCCATGATCGCAGGCACCGCCCCGCCTCCTTCGGAGAACTCGCGAGAACCCGCCTCAGCGTGGCGGGAACAATCGAGGCGACGATCACCAAGCACCGTGGGTGCGTCTGCCAGGATTTCGAAGATTCCGGGATGCAGGCGTTCGTCGACTGGCGCGTCGACTGGCCCAACGATGCGACGACGGCCGGCTTCGAGCATTGCGACGTCACGACCGACCCGTTTGAAATCTCCAGCCTCGACGCGACCCGCGCAGCGGCGCGACAAGCCGTATTGCGCGCTCACCTGGCACTGCTGCGCAACTGTGGTGCGCCGGGCCGATTGCGCTGTCTCGATGCGGAGCGCATCCAGGAGCGTATTTTCCACGGGGCGTTCGACTAGATCGCGCGCGCGACGTGCGAGTGCCACGGGAATGGCCCTGACGTGCATCGGTATACTGCGTGCCACGCTTGCCGCCCGGACCCCGCATGCCCGCCGCGCTCACTGATCGCTCCGCCGCGCTCGCACCCGTTGAATTTTTCGGCCACCCCAAGGGCCTCTACATCTGCTTCTTCACCGAGATGTGGGAACGCTTTTCGTTCTACGGCATGAAGGCGTTGCTACTGCTGTACCTGACCAAGTACCACCTCTTTTCGGACGACAACGGCTACAACCTCGTCGGCGCGTACGGCGGCCTCGTATACGCAATGCCGGTGATCGGCGGACTGCTCGCGGATCGCTGGCTAGGCA
>JBDSXV010000253.1:0-14317 GCA_039926025.1 Dokdonella sp.
GTCCGCATGCCGATGAACGCCCGAAGGCTGCGCCTGAGGGCCGGGGGCGTTGGGTGGGGATGGTGTGCATGCCGCGGAGAGCATCGCGGCCGAATCCGCCTGTGTCTGAACTTCGACGAAGAGTGCCAGTGGAGAGCGATCTGCGGCACGCCCACTCAATCCGGCAAACGCGCAATCCCCAGATCGCGCCAGTGCGGCGCCTGCGCCCACTGCGCCGTCTCTATGCCATGGTCAAAGGCATGACGCACATCACGACGATCAATATGCGGTGCGAGTTGCGCGATGAATTCCAGCGCATAGTCGCGCAGCACGCGATTGCGACGCAGCACGATCCAGGTCGTGCAGAACGGCAGCAGGCCTTCTATGGGCAACACGCAGAGACCTTCGTCGTCATCGCGCACGGCCATTTCGGCGAGCACGCCGACGCCGAGACCGGCTTGCACGTAGGTGCGGATAAGATCGGCATCGCGGGCAGTGAACGCCAACCGCAGCGGCAGGCCTTCAGCTTCGAAGGCACGGCGCAGCGAGGACCCAGGCTGCAGCGAAGACTCATAACTGACGATCGGATACGCTGCAAGATCCGCCAGCGTCAGCGGCCGACCAAGCTTGGCCAACTTGTGCTCGCGCGGTACCAGCACCACGCGCTGCCAGCGATACGCAGGTAGCGCCATGCCAGCGGCCGGTGGCGTCCCGACACTGGAGGTAACCGCGAGATCACACTGACCTCGCTCCAGCAGCTGCAGGATTTCGGCATCGCCGCCGGGCTGCAGATGCACGCCAACGTCAGGGTAACGACTGCGCAACGCCGCAATCGGCTTCGGCAGGGCAAAGCGCGCCTGCGTATGCGTGGTCGCAATGCGCAGTTCGCCATGCGCTTCATTGCGCAGGTTCGCGGCGAGTGAGCGGATATTGCCGGATTCGGCCTGGATGATGCGGGCGCGCTCAAGCACTTCGGCACCGGCAGCGGTCACGGCATGCAGGCTCTTGCCCTTGCGCGTGAAGAGCTTGAAGCCAAGCTCGTCTTCAAGTTGCTTGAGTTGCTTGCTCAGACCCGGCTGGGTTGCGTGCACACGCTCGGCAGCGAGCGTGATGTTGAGGCCGGAATCGGCGATGGCGATCAGATAGCGAAGCTGGGTCAAGGTCATGGTGGCAGGCTCAAGGGCAGTTGCAGGCGGCTCGCAGGGGCGCACGGCAGGGACAAGCAACAGCACATGAGATATGAACCGGTGGATTTCATTGCCTGCTCCGGGATGAGATCGCCGCGCACCATGCGACAGCGTGCTGCTAGCCTATATGACTATTGTTTGGCCGTCTATACGGCCGTAGCGTATCCGCTTTCCATCATGCCGACGCAGCATATGCGCGCTACAACAAGTTATTTCCGCAATCGCTGCCGCGCGCCTAGCGTGGCGGCTCCTTGCCTTCACTATCGTAACCGCATGAAACTGTACCCTTTGTTTGCCGACCTCACGCAACGAGCGGTCCTCGTTGTCGGCGGTGGGGCCGTGGCCGCGCGCAAGGTCGAAAGCCTGCTTTCGGCCGGCGCCCTGGTCACGGTCGGGACGCCTGTGCTGAACGCGCAGCTTTCGCAGCTGGTCGCGCAAGGTCGCATCGGCCATCGCGTCGGCGAATTCCAGGATGCGTGGCTGGATGAGGTGTGGCTGGTCATCGCCGCGACCTCGGATCGCCCAATGAATCGATCCATCGCAGCGGCGGCCACAGCGCGACGGATCTTTGCCAACGTCGTCGACGATGCGGTGCTGTCCTCGTTCCAGGTTCCGGCGATCGTCGACCGCTCGCCTTTGATCGTCGCGATTTCGTCCGGCGGGTCCGCTCCGATGCTGGCACGACAACTGCGCGAGCGGCTGGAGATCTTGCTCGATCCGGCGCTTGGATCGCTCGCGACATTCGCCGCTCGCTTCCGCACGCGTATTCGCGCGCGCCATCCGGACCTCGGCGCACGTCGACGCTTCTACGAACGATTGTTCGATGGTCGCATCCTCGGTTTGCTGCGTCGTGAACAACCGGCGCTGGCACAGGCTGCGCTTGAGAACGCCCTGCGCGAAAATCAGGCAGCGCGACCCGGCAGCGTCGTGCTGGTCGGCGCCGGCCCAGGCGACCCCGGACTGTTGACCCTCAAGGGCCTGCGCGCATTGAATGAAGCCGATGTCATCCTCCACGATCGGCTGGTCAGCCCCGAGGTGCTCGCACTCGCTCGCCGCGATGCAGTGCGCGTCGAAGTCGGCAAGGCGGCCGGCCAGCATTCGACCGCACAAGCACACATTCACGCACTCCTGCTCGAACACGCGCGCAACGGCCAGCGCGTGGTGCGCCTCAAGGGTGGCGATCCGTTCGTGTTCGGACGCGGCGGCGAAGAACTGGAATTCCTGCGCGCACACGCGATCCCGTACGAAGTCATTCCCGGCATCACGGCGGCGATCGCCTGCGCCGCGCACGCCGGCGTACCGCTGACGCATCGCGACCATGCCCAATCGGTACGCTTCGTGACAGCCCATTGCCGCGCCTCACTCGACACTCTGGACTGGTCTGCGCTGGCGCAGGAACGGCAAACCCTGGCGGTCTACATGGGCGTCGGCGAGCTGGACGGTCTGCGCGATCGCCTGCTCGCGCATAGGCGCGCGCCAACGACGCCGTTCGCACTGATCGAGAACGGCTCGCGCCCGCAGCAGCGGGTCATCACCGGCGCGCTGGCACAGTTGCCGGAGAGCGCAAATACGCACAAAGTACAGTCCCCGGCGCTGCTGATCCTGGGTGAGGTTGCCGCGCTGGCAGAACACCTGCACTGGTTCGGTGCAGCGCCACTGGATGACGCCGCACCGCCTGCTCCGCTGCGTGAGGCAGCCTGAATTCAAACGCACAGGATCTCGACATGATTTACGACAGTATCGTCGACACCATCGGCGGCACGCCGATCGTCAAGCTTCACCGCCTCGCACCGAAGAACGTCGAGATCTACGCAAAGGTCGAAGCCTTCAACCCCGGCGGCTCGGTCAAGGATCGACTCGCGCTGGCGATCATCCTCGACGCCGAGAAGCAGGGCCTGATCAAACCCGGTGATACGGTGGTCGAAGCAACATCAGGCAACACCGGCGTCGCGCTCGCGATGGTTTGCGCGGCACGCGGTTATAAATTCGTTGCATTGATGACGGAAACGTTTTCGGTCGAACGCCGCAAGTTGATGCGCGCATACGGCGCGAAAGTGATCCTGACGCCAGCGGCCGAAAGGGGCAGCGGCATGGTACGAATTGCCGAAGAGTTGGCGAAGAAGCATGGCTGGTTCCTCGCGCGCCAGTTCCAGAATCCGGCGAACCCCGCGTATCACCGACAGACCACCGCTGCGGAAATCCTGCGCGATTTCGCCGGCCGCCGCCTCGATTATTTCGTGACAGGCTGGGGCACGGGTGGAACGCTGACCGGTGTCGGCGAAGTACTCCGCCTCGCACGTCCCGACGTGAAAATCATCGCAAGCGAACCCGCGGGTGCGGCGCTCCTTTCCGGCGCCGAGTGGAAGCCGCACAAGATCCAGGGCTGGACGCCGGACTTTCTTCCCGATGTATTGAGCCGTTCCGCCGCGCATGCAATCGAGCCCGTCGATGAAGTCGTTGCACGCGACACGGCACGACGCCTCGCCAGCGAAGAAGGATTGTTCGTCGGTCTCTCGTCCGGCGCGACGGTTGCCGCTGCATTGAAGGTTGCCGAAACCGCGCCAGAAGGCTCGGTGCTGCTGGCGATGCTGCCCGATACCGGCGAGCGCTATCTTTCGACATTCCTGTTTGAAGGGGTGAACGAAGGATCCGACGACGATTGGTTGGCGTCGCTGGGTTGACGAGAGCCGACCGGACGCGCTAACGCTTCCGCTGACTGCGAGTCGCCGCTCGTTCCAACGTTGTCAGGATATGCCCTCATCGCCAGGAAAAGGATTGAGATGGAATCATGGACACTCATGGCGCGACGAAGCCGACGCTGTGGTTTCTACCACTGAAAATGATGAAATCGATCCACTCTGGAATCCATCGCTCTTGCTGGGTGATCCGGGAAGTCCATTCCTTTTTTGGAGCGTTCAGCCGTCTCGTTCTTTCGCTGTTGCGCCACACGCAGAGCGTGCTCGATCCATGCGTCGCACACGACTACCCGTGCATCGGCATCCTGATGGCGCTGGAGAACGCGTGCTTCGGCGAATCGATGCGCAATCCGGTGTGGATGAGCACGGCGTTCGTTTGTGCGTGCAAGAGCGGGCGCGGTCTGGATTTGCGCGTTTGATATTTCCGCGGTGCGCGACTCACGGCCTCTGCGCCGGAACCGGATGCCTGAAGGATCTAGAGGCAGCGGATTTTGTGGAAGCAGATCTTGTGGAAGCAGATCTTGCGGGAGCGGATCTTGTCGGTGCGGATATTGTGGGAGCGGCTTCAGCCGCGATGCGTTTTCTCGAAAAAAGCTGAAAGGCATCGCGGCTGAAGCCGCTCCCACAGGCGTTTTGTTTTGCTCGTCAGGGTTGCTCGAAGCCGCTGCGAAATATCGCCTCACCGTACTGGACAATCAGCTGGTAGTGGATCGAACCCGCAGCGCCCGCGACAGGGCTCACCTTGACGATCTCCCAGCCTTCCGTGACGAGCTGCGGAATCGTCTTGCTGCCCGCCTGCAGGCACGCGAACACGGTTGTATTTGCGAGCGGGTGCGCGGTTGCGTAGGGCTCGTCGGGGCTGGCGCAGACATCCGCATTGTCGGCGAGTGCGAATGCGGGCATCCCCGCGAGCACAAGCGCGACAACGAAGCGCTCAGCATGTGCGAACGCTGTTGCGATCATTTCTGGATGACGAGTTCGTAGTTGCCGTTGTATTGGCTGTCCGACATGGGCGTGACCTGCACGATTTTCCAGCCGGCCTGCGCGAGTTCCGGGATCGTGTGGCTGCCAGCCTGTGGACAGCTGAACTGGGTTGTATTGCTCAGCGGTGGCATCGTCTGCACCGGCACCGTGGGGCTGTGGCAGACATCGGCCTGCCCCGCCTGTGCGAGGGCTGGCAGCGAAGCCGCGAGCGCCAGTATCAATCTGCGGGAAAACTCCATCGCCAATTCGTTTCTCCAAAAAAAACGGGCGCCAGCATGGCGCCCGTCGAACATCACTGAAAACGATTCAGGCGCCCTTGCGCCACTGCCCAAGTGCAGCCAGCCCGTTCTGCTTCGCGCGCAACGCAACCGTCTTCTGCGCTTCGGCGAAATTCGCCTGCATGTCCTTGCCCCACAGCGTGAGTGCAGCGGACTGCATCGCGCGACCGTACGAGAACGACAGCGGCCAGCAATGCGGGCCCATCTGGTTCATCGCGTTGAGGTGCGCGGTCGCTTGTTCGTCGGACTGGCCGCCGGACAGGAACACGATGCCCGGCAAGGACGCCGGCACGGCGGCCTTGAGGCAGCGCACGGTCGCTTCGGCAACTTCCTCGACATCGGCCTGGTCCGGGCAATCCTTGCCGGAGATGACCATGCTTGCCTTGAGGATCGTGCCTTCGAGCATCACGTTCTGCTCGTAAAGTGCGCCGAACAGTGAACGCAGCGTCGCTTCGGTGACTTCGTAGCTGACGTCCAGATCATGGTCGCCATCCATCAGCACTTCGGGCTCGACCATCGGCACGATGCCCGCTTCCTGACACAGCGCTGCATAACGCGCGAGCGCATGCGAGTTCGCTTCGATGCAGGTGCCGCTCGGCGTGTCCTCGCCGATCGTGATGACGGCGCGCCATTTGGCGAACTTCGCGCCGAGGCGCGCGTATTCGGCGAGGCGATCGCGCAGGCCGTCGAGGCCTTCGGTCACCAGCTCGCCGGGAAATCCGGCGAGCGACTTGGCGCCGAGATCGACCTTGATGCCCGGCAGGATGCCCGCGTCCATCATCACCTTGGTGAACGGCACGCCAGCCTTGGTCGACTGGCGGATCGTTTCGTCGTAAAGGATTGCGCCGGAAATGTGCTCGCCCAGCCGCGGCGTGGTCAGCAGCATTTCGCGGTAAGCCCGGCGATTCTCTTCGGTGTTCGGCACGCCGATCGAATCAAAGCGCTTCTTGATCGTGGCGGTCGACTCGTCGATCGCGATGATGCCCTTGCCCGGCGCAACCATGTCCTGGGCGATGCTTTCAAGCTCTTCGATGCTCATTTTGCCACTCCGTAGACGAAAGGCGCCGCGGCCGCGATTCAGCGACCCGCTGGGATAAGTGAGGGGGCCGGATTATAGGCGAGTTGGCCGAGGATCGCCCGGAACCTGCAGAAATCGCCCTCAGGGGCCCTCCGCGGCCCCCAATTCAACACTGAAAGATGGGGTACGCGGAAATGCGGCGGCGTCGATGGCGAACAGGTTACCGCCCGAGTTTGCCGCCCAAAGCCGATGATGGACCGGGTCGAAATCTGCCGCGCTGATCGCCCCAAGCTCGCTGCGCGCGCGCGCCGCGATATGCGCGCGCCAACCGCTGCCACTGCGCTCGAACCGGTAGCTGGTGAGTACGCCGAGGCCGGCGAGCAGTACGCCGTCGCCGCTGCCATCGCCGGTCAGCGTGAAATAGGCATTGCCCAGATCGGGCACGTCGTAAAGCGCCTTCGCATCGAGATCGTAGGCGTATAAACGCGTCGGCTGAATACCCTCCACTACCACCAGGTGCAGGCTGGGCAATTCGAGCACGTGGTAGGTGCCCTGGCTGGTGATCGGCAAGGTCTTGGTGATCCATTTGCCATCGCGACGATCGAGCGCGATCAGGCGGGCGTTCCAGGTGCCCACGAGTGCGTGCGATGATGAGGAGTCCATCCAGAACGCATGCAACTGCAGGTCCTTGGCGCCCGTCAACGCGCGCAAGTCGAGCGACTGGTCTTCCTCCAGCGTCGGCCAGCGCCAGGATTTGAGTGTGCCGTCCGCAGAACTCGACCACAGGTGGTCACCGACCAGCCGGATCTGGTTGATCAGGAAATCGTGGCTGCGCGAACGCCACTGAATCGTCATGTCGGGCAAATGCCAGATCGCCAGCGTGCGATCGTCGGACGCACTGGCCAGATAGTTCCCGTCGCCCGCCAGCGCGGTGACGCCGTCGGCATGCAACGGGTGCGCACTCACGCGATCGCCCTGCACCGTGTAGAGCGTTCCGTTGGTTGCGCCGACATACACCGTATCGCTTGCTGCATCCACGTGCACGGCCCAGCTTTCCTGCGCCGACACCTTGTAGCTCGCTGCAATCGGCAACGTACCCAGGTCGAAGGACGCGAGCCGGTGCGTCTCGCCATCGAGCACAAACGCGCCTCCGCCATCGACGCGCAGCATGTCGCGCCGTCGCGCGGCGCTCGCAAAGTGCTCAGGCAGAAACGCATGATCTCGCCAGACCGAAAGACCGCCTTCGCCCGCGACGAGCAGACTGGGTCCGTCCGGATTCCAGGCGAGCGAGCGCGCACCTCGCTGGACGGGGATCGTCTGCTCGGGTTGCGTGCCATCGAGCGAAAGCAGACGGATTTCGGGTTCGCGTCCTGCAACGGCAAGTTTCGGCGGCACATCGAGCAACGCGAGGTCGCTCACCTCGCCAAGGTCGAGCCGTTCGTCGAGTAGGCGAGCTGCATCGGATGTGCGAAACACGCCCACGCGCGACCCCGCCGCGGCAGCCACATAGGAGCGACTCAATGCAACGATGTTGGGGCCGCCCGGCTGTGGCGGAAACGCGATGTGCTGCGCGCCCTGTTTTGCCCCCGGGTGGAACAGAACCAGCTCATCACCTTGCCGAGCGACCGCGCTGCGACCGTCCTCTGCGACGCGCAGCACCGAATTCGCATCGACGCCAGGCGGAAGTCGGCCGAGATCGGTCGCATCGCGCGTGACAGGATCGACCGCGCGCAGCATGTCGCCGACGAGCAACGCGAGTCGGCCATCCTCGAGCGGACCGAGCAGGCGCTGTTCGGCAGGTAGCACGACGCGACTGGACTCCAGACTCGCGTCGAGCGGCCGCAGATACCAGCCATCAGCCGATGCGAGCACGACCACATCGACGTGTCGGACCAGCACCGCACGCGCATCGACGGGCACGTTGAATTCCTGATGCGGGTGTAACCATGCCGACGTCGGCGTCAACGCTGGCGACCCCGACGCAGCAACGACAGGCCGCTGCAACAAATGACCGCGCACAACCCACCCGATCGCCAGCAGTACGACGAGCATCGCCAGCGCAGCGAGCGGCCACACGCGCGTGCGCACCGCACGAACGGTTGTCGACGCGGCAACAGCATCGCCCGCGATGCCGGCAGCCATCGGCGCGGGTCGCGTCTGCGCAAGGACCGGCGGCATCGCCCGGCGTGGCGGCGGCGTTCCCGGCTCGAGTCCGAGCGCACGCGCGAACGCTGTAACGTCGGCGAAGCGCGCAGCAGGATCGACCTTGAGCGCGCGCCCGATAGCCGCCGTCGCCCCCGGCGACATGCCCGCAGGCAATCGCGTGGACATGTCGGTGGCCGAATGCGCGAGGCCTTCGAAGGAGATCTCACTGAAGCTGCGACCGCTGCGCAGTGGTTTTCCGCGCAGCATCTCGGCGACGATGAGCGCGAGCGCGAACTGATCGGTGGCCAGCGTGACCGGATAGCCGAAGAACTGCTCTGGCGCAAAATACAGCGGCGTGCCGACGACGAAGCCCGCCTGCGTCAGGCGCGCGCTGTCATCGTCGGATTCCTCCAGATAGCGCGCAATGCCGAAATCGAGCAACTTGACCTGTTCCTCGCCATTCGCCTGCGCGATGAAGATGTTGTCCGGCTTGAGATCGCGATGCACGATGCCGCGCGCATGCGCAAACGCGAGCGCATCGACGACGCCGTGCAGGATCGTGCAGGTACGCGCCCAATCCAGACCCTGCGGGCAGCGTGCGATCTCGCTCGCGAGACTGTGCCCCTCGAGGTATTCCATCACGTAGTACGGTACGCCCCACTCGGACACGTCGAAGTCGTGGATGAGGACGATATTCGGATGATGCAGGCCAGCGAGCAGGCGCGCCTCGCGCAGGAAGCGCTCGCGCAATTGCGCATCCACCGCGCCGGGACGCAACAACTTGATGGCAACATGATGGTCGAGCGTGCGATGGCGCGCCTTGAGCACGACGCCCATGCCGCCGCTGCCGATGACTTCCTGCAATTCGTACTTGCCGAAACTCTCGCCGATGAAAAGCTGCGGGTCCGAGCGGGTCAACGCGCCGCCGCAGCGCGTGCAGCGCACCTCGCCTGCATCCATCGCGAGACGGCAGTCGGTGCATACGTTGAACGCAGTGGCGGAGACCTGGTTCACGAGTGCAGCTTCATGTTTCCCGGCGCGTGCCCGTCGATCTGCGATCGCTGGCGCACGACCGTTCCATTGTTCAGGTCGACTTGGCGTCGAGCTTGTCGATCGCGCAGGGCTGCATCACGGCGGTTCGGGCGGTGGGATCAGCGGGCAGGTTGAACGGAAAGATCAGCCAGCTCATCACGGCCTGGCGACCCGCATTGGACATGGTCGGCTCGAAGTGAAGGTTTTTCGCCATGCTTTCGGCGATCTGCCGGAAATCGCCCTCAGGTACGACACGCTGCACCTTGATGCCGCTGGTGTTTCCGTCGCCACCAACGACGAACGAAACCGTCGCGCAGCCGGGACGGTCGATGTTCTTGGCGATGTTGGGTACATCCGCCTCGACCGAGGAATGGACCATGGTCCAGTAACCCGCAAGTTTTTCCGGCACCACCACCTTCGGCGGCGCGATGGACTGCGCGGCAACGATTCCGCTGCAGGCGATGGCGATGGCAGCGATGACCACGTGACGGCACGGCATGACGTATTCCTCGAATCCGGCGATCGCATGATCGCATGTGCATTCTACGGGTGCCGCCACGAAAAGCGCCGCTCCTCCTCAAGGCGAAAAACCGACCCTGAATGCCTCACTGCGCGGTTACAGATCGCCCAGCCCTTCCGCAACACCGGCATGGCCGACCTTGAGCAGCTTCAGCGTATTGGTACCACCGAGTTTGCCGGTGTGGTCGCCATTCGTCACGATCACGCGGTCGTCCACCGCGAGATGGCCGAGGGTGAACAGGTGGCGGATCGCATCGCGCGCGGCCTGCGTCGGGCCGACGCCCTGCGCGTCGAAATCGATCGGGTAGACATCGCGGTACAGCAACATGCGGCGGCGCGATGCCGCATTCCGCGACAACGCATAGATCGGCACGATCGAGCGATAGCGCGACAGCCATTGCGCCGTGGCACCGCTTTCCGTCAATGCAACGATGGCCCGCACGCCGACTTGTCCCGCGAGGAACATCGCCGCGAGCGCGATCGCCTGATCGGTTCGGTCAAGGCGGTGTGCACCCGGCGTCAGGTCTTCAGTCGGCTCGAACTGGCGTTCCGCACCCAGGCAGACGCGGCGCATCGCGGCCACCGCTTTTTCCGGATGTTTGCCGGCTGCGGTTTCCTGCGACAGCATGACCGCGTCGGTGCCGTCGATGACCGCATTGGCGACATCGAGCACTTCGGCACGGGTCGGGATCGGCGACTCGACCATCGACTGCATCATCTGCGTCGCCGTGATAACCACGCGGCTGCGCAGCAGTGCCTCGCGAATGATCTTCTTCTGCAGGCCCGGCAGTTCGGCATCGCCGATCTCGACGCCGAGGTCGCCGCGCGCAACCATGACCGCGTCCGATGCGTCGATGATCTCGGTCAGGTTCTCTATCGCTTCCGCACGCTCGATTTTCGCGACCAGCGCCGCGCTGCCGCCCGCTTCGTGCAGCAGGCGGCGCGCCTGCACGATGTCGTCGGCCGTCTTCACGAACGACACCGCGAGGAAATCCGCGCCGAGTTCGGCCGCCAGCTTGATGTCGTTGCGATCCTTGTCCGATAGCGCCGCGACCGTGAGTCCGCCACCCTGACGGTTGATGCCCTTGCGATCGGACAGCTTGCCGCCGAGCAGCACGCTGCACAGGATCGATTGATCCCCCACCTCAACGACTTCGAGCGCAATCAAGCCATCATCGAGGAGCAATACGTCGGCCGGTTTCACGTCACGCCAGAGGTCGTGGTAGCTGACACCGACACGCGCCGAATCGCCGTCCGCCGCGTCTGCGCGGCAGTCGAGTGTAAAACGCTGATTGGGTTCCAGCTGGATCGGTCCGTTCGCGAAACGCTCGACGCGGATCTTCGGTCCCTGCAAGTCGGCAAGGATGGCCACTTCGTGCCCGAGTTCCAGCGCCGCGGCGCGCACGGCTGCCGCGCGTTGGCGATGATCGTCAGGCGTGCCATGCGAAAGATTCAGGCGAACCACGTTCACGCCTTCGCTCAGCAACTGCTTCAACGCACCCGGCCCATCGCTGGCAGGACCGAGGGTGGCAATGATCTTGGTGCGGCGCAACTGCTCTGGCATGCCTTTTCTCCTGGGTATCCGCCCGATCATACGCGAGGCAATCGCCTTGTTGCCGCAGGTTCGATGTGGCGCGACTACAATGTGCCAACTGTGTCCCTTTCAATCCCGCAAGGAGATCCACGATGACGCTGAGCAAAATTGTCTATACCGCAACGGCAACCGCGAAAGGCGGCCGCGCCGGCCACGTCAAGAGCAGCGATGGCGTACTCGACTTTGATCTCAAGGTACCCAAGGAGATGGGTGGCCCCGGCGGCGCCGGCAGCAATCCGGAACAACTGTTCGCGGCCGGCTATGCGGCCTGCTTCGAGGGTGCGGTGCGTTTCGTCGCGCGCCAGCGCGAGATCGCGATCACCGACGCGAGCGTCACCGCACATGTCGGCATCGGCCCGCGCGAACCAACCGGTTTCGGCATCCAGGTGCAGCTCGAAGTCAGCCTGCCCGGCATTGATCGCGCCATCGCGCAGGACCTCGTCGATACCGCGCATCGCGACATCTGCCCGTACTCGCACGCGACGCGCGGCAATGTGGATGTGACGATCACGCTGAACTGATCACGCCAAGCGCTGATTCCGAGAAATGCGGCGAGTGCTGAACTGAACCGCACCGGGTCCGAGGCAGCTCCTGCGGGAGCAACTGTCTGTGGGGGCGGCTTCAGCCGCGATGCTTTTGTTTGTGGAACTCGCGATAGAAGCATCGCGGCTGAAGCCGCTCCCACAATATTCACTCCCACGGCATCAGCGCGACAATGCGATGCGTCGACGTCGGCGGGTTCGCACAATCCGGACTACAGCAGCGACAGCAGCTCCTCCGGACGGGTCGCGATAGCGTTCGCACCCGCTTCCAGCAATTCTTCCCGACTTCCAAAGCCCCAGCCGACACCGAGCGCACGCACATCGTTGGCGAGCGCGCCTTCGATATCGAAGTGGCGATCGCCGATCATCGTGGTATCGCGTGCGTGAGCGCCGAAGTCGGACAGCGCCTGCGCGATCATCTCGGCCTTGGCGCAATGACGCCCCTTGATGTCGGGCCCGTACACGCGGGTGAATGCAGCGCCGAACGTGAGGCTGTCGATGATCTTCTGCGCCTGCGGTTGCGGCTTGGTGGTGACGATCGCGAGCGGACGTTGCGAGTCGGCAAGCGCAGCGATCAGTTCGGCAATGCCAGGATAAACCGCGTGCTCGGACCAGCCAATGTCCTCGAAGCGCACGCGATAGTGATCGATCGCCGCTTCGACGCGCGCGTGATCGTCGCCAAGCACGCTGGGAAACGTCTGCCAGAACGGCGGCCCGATCCAGCCGCGCAACACCTCGCGCGACGGTGGCTGGGCGCCTACTTTGGCAAACGCATAGTCAATGCTCGCAGTGATGCCGGGCTCGGAGTCGATCAGGGTGCCATCGAGGTCGAACAGCACCAGTTCGTGTGAACGCAGGCTCACGCGCGCGATTTCAGCGCAGTGACGGCGGGTAATTCCTTGCCTTCGAGGAATTCGAGGAAGGCACCACCACCTGTAGAAATGTACGAAACCTTGTCCGCTATTCCGTACTTCTCGATCGCCGCGAGCGTGTCGCCACCACCCGCGATGGAGAATGCTCCGGAGGCCGCGACGGCGCGCGCCAGCGTCTCGGTTCC
The DNA here is from genome assembly GCA_039926025.1 of Dokdonella sp. Taxonomy (GTDB): domain Bacteria; phylum Pseudomonadota; class Gammaproteobacteria; order Xanthomonadales; family Rhodanobacteraceae; genus Dokdonella_A. The sequence goes on from JBDSXV010000253.1 coordinate 13,032, forward strand.
CTTGCCGAATGCATCGAACTCGAACACGCCGACCGGGCCGTTCCAGACCACGCTACCGGCCTTCGCGATCAGATCCGCGTAACGCCTGGCCGTTTCCGGACCGATGTCGAGGATCATGTCGTCATCCGCGACCTGGTCGACCGCCTTCACCGTGGCGGGCGCATCCGCCGCAAATGCGGTCGCGACAACGACGTCGGTCGGCACTGGCACCTCGGCGCCGCGCGCCTTGGCATCCGCCATGATGCGGCGCGCGGTGTCGAGCAAGTCCATCTCCACAAGGGATTTTCCAACCTTGTGCCCGACCGCGGCGATGAAGGTGTTCGCGATGCCGCCGCCGACGATCAGCTGATCGACCTTCGCGGTGAGGGTTTCGAGCAAGGTCAGCTTGGTCGACACCTTGGAGCCCGCGACGATCGCAAGCAACGGTCGCGCCGGATGGTCGAGCGCTTTCGCGAGCGCGTCGAGTTCGGCCATCAACAGCGGGCCACCGGCTGCGATTCTGGCGAAGCGAATCGCGCCATGCGTCGACGCTTGCGCACGATGCGCGGTGCCGAATGCATCCATCACGTACACATCGCACAGCGCGGCATACTTCTTCGACAACGCCTCGTCGTCCGCGGCCTCGCCGACATTCATGCGGCAGTTTTCGAGCAGCAGCAGCTGGCCCGGTGTGATTTCGACGCCGTCGATCCAGTCGCGGATCAGGGGCACATTGCGACCGAGCAGCTCACCCAGACGCTTCGCCACCGGCGCAAGTGAATCTTCTGCGGTCCATTGACCTTCCTTCGGCCTGCCCAGGTGCGAGGTGACCATCACGGCGGCACCTTTTTCCAGCGCCAGCCTGATCGTCGGCAGCGCAGCGAGGATGCGCGCCTCCGAGGTGATGCGCCCGCCTTCGATCGGCACATTCAGATCTTCGCGGATCAACACGCGGCGTCCGGAAAGATCGAGGTCACTCATGCGCACGACAGACATCGGAATTCCTTGGATGCGGGATCGATAGCTCGCCATTACAGCCGGAGCGTGGTCGCAACGCAATAATTTGCGCGCGAGAGCGGCTCTGTGGGAGCGGCTTCAGCCGCGATGCTCTTCAGAGAACGAACACAATCTCCGACCAACCTTCCGCGGCCCTCATGCGCAGCCATCGGGCGTTTATCGGATTGCGGGCCAATGGTTCGCAAGCGCGCCTCTTCACCCTTTTGAGGGGAAGGGCTGAAGCGGAACTGCTTTGTGGGAGCGGCTTCAGCCGCGATGCTCTTGTGAAAAGAGCATCGCGGCTGAAGCCG
>JBDSXV010000254.1:0-3905 GCA_039926025.1 Dokdonella sp.
CAAGCGTTGTGTCGGCAGCAAGTCTCTTCGTCAGCGCCGACTGCGGGGTGATGCATCTCGCATGCGCGACGGGCGTGCCAACCGTCGGGATGTTCGGCAATACCGATCCTGCGGAATGGGGACCTTATGGGCACGGCAATTTGGCCATCGACATCACCCATCGCACCCCTGAGCAGGCCGCCGAAGTACTGCCACCAGCAGGTGAGCCTCGCGCGCCATCGGCTTCCATGGAGCGGGCACAACGGGCCCTCGTTTGAACGGGCGCCTCCTGATCGTGCGGTTTTGTCGGTTGCGTAGCAGATGCGCACCGCCCTCGTCGAAACAGCACCGTGCTTGTTGCACCAAATCCCGCCGCCGTCTCGCCGATCGTCACGCATTCGGAAGGCAATGCGTCATGCGCCCTGCGATGATTTCTCGTCGTCGCAGCAACCCGCGGCAAATGGCACGCCTGGCTATCACTCGCCGCAGGATTTCGCCTGCTGCGCGCACAGCAAGCGCTTGGCCGATGGCGTTAGCTGCTTGATCGTGTATTCGGTGCGGGATGCGCTGGAGCGGTCCGGGTGCGCAAACGTGGCGAGCAAGCGCGCCGGTGGATGCGAACGCGTGTAGCGCGCGCCCTTGCCGGCGACGTGCAACGCATAGCGCCTGGCCACATCGATGGCGATCCCGGTGTACAGGCTGCCATCGCGGCATTCGAGGATGTAGACGAACCAGGTCATGGAGGCGGGATCGTGAGGACGGTATCCGGGTGGCGAGATCGGCGCCGGGATCGTACTGCACTGCGCGGAAATCCCTGCGCAACCCGAGCGTGGCTCCTCGTCGATAGCTGATCTCCCGCGCGCCAGCGCCTGCCACCGCTCGTCAGCGCGTTCTCCGTCTGGCGCGCGCGGCCATTCATGCCTCACCGCGTGCAGGACAGGCCAGCCATGACGGCCTCGCGCCCATTCAACGCGAGCATCGATTTTTCGCGCGCCGCAGCAAGACATCTGCCGGCTTTGCCAATAGTGTGCGCGCACGCCCGAAAATCATCCTCAAGGCGTAGTTGAAATCATCCTGTAGAACTAGCACACATAAGCCATAAGACCTAACCGCCTTTTGCCGCACATGGTCGCCACAAGTCGCATTCCTCCCTTGGAGATCCCCATGTCCCTTCCTGTCACGCGCCGGTTGCCCACTATGCTCGCGTCGCTGTTCACTGCTCTCGGCCTCGTCTTCACTGGCAGCGCAGTTGCTGCCGATCACGGACGCGCCGAAGTCACGCAGGCCGCGAATCACGACACATTAGCTTCGCTGCGCGACACTTTCCCGCTGATCGAAGAGTTCTACAAGGAACCCAGGGAACACGAATTGCATGCGCTGCCGGTACCTGCGGGTCGCGCTGGTCAGGTCGATCCGGTCGTTCAAAGCCTGGCGAGTTTCATCAGCGCGCCCGTGCTCGGTGGCAGCGTGGAAGGCGTGGGACAGGGCTTCGTCGGCCCGCAGAGCACCTTCGTCGTCAACAGCGCGCCACCGGATACGAATGGCGCCGTCGGTGCCACGCAGTATGTGCAGATCGTCAACCAGTCCCTTGCCGTCTTCGACAAGGCGACCAAGACAGCGATCTACGGTCCTGTCGCGAGCAAGACGCTGTGGTCGGGCTTCGGCGGAGCATGCGAAACCGACAACGACGGTGACGCGACGGTCGTGTACGACCGCATCAGTGGTCGTTGGGTGATCTCGCAGTTCGCCGTCACGGCGACCCCCTACTACCAGTGCGTGGCGGTATCGGCGACAAGCGATGCGACCGGCGCCTACCACCGCTACGCATTTTCATACGGCAGCGTTTTCCCCGACTACCCCAAGCTCGGCGTCTGGCCGGATGCGTACTACACGACGTTCAACATGTTCACCGGCAATACGTTCAGTGGCGCGAAACTGTGCGCGTACGACCGCGCTGCGATGCTGACCGGTGCGGCAGCGACACAGCAGTGCTTCCAGCTGTCGTCGAGTTTCGGTGGCGTGCTGCCCTCCGATCTGGACGGCGCGACAGCACCGCCAGCTGGCTCGCCGAACTACATGATGAATTTCGGTTCCAATTCGTTGCACCTTTGGAAGTTCCACGTCGACTGGGCGAATACGGCTAACACCACGCTGAGCGCGCCGGCCACCATTGCCGTCGCCGCATTCTCCGCAGCGTGTGGCGGTGGCACCTGCGTTCCGCAATCGGGCACGCGCCAGCAACTGGATTCGCTCGCCGACCGCCTGATGTTCCGTCTTGCCTATCGCAACTTCAGCGGCACCGGCGCGCATGAATCGCTGGTCGTCAACCATTCGGTGAAAGTCGGCACCGCGCGCAAGGATCCTTACACCGGTATCCGCTGGTACGAGATCCGCAACCCCGCTGGCACGCCGACGGTATTCCAGCAATCGACGTATTCGCCGGATACGAGTTACCGCTGGATGGGTTCGATCGCGATGGACAAGCTGGGCGACATCGCACTTGGCTACAGCGTGTCGAGCGCCACCCTTCATCCGGCCATCCGCTATACCGGTCGACTCGCGGGCGACACGCCGAATACGCTGCAGGCGGAATCGAGCATCATCGAAGGTACAGGCTCGCAAAGCGGATCCAACCTGGCGCGCTGGGGCGATTACAGCGACATGACCATTGACCCCGTTGATGACTGCACGTTCTGGTACACCACCGAGTTCCTGCGCAACACGGGCGCCTTCAACTGGAACACGCGCATCGCCTCATTCAAGTTCGCCGGCTGCCAATAACCAGCCGCCGTCACGTTCATGAAACAGCACCACGACTCTTCCGGTCGCATCCGACCGGAAGAGTCTGTTCGTTGACGGCGACCTTTACGCCCACCCGTCACCGCGATCGCAGCGCACGAGGCCATCGGCCCACGTCGTCACGTAGCCGCGCGCGCGAGGATCGCATGGGTCGCTGTGAGCAAGCGCCCCGCAAAACGGTGCCTCGATGTGCGTCGGCACCGCATTCCGATTCGATATCGCGGGAGCTGATCATTGCAGCACGCGCCGCAGCTCGCTCAATCGTTCTCGCGCATACGGACTCAGCTTGTCCAGCGGCACGCGGGGGGCATCGAGACTGGCCAGATGGACTTTCCCCCGCGTTGCTCGGCCATTTCGCCATTCGCAGTCTGCCGCAAGAACGTGCGCCTCCAAGGCCTCGACAGCGTCGACCGGGGCAACCTCCAGCACGCTTGCGATCGCACTGCAGTCCTTGCTGCCTGGCGCAGCACGCACCTGCAGGCGAGCGTGCAGCAGACGCAGTTCGGCGCCACCCGCGCCGGCGTACTGGCTGCTGCTCTGCTGCGTATGCGGAAGCACATGGTCAACCGCCTGCAAGGCATCGGCGTACTGTCCGTTCGTTTCGAGCGCGCGCGCAAGGTTGAGACGCGCGGTAATCGCCGATGCGCGATTGTCCTCATGCCGCTTGTCGAGGATGGCAAGACCCTCGCGCATCAGCGCAATCGCCTTGTCCAGATTGCCGGCGCCGCCATACATTTTGCCGAGCACCGTGAGAGAGCGCGCAACCGCAGCGCTGTCGGCCGGAAGATGTGCGCGCCGCAGTGCGAGCACGCGTTCCCCGAGCTCGGCCGCCGCCGCATACTTGCCTTGATGGAGCAGTGCTACCGATAGATTGTTCATCGAGATGTCGGTCGCGAGATTGCCGACACCGAACAACTGCTCGTCGAGCGTCAAGGCTTCCCGATACGCGATCTCGGCGTCCGCTGGACGTCCGGAGTTGAGCAGCGCATAGCCATACGCACCGGCAAAGTTCGAGCGTTGGATCAGCGGCACCTTGTCGCGCCGTTTCGATGCCTCGTAGTTGGCCTGGGTCATGCGAATCGCTTCGTCGCCGCGTTGCAGGCTGACCAGCACGGAGGAATACAGAT
>JBDSXV010000255.1:0-19339 GCA_039926025.1 Dokdonella sp.
TCGTATCGAAGGTTTCCTCATACACGGTCGAGGCCGTGGTGCCGGCCGGGCAGGTGCCTGGCGTACCCGTGGTGAACGAGAACGTTGCCGATGGTGCACTCGGACCGCAATAGTTGTTCGGGGTCACCCGCCAGAAATACTGCGTGTTGCTGGCCAGCGTCGTGTCCACGGTCCAGTTGGTCGTCTGCACCGTTGCGCTCGCGACAATGTTCGTGAACGCAGCATCAGTGGCAACTTCGACGAGGTAGCTGAGTGCGCTCGTCGATGCAGGGATGGGCGGAAGCGCTGCGCCTTCAAAGCCGTCGCCGAAAATGCGATCGCTCGAATCAAACGTTCCCCAATTCAACAGCGGACGCACCTTGACTCCGGCAGCCGTATCTACTGGCGTGACGAGAGCGACGACAGGCGCCACATCGGACGAGACGCCCAGCTCCAGCGCGAGGTTTCGCGTGAGGCTGCCACTGCTGGCGTCGACACTGAAGTTGTATTCGCCGGAAGGCAGGGTTGCGCCGCCAAACAGGGTCAGCGTGCTGCTGCCCGGGGCGGTAACAGGGTTGCTCGAGAACTGCGCGGTGGCGCCGGCGGGCGTGCCGTTGCCGGCGAGTGCGACCGAACCGCTGAAGCCGTTTACGACGCCAATGCGCAATCCGTACGACGGGTCCGTGGAGTTGGTCGCTTCGCACATTTCAATGCGCTTGGGCGTATCCGCGACCAGCGCGTAGTTAGGATCACCGCAACCGTCAAATTTGAACGAACAAACGCGGGTGTGCCAGCTCGAGCTCGCGGTCGATGGGTAATATTCGCTGGTGAAATAGAACGTGCACTGGTCGACTGGGTCGACGCTCATCGACGAATAGTCACCCCAGCGAAAGCTCGTGCTGGTCTGCGATCCATTCGCGATCGTGTTCGTGCAATTGGTTTCGTCGCGCAGTGTGCCCGCCGGATCGCCCAGTGCATGACCGTTGATCTCGATTTGCGGATGCGTGGTTGCACTCGACATCGAATAGCCGACGCCGATGTTGCCGCTGCCGTCGATCGCGATTCCGCCCATCCAGCGCGTGCTGGCATCCGGTGCATATACACCCTCATCGACGATTTGCCGATCAAGTGCCGTCGGCGTTGGCGGATTGGCGCCGTGGTCGTCGAGGTTGAAGTGCACCCAGTTGATGCCGCCCTGCTGCACGTTGCCCTGCACGACGTGATCGACAACCAGCGAAATACGCGTCGGCGCATTCGGCGGGAACGCGCGTGCATTGGCGCGATACATGATGTGCGTGCCGAATGAATCGAGGCCGTTCGCGGTGCCCTGCTGCGGCACTTCGTTGAAATAGGAAACGAATGGCGTGCCCTGGATTCGCGTCGGGTTCGCTGAAATCGTGCTGCTTAAGGGCGTGACCCAGTTCAGGCAAAGATCCCAGAACAGGTATTCGCTGGTGTTGGCGTCGAAGTGCACGTAGCTGGGACAGGCATTTGTCGGTGCATCCAATGCGCCCGTGAGGTTGATCGGCTCCACGCCATAGGCATCGAATCCGCCATAGCGAACCATCGAGGCCGGCAGGCCGGCGAGCATCTTGTCGCGCTCCATCGCAATCATTGCGGCGCCCTGGAACGCACTGGCGGCATCGAACTCATGCGTGGTCAGCAGGTATGCATCCTGGCCGGCGCCATCGGTCCAGACGCCCATCTTGGGATAGTCGCCAAAGTTGGGCCACTGAAACTCGTAGCGATTGTAGGTGCCGAGCGGATCGGACGTGGTCGAGACCGCAACGCACTGCGCGTACGGCGCTGAGGTCACGAATTGACTCATGACCCAGCGTTGCGCGCGCGCGTCCCACAGCGCGAGCGGATCGCCGGCATTGGTCGTTTCGCACTTGCCGCCGAAGCCGACGAAGAACGAATTGCCCGGCTTCGGCGTCAGCGTGCCCGCATTGGGCAGACCGGTGAGCTTGTCAAAAATCTGCCAGGCCGAGTTGACCCACTGAATATAATGCTGGTCACTCACGTCGCCATTGGTGTCGGGCGGGAGGCAACCGCACGCACCGGTGACCGAGCTGATCGCCTCGAAACTGAGGTCGACCAAGGGCGCCGGGGTGCCGGTCCCATGGGTTTGCATGCGTGCATAGTCAGGTACCAGGGCACTGCCACTCTGGCTGCTGGGCTTGAGCAGGATGTTCGGAATCAGGAACGGCTCCTGTTCGGTGCCCTGAGGCGTCTGCGGTGGCATTGCGCGCAGGATGTCGCGCATCGGCGCAGAGACGTCGTTACGCGATGAGTGGATCACGTTCGGCATGCTGTCCGGCACGATCGTGGCGGGACTGGTGACAGCTGCCTGCGCGGCAAGCGTGCCGAACGCAAGACTGGCCGCCAAACCCACAGTGGTGGGCAGGAAACGGGACAAAGCCATAAAAAAACTCCCCAACGGTTGCGATAGCGGCGTTTGGCTACTCCGATGGCAGGCGGCCGTCGCCCGCCATCGAAAACACGATCAATTGACTCCGCCCTTGCGCGCTTTCACCCGTGAATCCATCAGGTCGAGTCGACGCAAGTGATCGTTGAGAAACTTGCGCGTCGGGTCCGGCAGTCGCGAATCGGCCAGCGCTGCATTGATGGCCGATCGTTCGAGTGCCGGCGACTCCCGCCGCAGCATCAAACAAGCACGCTCCACAAGCGGTGTGCGAGAGCTGCCAAGCCAGCGTTCGAGAGCGTCGGGGGCAACTGTGACCGCATGCTTGTCGAGCACTTCGAGCGCCAGCAGGATCAAGCCAGTCGGATCCGAAGTCCCGCCAGCATATCCGTCTACAGGAGTAGTTGTCACTACGTCCGTGGACGCGGCTTGCCACCACTCACCAAATTCGGAGGGGCGCTCCGATGCCGATTGCAGTAGCAAAGCGCGTACATCCGGGGAGGTATTCGCGTCGCGCGCGATTTTTTCGATCAATTCATGGCCGCTTTCCTGCAAGCGCTCACCCAGCTCAGGCTCGAGCGCAATCTCTCCGGCCGCGAGCATTTGGAGCGAGCGTTCTCCGCCGGCCAACGCCTTCATCAGCAGGTCGAAGAAATGGCGCGATTCACGACCGTGTTCAGTGCGCCCCGCCTTCAGGAGTTCGCGCGTGGCCGAGTTTTCATTGAACATGGCCGGATCCAGGCCAATGCTGCTGAGCAGGACCGCTCCGCCGGGATTTGCGACTACGCGCGTCGGGTCACGTGCGTCGGCCCGCGCCAGTGAGTAACCAACGATGTAGCGCTCGCCCAGCCTTGTGCTGTCCAGCACCCGTTTCGGAACGCGCACGTCGATCTTTTCCGGCGGCCGGCCCTTGCCACCGAGTACGTCCTTGCGCTCGAAGACCAGGCGTCCGGATGGATTGATCTCGATCACGGTTCCGGCGACGAGCATGTTGCCAGGTGCATACAGGAGCTCGACGGGCGCTTCGACGTGTTCTGCACGCGCCGGCTGAATATTGAGCATTGATACGCCCACCGCGATGGCGAGCGAAACGCAAGAGGTGCAGCGGGTGAAGCTGAATGGCATGGCGGACCTTGTTCGGCGCGAGGACTGATTCGTGCCATCTCTTTGGGCTTGGCGAGTCTAAGTCGAAAGTCCTGATCTGTCTCATCTGTACCAGAAGGCAGGCGATGTGGTTGATCGCACGCCCAAAAAAAACGGGCCGCAAAAGGCGGCCCGTTGGTCGTTCCAGTTCCGTCGCTGATGACAAGAGTCAATCAGCGAACGTACTTGCCAGCATGACTTACTTCAGGCCGGCGGCCTTGCGCAGCTCGGCAGCCTTGTCGGTCTTTTCCCACGAGAACGCGGTGAACTTCTCGCCGTTCGCAAGCTTGACATCCTGCGGCGTGCGACCGAAGTGACCATAGGCCGCCGTGGCCTGGTACATCGGGTGCACCAGGTCCAGCATCTGGATGATGCCGTAGGGGCGCAGATCGAAGTGATTGCGGATCAACTTCTCGATCTTCTCATCGGTGATTTTGCCGGTGCCAAACGTGGTTACCGAAATCGAGGTCGGGTGCGCGACGCCGATCGCGTAAGACACTTGCACTTCGCAACGATCAGCGATGCCCGCGGCGACAATATTCTTGGCGACATAGCGAGCAGCGTAAGCGGCCGAGCGATCGACCTTCGACGGATCCTTGCCCGAGAAGGCGCCTCCGCCGTGACGGGCCCAACCACCATAGGTGTCGACAATGATCTTTCGCCCGGTCAGACCGCAATCGCCGACAGGGCCGCCGATCACGAACTTGCCGGTCGGGTTGATGTGGTACTTGGTGCCTTTGTGCAGCCACTTTGCGGGCAGCACTGGCTTGACGATGTATTCGCGCACGGCTTCGATCAGGTCTTTCTGCTTGACCGACGGATCATGCTGGGTCGACAACACCACCGCATCGATCGCAACCGCCTTGCCATTCTCGTAGCGCAGGGTCACCTGTGACTTGGCATCCGGGCGCAGCCACGGCAATGGCGAATTCTTCTTCTTGCGCACCTTCGCCTGTTGTTCGACCAGGCGGTGCGACAGGTGAATCGCTGCCGGCATGAAGCTGTCGGTCTCGCTCGTCGCGTAGCCGAACATCAGGCCTTGATCGCCCGCGCCTTGCTCTTCCGGCTTCTTGCGATCGACGCCCTGGTTGATGTCAGGGGATTGCTTGCCGATCAGGTTCAGCACGCCGCAAGTCGCGCCATCGAAGCCGACTTCAGACGAGTTGTAGCCGATGTCGAGAATGACCTTGCGCGTCAGCGCTTCCAGATCGATCCAGGCCGAGGTGGTGACTTCGCCGGCGACAATGGCAACGCCAGTCTTGACCATGGTTTCGCAGGCGACGCGCGCTCGCTTGTCCTGCACGAGGATGGCGTCGAGGACGGCATCGGAGATCTGGTCGGCGACCTTGTCCGGATGGCCTTCGGAGACCGACTCGGAGGTAAAGAGGTAGCTGCTCATCGCGGCAAATATCCTTCTATACGGATGGATGGATGAATTACGAGGGCGCGCATGATACACGGCGCCGGTTTCAATTGCAGTACGGCCGCTGAATGTCGATCACCCGGCTATTCAGGCCATTCGTTCAAATGCGGGCCAAACACCTTGCGCTGTCTGCGCACGATACAGAAACGATGTCCGGTTGGTGCCTGCATTACCCACCAGCGATCGTGACAGAGCGCGACGCGTTTCGCGCCGAGCGATTCAAGGCGCAAAGCTTCGGCTTCGAGATCGTCGGTCTCGATATCCATGTGCACGCGCGATTCGTGATTGACTCTTTGCAACAGGATGATCGGCTCGTCATCAGCGGTTTCGAGCTCGGCGTAGCGGCCATCGCCATCCTGGTCCACGCTGGCGATCGGCTTGCCTAATGCGCGACTCCAGAATTCTGCAGCTGGAGCGAGATCATCGACCTGGCAGTCGATCACGATCGTGCAAAGACGGCTTCGATGCATGGCGGTAGTCTCCAGAATCCTGCGGCGCGATAGGGTCAGCTCCAGGGGCTGCGCCCGGGCACATGCGCATCGTGCAGTGCGAATGCCTCGGGCAAAAGCGTATCCGTTGTGCATTCCCGCACCGCATCGTCGGCGGTTGTCGCAAGGAATACGCGCAGGCGATGTTCGACATCGCATTCGTGCAGCACCTGACGACAGGCGCCGCAGGGAGCAACAGGTTCCGTGGTATCGGCAATCACCGCGAGGGCGCGCGGATGACGACGGCCCTGCGCGATCGCGGCGCACACCGCATTGCGTTCGGCGCAAATCGTGAGGCCATAAACGTCGAACTCGACATTGCAACCGCTGACGAAGTCCTTGTCGCCATCGAACACCAATGCGGCGCCTACGTGAAATTGCGAATGCGGTGCATGCGCGCGTTGCATCGCGGACTCAGCGGCCGCGATCAGGCCGGGGAATTCGGCATCGACTTGAGCGCGCGTCGTGTTCGGTTTCATCGGTGGTCAGTGCGACTGCGCGAGATCGTCGAGCATCGCCCTGAGGAAGCGCGCGGCCTCGCCGCCGGTCGCAGCGCGGTGGTCGAAGGTCAGCGACAGCGGAATCACGCGATGCGACTCGAAGCCCCCCATCACGGGCGTCATTTGATGCCGACCCTTGCCGGCCGCGATGATCGCGACGCACGGCGGTACCACGACCGGCGTTGCATAGCGACCTGCGAATACACCGAAGTTCGACAGCGAAATCGTGTAGCCCGACAACTCTGACGGCGGAATGCTGCGGTCCTCGACCTGCGTGCGCAGACGATTGACGGCAGCGCGCACGCCGTTCGCATCGAGTACGTCCGCATTGCGCAATGCAGGTACGAACAAACCATCGTCGGTGTCGACCGCGATGCCGATGTCGACATGCGGATGCAGGGTGCGCGTCAGATTCTCGCCATCGAACCAGGCATTCAATGCGGGCACCGCCTTGCACGCGCGCACGATCGCACGCACCAGGCGACCGGTGATGTCGTTGCCGGGCAGCCACGCATGGATGTCGGCGTCATCGCTCAACGTAGTCGGCACGACCTGCGCATGCGCAGCGGCCATCACGCGCGCCATGTTGCGCCGAACGCCTCTGAGCTGTTCTGGTTGTCCCGTCGCTGCAACCGTGTGCGGTGTCGTGCGTACGGGTTTGCCGGCTGCAGACAAGGTCGTGCGTTGCGCGGCCGTTGTGGGAGCGGCTTCAGCCGCGATGCTTCTCGACGGCCCGGGTACGGCAGCAGAAGCCGCTCCCGCAGAGCCCGCGCGCGCCGTGCCCGCCGCTGCCGCGTCCTTCACGTCCTTCAATGTGATCACGCCACCGGCGCCACTGGGTTTCACGCGCGCCAGGTCGACGCCGAGCTTCTTCGCCAGCGCGCGCACAGCTGGCACCGCTTTCACGCCGCCGACACTGGTTGCCTGCTCTGCATGCACGCGGTCGCTCGACTGCATTGCGCCGACGACGGTGCCTTCATCGGCACGACCGGTATTGTCATTCTCCACGATCTCGCCACCTTCATCGGAGGCGACAACACCGTTCCTGTCCGGCGCTTCGCTTCCAGCGCCTTTCGACGGGGCGCTCTTCGGCGGGCCGTGGTGATGCCCGGTCGCCTCCGCTTCCGCGCGCTGCGGCATCTTCGGATCGAGCTCGAACTCGGCCAGCGCCGCACCGGTTGCGATCACGTCACCCGCTCCACCGTGCACCTTCGCAAGCTTGCCCGAATACGGCGACGGCACTTCCACGATCGCCTTCGCGGTCTCCATCGAGACCATAGGCTCGTCCAGTTTCACGATGCCGCCTTCCTTCACCAGCCATTCGACGATGGTCGCGTCAGGCAGGCCTTCACCGAGGTCGGGCAGGTAGAACGTCTTGATGTCGGCCATGGATAACTCGTCGTTGCGGATGCGCGGTGGCGATCCGGATCAATGGATGTGCAACAGGACCAGCGCAATGATCGCGGGCACTGCCTGGATGAAAAAGATCTTGCGGTTGACCGTCCACGCGCCGTACAGGCCTGCGACGATCACGCAGGTCAGGAAGAAAATCTCGACATGCCAACCTTCAGCGCCAAGGCACAAGCCCCAGATGAGCCCGGCAGCGAGGAAGCCGTTGTACAAACCCTGGTTCGCGGCCAGTGCTTTCGAGGCGGCCGAGAACTCCGGCGTCAGACGAAACGTCTTGCGTCCGTAGGGCGTATCCCACAGGAACATCTCGAGCACGAGAAAGTAGATGTGCAGCGCGGCGACGAGACCTATGAAGACGTTCGTGATCGTATGCATGCCCGATTCCGGTTGGAGAGGTCAGCTGACACTCAACGTGCGCTTCGCTGCCGCTACGATACGCTCGACGCTGGGCAGATATTTCATTTCCAATCGATACAAGGGAATGTGCGTGTCGTAGCCGGTGACACGTTCGACAGGTGCCAGCAAGTCGTACAGTGCCTCGTCGGCGAGACGCGCGGCGATCTCGGCACCGAAGCCGGCGGTGCGCGGCGCCTCGTGCACGATCACGCAGCGACCGGTCTTCCTCACCGATTCGTGGATCGTGTCGAAGTCGAGTGGCGTGAGTGTCGCGACGTCGATGACTTCGGCGCTGATGCCTTCTTCGGCGAGTGCGTCGGCCGCTTCGAGCGTCTCCTTCACTTGTGCGCCCCAGGTCACGAAGGTCACGTCGGTGCCATCACGCAGCACGAAGCAGACGTCGAGCGGCAACGCCTCGCCGTCGTCTGCGACTTCTTCCTTGTACTGACGATAGATGCGCTTGGGCTCGAAGAAGATCACGGGATCAGGGTCGCGAATCGCTGCGAGCAAGAGCCCGTAGGCGCGGCCGGGCGATGAAGGCAGCACGACACGCAGACCAGGGATGTTCGTGAACAGGTGTTCGTTTGCCTCGGAGTGATGCTCGGGCGCGCGAATGCCACCTCCCCACGGCGCGCGGAACACCGCCGGGCAGCTCATGCGACCGCGCGTGCGCGTGCGCAGGCGTGCGGCGTGGCAGGCGATGTGCTCCATCATGGGGTAGATGAAGCCTTCGAACTGCGCTTCGGCAACCGGCTTCATGCCTTGCGCGGCGAGGCCGACTGTGAGGCCGGCGATCGTTGTCTCGTCCAGTGGTGTGTCGATCACGCGATCGGCACCGAATGCCAGTTGCAGGCCTTGCGTCGCGCGGAAAACGCCGCCGTTAACGCCGACGTCCTCACCAAGGACGACCACGCTCGGATCGTGTTTCATCTCGTACGCGAGCGCCTGGGTAACGGCTTCAATGAGGGTAATTTGTGCCATTCGGCAGAATCCGTCTCTGTATGGATCAAAAGTATCCGGAAAGCGGGAGCGGCTTCAGCCGCTCCCACAGGAATTCAATGCGCCTTGTCCAACGCCAGCGCCGCTGCGCGCTGCGCAACGAGGTCTGCCGGCAACTCGGCCCAGGTGAAATCGAACATGGCTTCGGTCGGTTGCGATTTTGTCTCGAGGTAGGCATTGACCTCGACGTCGACTCTGGTCGAGCACTCGGCCTTCCAGTCTTCTTCTTCCTTTTCGGTCCACGCGTTCAGCGACATCAAATACGCCTTGATGCGCTTCATCGGCTCGCGCTCCCAAGCCGCCTTCACGTCGGCGTCGTCACGGTAGCGGCGCGCATCGTCGGCCGTGGTGTGATCGGACAGGCGATAGGTCACCGCCTCGATGACCATGCCGCCGTGACCGTGGCGAGCACGTTTGATCGCGTAGTCCATCGCGGCGCGCATTGCGATCAAATCGTTGCCGTCGACCTGCAAGCACTCGAGACCTGCCGCGATACCTTTCTGCGCCAGCGTCTTGGCACCGGTCTGCGCGCTGCGTGGCACCGAGATCGCCCATTGGTTGTTGACGATGACCGCGACCAGCGGCAAGGTCATCGCGCCCGCGACATTGATGGCGCCGTAGAAGTCGCCCTTGGAAGAGCCGCCGTCGCCGACCACGGTGACCGCGACGCGCGGTTCCTTGCGAACCTTGAACGCCAGTGCGGAACCTGCAGCATGCAGGCATTGCGTCGCGATCGGCACCGCCCAGGCGAAGTCGTGGGCGGGTCCCGAGAAATCGCTGCCGCGCTCGTCGCCGCCCCAGTACAGCAGCACTTCGCGCGGCTTCACGCCACGACAGAATTGCGCGCCGTATTCGCGGTACATCGGCGCAAATACATCGTCTTCCTGCATCGCACTGCCGATCGCCACATGCGCAGCCTCGTGGCCGAGACAGGAGGCATAGGTGCCAAGCTTGCCGGTGCGTTGAAGGGCGACGGCCTTGCTGTCGAACACGCGCACGAACAGCATCTGCTTGTACAGGTCGACGAGGGCGCGCACGTCGCGTGCGATCGCGGGCAGGTCGTCGCGGACGAGCTGGCCGTCCGCGTTGAGGTATTGCAGGTATTCGATTTCAAACGTGGCGGCGATGGACAAGAGGCCTCCGTTGCTGGGTACGCACGGCGAGCGAGCGCGTGGGGTGTTGGCATGTCTGGCCGATGGATCGGCGTTGACACGAGCCGCTTGTGGCGGTCGGTCCGGATATTGGACCAAAACAGTAAGCAAGACGACCGCGCATCCGCAAGGCCCGGCGCAACATCCTGCTGCGGCGGACGGGTACACTGATCTGCTTCCCGATTGTGACATTGCAATGAACGAAACGCCGAATTTGCGCCCGATCGAACAGGGGATCGAACTCGATTTGCGCGACCGCACGACCTACGGCGGCTACCTGCAATTGCCGATCCTGCTGTCTGCACAAAAACCTTTGAGTGATCCGCCGCATCACGATGAAATGCTGTTTATCGTGCAGCATCAGGTCGCCGAGCTGTGGATGAAGCTGTTGATCCATGAGCTGCGCGCCGCCATCGGTCGCCTGCAAGAAGACGATGTCGATGCCACGTTGAAGATCCTTGCGCGCGTCAAGCAGGTGCAGCAACAACTTTTTTCCCAATGGGGCGTGCTGGAAACGTTGACCCCCTCGGAGTATCTGGAGTTCCGCCACGTACTTGGGCCGGCCTCAGGCTTCCAGTCGCAGCAATACCGCACGATCGAATTCCTGCTCGGCAACAAGAACGCGGGCATGCTGAAGGTCTTCGCGCACGATCCGGTGGCGCAGGCGGAGCTCGCGCAAGCACTTGAAACGCCAAGTCTATACGCCGAGGTATTGAACTATCTTGCGCGCCGTGGTCATGCAGTGCCGCAGGCATTCCGCGAACGCGACGTTCGCGCACCGCACGAACGAACGCCGGAACTCGTGCCTGTATTCAAACGCATCTACGAGAACGCACGCGAATTCTGGCCGGAATATCATCTGTGCGAGCAACTCGTCGACATCGAGGAGAGTTTTCAGCTTTGGCGTTTCCGCCATATGAAGACGGTTGAGCGCATCATCGGATTCCGTCGCGGCACGGGTGGCTCGTCCGGTGTCGCGTTCCTGAAAAAAGCGCTGGATCTGACTTTTTTTCCGGAACTCATCGATGTGCGCACCGAGATTGGCGCGCCGGTGACTGGCGCGTAGCACGTTCGCACCGGCGCGTCGCGCTGCGCTGCGGTTTGACGCGGCGCACGCCAGCGGTTACACGTTTGCGATTCGCCACATGCAAGGGGTTTTCATGTCCGACACCAGCGCCAGCGCTCCCCCCGGACCGCCCGTCTTTTCGCAGCGTCTCGGCCACCCGGCGCCATTGTGGATGCTGTTCATGTCCGAATTCTGGGAGCGCTTCGCGTTCTACGGTATTCGCTGGGCAATGGTGTTGTATGTGGTCGCTCAGTTCTACAACGGCCAGGGCAGCGGCGAGAAACCGGCCAGTGAACTCTATGGCGCCTATCTTGCGCTCGTCTACGCGGGCGCGATCTTCGGCGGCTACGTCGCCGACAAACTCATCGGCTACCAGCGCTCGATCCTGCTCGGCGCGGCGATCATGGCCACGGGTCTGTTCATGCTGGCCCTGCCCAGCGAGTTCCTGTTCAAGCTCGGCCTCGCCACCGTCATCGTCGGCAACGGCCTGTTCAAGCCGATCATCTCGACCTTGGTAGGCAAACTCTATGCCCAATCCGACGAACGTCGCGATTCGGGCTTCACCATCTTCTACATGGGGATCAATCTCGGTGCGCTGGTGGCGCCGCTGATCACCCAATACCTGGCCAAGAAAGTCTTCGGCATCGACAACATGCCGGCCTACAAGATCGTGTTCATCGCTGCCGGGATCGGCATGATCCTGAGCCTGATCTGGTTCTACCTCGGCCGTAGCCAGCTAAAAGGTATCGGTCTGCCGCAAGACCACCAGGGCAGTCTGCGCAATGTGTCGATCGTGCTGGCCCTGGGCGTGCTGGTCGGCATTCCGGTGTTCTATTTCCTGCTCACGATCGATGCGACGATCCTGCAGGTGATCCTGATGGCCCTGCTGGTCGGTCCGGCGATCATGCTGTTCGCCGAAGGTGTCAAGGAAGGCAAGGTCGCGCGCGACAAGGTCATCGCGATGCTGATCATCCTGACATTCAACGTGTTTTTCTGGTGCTACTTCGAGCAAGCCGGCAGTTCGTTCAATTTCCTGGCCGAAAAGATCATCGACCGCGACATCGGCTTCCACGGGCTGTTCAGTGCACTCGCGGGCGTGCCGGAATTCCCGGTGTCCTGGTTCCAGTCCGTCAACTCGGTTGCGATCATCCTGTTCGCGCCGATCATCGCCTGGATCTGGATCCGCATGGGCCGCGCCAATCCGACGATCCCGCGCAAATTCAGCCTCGGCCTGATCTTCAACGGTCTGGCCTTTTTGCTGCTGATGTACGCGCTGACGCATCTCATCTCGCCCGATAACGGCAAGATCCCGTTCTGGACGCTGTTCATGGTCTACGTGATCCAGTCGGTCGGTGAGCTGTGCCTGTCGCCGATCGGCCTGTCGATGACGACCAAGCTGGCGCCACCGCGCCTGACCGGGTTCGCGATGGGCGCCTGGTTCCTGTCGATCGCGATCGGCAACAATCTCGCCGGCATCTTCGCCGGCGAAGCCAGCGGCGAAAGCGGCATGACCACGGGCAGCGCGCTCACGGCCTACACGCAGGGCTTCTGGATCCTGTTGATCGCCGGCATCTTGCTGTTCCTGATCTCGCCTCTGGTGCAGAAGCTGATGCACGGCGTCAAGTAACGGTCGAGCTGCTCGGGTCTCGCTCTCTCGCCAGCGGGCAACGGTGACGCCGATTCAGGATCGAGTCGGCGCGCTGGACGGTCAGTCTTTTTCCGAGACTGGCGCGAGCTTGTCGAGGATTCCCTTCAACGCACGTCGTTCCTCCGCGCTGAGTGCAGCCAGCATCTTGCGCTCGTGCGCACGCGCGAGCGGCGCCACGGCATCGTGGATCTTCCAGCCCGCCGCGGTCAGCCGCAGCACGGAACGACGCTTGTCGCCGTCGTGCGTGCGTCGGGCAACACGTTTCGCAGCGACGAGGCGCGTGAGCGCACGGCTGACCGCCACCTTGTCCATCTCGGTGTGTCCGGCCACCTCGCGGGCGGACAATCCATGTCCGTCATAGCGCGCGAGAACGGCGATCACACGCCATTCCGTCATCGGAAGGTCGAAGCGATCCTGGTAGGCGCGCGCAATCGCCTGGCTGACCCGGTTCGACAGGATCGACAGTCGGTACGGCAGGAAATGTTCGAGTTCGAGCGGGGCGTGGTCGGTCATGCGGCGGCAGGTCTTGCAACTGGTTGCAAATGAAACCATAATTTCAGTTACGCGTCCATGCGCACGAAGATCGATGCATGGTCCGCGGCGCTTGGTGTGGTCGTTGCCATCAACCATGGTCGCGAGTATCAGGAAGCGGCCATCCGTGGCCGCACTTTCAACAAGATTCGCCGCCAATGAACTCCGGAGCATCTCCATGAACGCCCAGCCCAACCTTGGCATGCAGGTCACTACCTTCGACAACCCGATGGGCATCGATGGCTTCGAGTTCGTCGAGTTCGCCGCGCCCGATGGCCGCGCCGCCGACCTGCACGCGCTGTTCAAGCGCATGGGCTTCAGCGCCGTGCTCAAGCACAAATCGCGTCCGATCACCGTGTATCGGCAGAACGGGGTGAACTTCCTCATCAACGAGGATCCGGACTCGTTCGCCGCGGATTTCGCCAGGGCGCACGGTCCTTGTGCCTGCGGTTTCGCGATCCGCTTCACGAAACCGGCCGCCGAAGTCCTCAAGACCGTGCTCGGCAACGGTGGCGAGGCGATGGTTCACAAAGAGGCGAGCAAGGTCGTCGACGCGCCCGTGGTCAAGGGCATCGGCGACTGCATGCTGTACCTGATCGATCGCTACGGCAGTGCGGGCAACATCTACGACGCCGACTACGTGGCGATCGAAGGTGCCGAAGCGGATCCGCCCGGCTTCGGCCTGACTTTCATCGATCACCTGACCCACAACCTCTACTTCGGCAACATGCAGAAGTGGTCGGACTACTACGAGCGCCTGTTCAACTTCCGCGAGATCCGCTACTTCGACATCAAGGGCGCAAAGACCGGCCTGGTCTCGAAGGCGATGACGGCGCCGGACGGCATCGTGCGCATTCCACTGAACGAGTCGAGCGATCCGAAGTCGCAGATCAACGAATACCTCGATGCGTATCAGGGCGAAGGCATCCAGCACATCGCCTGTTTCACGGACGACATCTACTTGACGGTCGAAAAGATGCGCGCGGCCGGCGTAGAATTCCTCGACACGCCCGACAGCTATTTCGAAGTCATCGACGTGCGCGTGCCGAACCATGGCGAAGATGTGCCGCGCCTCGCGAAGAACAAGATCCTCATCGACGCGGACAAGGAAACCAAGCAGCGCAAGCTGCTGCAGATCTTCACCTGCAATGCGATCGGCCCGATCTTCTTCGAGATCATCCAGCGCAAAGGCAACGAGGGCTTCGGAGAAGGCAACTTCCAGGCGCTGTTCGAGTCGATCGAGCGCGACCAGATGAAGCGCGGGGTCCTGTAAATCCGCATCAACGAATCCGAGGCGTCGTAACCATGGGGATCGCAAGTACCGGCTATCAATCAGGCTTCGGCAACGAGTTCGCAACCGAGGCACTGCCCGGCACGTTGCCGGTTGGGCGAAATTCGCCCCAGCGCGTTGCGCATGGGCTGTACGCAGAACAGCTATCCGGCACCGCGTTTACCGCGCCACGCCACGCAAACCGGCGCAGCTGGCTGTACCGGATCAGGCCGGCGGCCATGCACGGAACCTTCGCGCCGTTCGCGCAGGCGCATTTCCACAACGACTTCGGCAGCGCGCCGGTATCGCCGGATCAGATGCGCTGGAATCCGTTGCCGTTGCCATCGGCGCCCATGGACTTTGTTGATGGCCTCTACACGATGGCCGGCAATGGATCGCCGGCCAGCCAGCAAGGCATTGGCGTTCATATGTACGCGGCAAACTGCGACATGCAGGATCGCTATTTCTACGATGCCGATGGCGAATTGCTGATCGTGCCGCAACAGGGCCGTTTGCGCATCGCGACCGAGCTGGGCGTGCTCGATGTCGAGCCCCAGGAGATTGCGGTCGTGCCACGCGGCGTGCGCTTTCGCGTGCTGCTGCTGGATGCTCTCGCTGGCGTCGCGGCACGCGGCTACATCTGCGAGAACTTCGGCGCACCGCTGCAGCTGCCGGACCTGGGTCCCATCGGCAGCAACGGCCTGGCCAATTCGCGCGACTTCCTCGCGCCGACCGCGGCCTACGAGGATCTCGAAGGCGCATTCGAGTTGGTGGCGAAATTCCAGGGCCACCTGTGGCGCGCGGACATCGATCATTCGCCGCTCGATGTGGTGGGTTGGCACGGCAACTACGCGCCGTACAAATACGATCTTCGTCGCTTCAACACGATCGGCTCGATCAGCCATGACCATCCCGATCCATCCATCTTCCTCGTATTGCATTCGCCGACCGACACGCCCGGCACCAGCAACATGGACTTCGTGATCTTCCCGCCGCGTTGGCTGGTCGCGCAGGACACATTCAGGCCGCCGTGGTTCCATCGCAATATCGCGAGCGAGTTCATGGGCCTGATTCACGGAGCCTACGACGCCAAGGCCGAAGGATTCGTGCCCGGTGGCTGCTCGCTGCACAACAGTTTCACGGGACATGGTCCGGACGCCGCCACGTTCGAAAAGGCGAGCGCGGCCGACCTGTCCAGCCCCGACGTGATCCGCGACACCATGGCCTTCATGTTCGAGTCGCGTGCGGTGATCCGCCCGACTGCGCAGGCGCTCGCTGCTGCGCACCGGCAACGCGACTATCAGGCGTGCTGGACTGGATTGAAGAAACATTTCCATCCGTCGAGTCCCTGATTCCCGCGTGCAGCGCAGCAAGACGCGGAAGCGCCTTCGACCTCATAGAAATTCGAACGCACACAACAAGGCACACCATGAAACTTGGATCTCTCAAGGAAGGCGGCCGCGATGGCACGCTCATCGTCGTCAGCCGCAATCTCCAGCGCGCCGTGCGCGCGACCGCGATTGCACCGACCCTGCAGCGTGCGCTGGAAGACTGGTCAAACGCCGCGCCGCGATTGAATGCGGTGTCGCTGGCCCTGAACGAGGATCGTGCCGAGGGTGCGTTCGATCTCGATGACGCCGTCCTCGCTGCACCGCTGCCGCGCACCTACGAATTTGTCGACGGTTCGGCCTACCTGCCTCATGTCGAACGAGTGCGGCGCGCGCGTGGCGCCGAAGTGCCGGAGAGTTTCTACACCGATCCGCTCATGTACCAGGGCACCGGTGCGGGTTTCTACGGGCCGCGCGATCCGATTCTTGCATCGAGCGAGGACTGGGGCATCGATCTGGAAGCCGAAGTCGTGGTCGTCACCGACGACGTGCCGATGGGCGCCTCACCCGCTACGGCTGCGGCGCACATCCAGCTGATCGGCTTGGTCAACGATGTATCGCTGCGCAACCTCATCCCAGCTGAGCTCGCCAAGGGGTTCGGCTTCCTGCAGTCCAAGCCGCGCTCGGCGCTGTCGCCCGTGTTCGTCACGCCGGATGAGCTGGGCGATGCCTGGCAGGACAGCAAAATGATGCTGCCGATGCGGACCTGGATCAACGGCCAGTGGTTTGGCGCGGCCGAATGTGGGGTCGACATGCAGTTCAGCTTTGCGCAACTGGTCGCCCATGCGGCGAAGACGCGCCCGCTGTCGGCTGGCACGATCGTCGGCTCCGGCACGATCGCGAATGAAGACACCAGCAAGGGCGCCTCCTGCCTGGCCGAACAGCGGACCGTCGAAACCTTGCGCGACGGCAAGGCGTCGACGCCATTTCTCAAATTCGGTGATACGGTACGCATCGAGATCACCGATGCGGCCGGCGCCAGCCTGTTTGGCGCGATCGAGCAGGTCGTGACGCAGCAGGTTTCGCGTGGCTGATCGGGGAATGGCGCAGTCTTTGCGCTATCGTTTGGCCGAACGAAGGAGATCGCATGTCGACTGCCACGGACCTGACGCTGTACGACTACTGGCGTTCCAGCGCGTGCTATCGCGTGCGCATTGCGCTCAACGTGAAGGGGCTGCGCTATACGCTCAAGCCGGTGCATCTGCTCAACAACGGCGGCGAGCAGCACAGCGCCGACTATCGGCAGGTCAATCCGCAGGAAGTGGTGCCGGCCCTGGTTGATGGCGCGCGTGTGATCCGCCAGTCGCTTGCGATCATCGAATACCTCGACGAGGTGAAGCCGGACGTACCGTTGTTGCCATCCGCCGCGCGCGATCGCGCGCACGTGCGCGGGATGGCCTTGTTGGTGGCGTGCGACATCCACCCCTTGAACAACCTGCGCGTGATCAAGTACCTCGAAAATCAGCTCGCGCTCGACCAGACCGCGCGCGAGGCGTGGATGCGGCACTGGATAGAGGAAGGTTTCCGCGCGCTGGAAGCGATGCTCGCCGACGACCTCGCAACCGGCGCGTATTGCCACGGCGAAGCGCCGACGATGGCCGATGCCTGCCTGATTCCGCAGGTCTACAGCGCGAAGCGCTTCAATGTCGACATGACGCCGTATCCGACCATCGTGCGCATCAACGAGCAGTGCTTGTCGCTGCCCGCGTTTGATGCGGCGCGGCCGGAGAAACAGCCGGATGCAGTCGAGTAGAGCGCAGGCTGGATCAATGTTTGCTCACCACAGGCACTTTCAGATCAAACAACGCTAGAGGATCGGCGAGTCGCGCGCGACGTGCCAATGCAGACAGCGGCCTTTGAATGGTGCCCGCGACATCCGGGAAATCACAGGCTTTTATCCAGCGATATACCGCTGTAACTGCTCAATCTGCGCGCCCTGTTCGCTGATCACAGCCTTGACCAGATCACCGATCGAGACGATGCCGACGACCTTGCCGCCTTCGACCACGGGCAGATGACGCACGCGGCTGTCAGTGCACAGGCGCATGCAGGTTTCGACGGTGTCGGCAGGATTCACCGAGATCACTGACGCGGTCATGATGTCGCGCACTGGCGTATCGCTTGACGAACGGCCCTTGAGAATCACCTTGCGCGCGTAGTCGCGCTCGGACACGATGCCAATGAGATCGTCGCCGTGCATCACAAGCAACGCGCCGATGACGCGGTCGGCCATCGTCTGGATCGCCACCAGTACCGGATCGTCGGGGCCGATCGTGTGGACCTGGCCGCCTTTTTCCGCGAGGAGATGCTTGACCTGGAGCATGTGCGCCTCGAAGCGTGCGCAGCGGGTTGCCGCAGCGCCAGTCTAACGCCGTTGCGCTGGAAATTTCGCATGAATTCCCAAACAAGAACGCCGCGGGCATCGTTGCCCGCGGCGTCAGAAAAACATGGAATCGGCCCTCCCGTTCGAGAGAGATCCGACTCCTCAGTTGGTTTACGGGCCGTCGAAGCCGTCCTTGAAGATCACATCCGAGCAGGTGACGGCGACGTTGGTGACGTTGGCGCCTCCGATCGTGCCACTGCCATTGGCGACCGTGCAGACCTCGATCGGACCCGTTGGCTGGGCCGTGACGGTGACCGCATAGGCTGTGCCGCTCGCCAGCGCACCCGCGAAAGTGAAGCTGCCATTCGCGCTGACGGGCAGGTTCGTCGAACCATTCAAGGTTACGACCAGACCACTACCGACCAGGCCGCTGACCGTGCCACCAACGGTGTAGTTGTTGGTGACGCAGGCAATCGCGACATTGGACACGTTGGCGCCTGCGATCGTGCCGCTGCCGTTCGTTGCCGTGCAAGTCTGCGACGGATTGGACGGCTGCGTGCCCACCGTTACCGCATACGCGGCGGTGTCGGCGAGGCCGGTCGGGAACGTAAATGTCCCGTCCGCGGCGACTGGCAGCGTCTGTGCTCCGCCGTTCAACGACAACACCAGGCCACTACCGGACAGGCCGCTGACGTTGCCGCCGACCGTGTAGGTCGTCGTTGCCGCGGCCACAGTCGGCACCAGGCACCATTGCGTCAACGTGCCGGTGTCCTGCGCTGCCAGGTCGGCCGCATTCAAGGTGTAGGTGCCGGCAAACGACTGGCCGGCGAACACGGCATTGATCGGATTGGCCGGGCTGTCGATGCCCGACAGGGCTGGCGGCGTGCCGTTGCACTGGCTCTGCACCGGCGTCGAGCTGGCATCATCCAGGGTCACGTCGATGTTGTCGCCCGAGCAGTTGCCGCCGCCGGGCTGATTGATCAGGATCGAGCTGCCGGCACCCTTGCTCAGCGTGAACTTGAGGTCGCCGACATACGTGTGGGTCGCCTTGATCTGCACCTGGAGGCCGAGCAGTTGCGACGGATCGGTGATCGTGATCGTGCTGTTGACGCCGGCAGGGCTGTTGTCCGTGATCGGCAGGTTCGGCGAGACGCAGATCGGTGCAAGCACGTTGGCGGTGGTGAAGCTGAACGCGGCCG
>JBDSXV010000256.1:0-17637 GCA_039926025.1 Dokdonella sp.
GCGGCACCTTGTCGCGCCGTTTCGATGCCTCGTAGTTGGCCTGGGTCATGCGAATCGCTTCGTCGCCGCGTTGCAGGCTGACCAGCACGGAGGAATACAGATCAACGAACGGGCCGACAGTCACCGCGCCGAGCCCGTCGCTGGCAATCGCGTCGTGATAGGCGCGTTCGAGCGGCGGCAAGGCATCGGCGGGTCGATCGAGGTTGTTGTACACGACCGCGAGCACGTATTCGAGGCGCCGCCTCAACGTCGTGTCACTGCGCGGATCGTCGCTGACGAAGCCTTGTGCCTGCTGCAGTTCACCCAGCGCCGCCGTGGATTGGCCGTCCGTGTCGAGCGCACGCGCGAGTTCGATCTGCGTCTCGACCCGCAGGCGCGCGTCGTCGCTCTGCAAAGCCGATTGCCGTGCGCTGCGCATCAGGGTCAGGCCGCGCGGGTGATTGTCCATCGACAGATAGGCGCTGCCCATCGCCATCAGCATGCTGGCGCGGGCGACCGCGTCGAGATCGGTCTGTGCATCGAGCCCGGCCACCGCCTGTTCGAGCAATTCGCTGGCACGCGGGTTGCTGCCATCATTGCTGCCCGGGTTGGCCGCCTTGAACACACCCGTCATGAATTGGGCTACGGCGCGCGCCTTGCTCGCTTCGTTCTGCGCCAGTACTTCCTGATGACGCGCCTTGTCCGCCTGCCACAACGCAAGTGCGAACCCCGAAAGGATCCCCACGAGCGCCAGCGTGCCGAGCGCCGCGACGAGCCAGTGCCGTTGCAGAAAGCGCCCCGCACGATAGCGCCAGTTGCCGCGCCGCGCCGCTACCGGCTGGCGCTGCAGGTAGCGTTGCACATCATCGGAGAGCGCCTCGACCGAGACATACCGTTGCTCGGGCTCCTTGCGCAGCGCCTTCAGCACGATTGCGTCCAGATCACCCCGCAGGCTCGCACCGAGTTGATCCGGTACGAGCACGCGTGCCTGCGCGAGCGCGAGCGACTGCGCATCGTGCACTTGCGCGAGCAGTGACGGCCGCGCCGGCTCGTCGGTGAGGATGGCGCGCTCATAGGCTGCCGGCGTCGATGCAGTCTGGCCATACGGACGACGCCCGGTCAGCAGCTCGTAAAGCATCAGGCCAAGCGCATAGACGTCGACACTGGTGGTGACGGTATCGCCGCGCACTTGCTCTGGCGCCGCGTACTCGGGCGTGAACATGCGCAACGCCGACCCGGTCGCATGCGTACCCGGCGCGAGCAGGCGCGCGATGCCGAAATCGAGCAGCTTCACGTCGCCGTCGATGTTGACGAGGATATTCGATGGCTTCAGGTCGCGATGCACGATCAGGCTGCGGTGTGCGTGCGCAACCGCTGCACAGATCGAAACGAACAGGCGCAGGCGCTCGATGAGCGGCAGGCGCTGCGCGTCGCAATACATGCATAGCGGCCTGCCGTCGACGAACTCCATCGCGAGATACGGCTTGCCGTCGTCAGTCTCGCCACCGTCGATCAAGCGCGCGATATTCGGATGGTCGAGGCTGGCGAGGATGCGTCGTTCGCTGCGGAAGCGCCTTTGCAATTCGCCGGTATCCCAGCCGGTGCGCACGAGCTTGATCGCGGCGCGCTGCTCGAAGTCGCCGTCGACACGCTCGCCGAGGTAGACCGCACCCATGCCGCCGTGGCCGAGCTCGCGCACGAGCTTCCAGGGTCCGACGCGAATGCCGACAAAGGCGCCGCGCTCGTCCGCACTGGTCTTTGCATCGAGCTGCGCGATCAGGTCGGGGGCGGCGCCCGAGAGTTCGGTTTTGTCATCGGCGGTCGATTCGTCGGCAGCGAGCATGGCGCGCACTTCATCGCGGATGTGCGCATCGATGCGCGGGTCCGCGACACCGGCCACATCGAGAAACGCGGCCCGATCAGCGGGCGGGCGCTCCAGCACCGCATCGAACAGGGCACGCGCAAGGTTCCACTCTTCCGGTGTCATCGCGGCGGCACTCGTGCGGGGTGAACGTCACCATGATATCGGGCGGGCGGCGTGCATGCCGCAATGTCCGTGGTTGCGACGCAGTCGGCACTCGGTCGACGGCACTGCGCATACCGTGCACCTCGGCACGGCCGGCGCATGCCGGCGGCAAATCGGAGGACTGCGCAGCATGCGTCATATACGTCAGCAAAAAGCCAGTTCGATCTCCCGACGGATCGTCGCCATCCTTGCCTTGCTGCCCCTGACCGTCGGTGCGGCGGACTATGTGTTCGTCAACGCGTTCGAGCAGAGCCGGCCGGTGCCGATGCCGCTGATCTCGCGCAACAAGCCCGCCACGGCAAATGCGGGCAATGCGGCGGCCGTTGACGACGGCGAGTACTACGGCGGAGCCACCTGGGACGTCGTGCCGAGCGTGCAATCGCCCGCCTGGGTCGCCATCCATGTCGGCGCCGGTCCTTCACGTGCGATGCTCAACTGGGTCGCGTATCCGGACAGCAACCTGCCGACGAGCTATCGCATCGAGACTTCGGCCAATTCGACGGATGGCGCCGATGGCAGCTGGACCACCGTGGTGACCGTGGTGGGCAACGACATTCCGGCGCGCGCACATCCGTTCGCGTTTGGCAATCAGCAGTGGGTACGTTTCGTCGTCACTGAAGCGCAAGCCCCAGGCGTAGCCATCCGCATCGACGAGATCGACGTGCACGACGCGAGTGCGGGAACCTCCGACAGCTGGATGTTCATCGGCGATTCGATCACCGCGGCGGCATTCAGTCGTTCGCTGTTCTCCGGAAATTTCCCCGAGCGTATCCATGCCGACGTGCCCGCCTACTTTCCGTTGATGATCGGCGCCGGCGTTGGCGGTACCAGCACGGAGACCGGCGTTGCGCACATCGACGAATGGATCGCCGCGCATCCGCAGATGCAGAACTGGGTCGTCTCCTACGGCACCAACGATGCGTCCAACATGGACCCGCAGTACGCACCTGCGTTCGGCGATCGATTGCGCGAAATCGTTGGCACCCTGCAGGCGGCGGGCAAGACCGTGTTCGTGCCGCGCATCCCGTACCGTACCGGCGGCGAAACTTTTCTCGCGCCGTACAACGCGCAGGTCGACGCGGTGTGCAGCGAATTCTCGCTCGGTGCCGCACCGGACCTGTACGCCTGGTTCATCGCGCACCCGGACCAGCTCTACGACGGCGTACATCCCAATGACGACGGCTCGCGCGCCATGAACCAGCTGTGGGCCGACGCCGTGCGTCCGCTCTACCCTTGAGTCCCGCTCACGGGACCGTCAGCAGCACCTTGCCGATCGCGCTGCGGCTTTCCAGATAGCGGTGCGCGTCAGCGCCTTCGCGCAGCGCAAAGCGCGCCGCGATGGTCGGCTTCACGCGTCCTGCGCGAATGTCGTCGAACAACAGCGCCGCACGTTCGCGCCGGATCGATGCGCTGGTCAGCACGTTCCAGAGATCGCCTCCCGTTAGCGTGAGCGAGCGATCCATCAACACGCGCGGATCGACCGGATCGGGATCGCCGGCAGCCATGCCGTAGAACACCACCGCGCCGCCGATACGCGCAATCGCCAGACTCTGCGCCAATGTGCGACCGACTGAATCGTAGACCACGTCGACGCCGCGACCTTGTGTGAACACCTGTGCCACTTGCTGCAGATCGTCATAGCCGGCCGCCGCGTCCGCGCCTGCAGCCAGCACGGCGGCGCGCTTGGCCGCACTCGACGCGACACCGATCACGCGTGCTCCTCGCACCTTGAGCATCTGCGTCAGCAGCAGACCCACACCACCGGCTGCCGCGTGCACGACCGCGACATCGCCAGCGCGCACCGCGTAGCTGTCGCACACCAGATATTGTGCTGTCAGGCCCTGCAGCAGGGTCGCCGCGGCGGTATCGAAATCGATGTCGGGCGGCAATGCGATGAGCTTGTCGAGATCGACCGCGACGAGTTCCGCATTGGCATGCGCCATGTCGGCAAAGCCGACGCGCATGCCGATGGGAAAAGCGCTGTCGCCAGCCGCAGCGATTTCGATGACGCCGGCGCCTTCATAGCCGAGCACCCAGGGCGCCGCACCGCTCAGATGGTATGTGTCGTTGCGCCGATACACGTCGGCAAAGTTGAGCCCGACGCTGTGCGTGCGCACGAGCGCCTGGCCAGGACCGGGCAAAGGGTCGGGCCGCTCGGCCCAGGCCAGGACATCGGCGTCTCCGAAGCGGTCGAAGCAGAGTGCGTGCATGGCGGCCATCCTACGGCACGCGCATCGATCGAGTCATGCTGTCGCGACGCTTGCGGCCCGACGCGAACCCATGCTGAGCCTATCGCGCATGTGACGTGCATTTCTCGTATTCACTCTGGGTCACTTCCTCGTTGTGGTTTTCATCGCACTGGACAAAGTGCTGCGCGAGCCACGGGTCGCTGCGCGCCTGCTCCATCTTGATTTCGCCGGCCTTGTCCACGTCGAGCATTGCAAACGGCATGATCCTCGCCGCCGCCGATGCGGGCGCTTGCGAGTAGCCCCCTGCGGCACCTGTGCCCGTTGTGGCGGACTGCGCAGGATTGGACGAGGGAATCGCATTGCCGTGCGCATCGACCGACGGAATGGTTCCGGACTGACCTTGCACGGGCGGATTGGCGATCGGCGCTGCGGCATTGCCGGGAGGCGGCGGCGCGGGTGGTGCGGCGACGGGAGGCGGAGCAGCAGGCCTTGGCGCGGCCGGCGTCTGGGCTGTGGCCAATGCCGATGTGAGAGACAACACCAGCGCGGAAAGAATCAGGGGCAGGGTTTTCATTGGACGCTCCTCGTCGATGGCGCATGCATCGACGCGCGACATTCGCGCACCCATGTGCATCGCAATGAACACGCTAGGCGCCCGACGCCTGCTCGACGATGAACGGATGCGCTGGCGCATGCCCGGCGTTCACATTGCGTGAGCGTCTCGCCCTCGCGCGAACTTCAGCGGATCGATTCGTACCGCGCGCGCTTCGACCATCACCGACGCTGGCTGAGGGAAAGTGATCGCGCGCGGAAGGAGACTTCGTCGCAGCGGCTTGTCTCGGTCCGACCGCAAACGACGTTCTTATGGACGCCTGCACTCCGCCGGCACCATCGGATACCTCGCATGAATACCGTCGCCGGCCCGAAAAACCTGCAGATTGCATTGGCGGTGCTCGCCCCGTTCGGCGAATTGAAACCGCATTCTTCTGACCAAGCCCGACGCCGGACCCGCCAAGGGAGTCAGCCGGAGTCCATGGTCACGATCCTGCGCCGCTGGTTGCCCATGCTGGGCATATGCGTGCTGCTCGGCGCATTTTCGACAGCACGTGCGACAAACTACTGGGCCGGCGCGGGCTGCACCTACACGACGGTCCAGGCTGCCATCGACTACGCGATGGCACACAGTGGCAGCCAGCCGGTGGTCCACATCGCCACCAACCAGACTTACTCGAACCAGGCGCTGTCGATCACGCCCGGTGTGCAGGACCACATCACGCTGGTCGGGGGCGTGCCGAACTGCAACATCTCGGTGACATCCGGCAACACGACGCTCAACGGCGGCGCCGGCCACCGCGTGATCACGGTCCGCGGTGCATCCAGTGTCACGCTCTCGCACCTGATGATCAGCAGCGGCAACGGCAATCAAGGCGGAGCCATCGACTACGCCGGAGCCGGCTACCTCAGGATCGACAATTCCAGCATCTCCGACAACCACGCCAATTACGGCGGCGGCATCAACTTCAACGGCTCCGGCGGCGATGCCACGTTGACCCTGGGCAGCGAGACGTTGATCACGAACAACACCGCGGCGGTTTCGGGCGGTGGTGTGCGCCTGGAAGGCCACGCGACAATGCACGCGCTGGTGCCGCAGATATGGATTGCGCTCAATGAAGCCAGCGGCGGCTACGGAGGCGGCATCGAAGTGCTGGGTCCGGCACGCGCGGATCTGGGTTCGCCGGGTTACAAGTTCGGCGACTACCTTCCCTTGGTTTACGAAAACACCGCGGAGTACGGCGGTGGCATCTCCCTCAGCGGCGGCGGTGATTTCGACGAAGCGCACGTCGAACTCTTCGCTACTGATCCCGAGCATCCCGTGCGCATTGGGTCCAATACCGCGACCCACACCGGCGGCGGCATCTACCTGCAACCCAACTACACCAGTGGATTCCCGGATGGGATGGATGCATACGCGGACCTGTGTGCCATCGACTATCGCATTGATGGAAACACGGCGCCCGAGGGCGCTGCGATCTACGCGGACGAAGACAGCGGCGCGACCACCAGCACGTATATCGGCGGCTACGTATTCCTCGGTGCTGTAGTAGCGCAAGCAAACCTTTGCACGGATGATCGCCAGTCGATGGGCGCAGTCAGCTGCACTAGTAGCGATTGCAACCTGATCGACGGCAATGTGGCGCAGGACGCCGGCGGCAACGCAACTTCCGGTTCGATCATCCTGGTCCAGACCGGCGGTACGATCAGGGCCGATCGCCTTGCCATGCGCAATAACCAGGGCTCTCATGTGATACGTACCATTTCCGACTACGACTCATCTGGCATCACGTTGCGCAATTGCCTGCTCGCAGACAATGCTCTTGCCGGCGACGTGGTGCGCATCGAAGGAGGCAGCGGAAGCTCGACAATATCCAACTGCACGTTCTCCGGCAATTCGATTTTCGATGGCTACACGGTCCGTGCGGATACGGCCTTGTCTTTCACGGACAGCATCGTTTCGCAAGGAAGTCGCAGTACGTTGAGTTACACCGGCAATGCCGCCAACCTCGACCTCGACTACGTCATGTCGATGGAGATCGCCACGCTCGCGGGTGGGCAGCACGTGATGCAAGCCGATCCGCTTTTCGTCGATGCCGCACACGGCGACTATCATTTGCGCCCCACCTCGCCCGCGATCGACATCGCGCCGCCCGTCAGCGGCGACGACCGCGATCTGGACAACAAGCCACACGACCAGGACATTCCCACGGTGCCGAATCTGGACGGCATGCGCGACCTGGGGGCGTACGAACGACAAGCACGCTACTGCGGGGCTGCCGACACGATCTTCTGCAGCGGTTTCGACTTCGATTGATGCGGGAGCTAGCGCGCGCTGCGGGCGTCGGCGCAGCGCGGCGCCTCTGAGGACGGAGTCCGGCACGAGGTCCGATGGCTCGTTGCGTCACTCGCTTGAGGTTTTCCACGCCATCCTACGTAGACGAGTACACAATCCAGTCGCGGCTTCCACCTACCGCCTGTTGGATGTCGGATTTCACGCCCGCACTGCGCGGGTATGAAAGGCACGGACGGGTATACAGTGCGTAACCTGCGCAACCGGAGAACACCATGAGGCTGCATCGCGCGTTGCTGCTGTTCTCGCTTGCCGGAGTCTCCAGCGTGCCGTGTCATGCAGATCCGGTTTGCGTGAGCAATGAAGCCGAACTGCGCCAGGCCTTGCTCGACGCCTCCGCAAACATCACCGACGAAATCCGGTTGATGGAGGGAACCTATTTCACCGGCGGACAAAAGTTCAGCTACGACGCCGCCGACGCGCACAACCTGAGCATTTCCGGTGGCTGGTACGACGATCACGACCCGTGCGATTTTCAGCACTCGCGCGCCGACGGCACGATCCTCGATGGACAAAATGTCACCGCGGTGCTCAGCATCAACAACCTCGGCGACGGACCCGGCACGACGCTGGCGGTCAGCAATCTCACCTTGCGCTACGGCGCGACCAGTACAAATGGCGAATCGGCAGCGCTTGCGCTGTTCGGCGGGCTGCATCAGGACCTGCGTGTGCAGAACGTCATCGTTCTGAGCAGTCACAATACGGCGCCTCCGCCGCACAACATTTTCACCAATGTTGTCACGTTGAACAGCTTTGCCGACGTCTATTTCATCAACAACGTCATCGGCGATTCCACCAGCAACTATGCGAATCTCGCCATTTTCGCCGAGTACCAGACGGCGACGGTGTTCATGCACAACAACACGCTGTCGCTCAACGGCGCCGGGTTTGGTGCCCTGCTCGACTCCAATGGCGGCACCGCGTTCCGCCTGGTGAACAATGCCATCAAGGGCGACATGGACTTCAACAGCCGCAACTCAGGCGACCCGATTCGGCTTTGGCTATACAGCAACCTCGGATGGTGGAGCTACAGCAGCATCGTCACTGCTCCCCTCGTCCAGGCCGACGTGGGCAACGATCCCGGCATCGATCCGGGTTTCTTGGGCGCGCTGGATTATCGTCCCGCCGCGGGTTCACCGCTGGTGAATCGGGGCTTGAATGCACCTTTTGGTGGATCGAGCAGTGTCGATCTCGATGGCAACCCGCGCGTCGACCTCGGCGTCGTGGACGTCGGCGCGTTCGAATCGACGCGCGAACGCATCTTCGCGAACGGATTCGAATAATCTCAAGGCTGGCGAACCGCCGCCGCCATCACCGCCGCGCGTCCGCTCGCCAGCAGCACACCGGCATGCTCGACGCGAAATGCATACTGCCAGCTGCCCTCGCCACTCAACAGGCGCTCTGCACACACATCGATCGCGCCGGCAAGATCATCGACGCGATCGACGAGCAACTCGACCGCGCGCAGGGAAACGAGATAACCCGGCGCAGCGACGCCGCCAGCCGCGCGCGCGATCAGTCCGCCATGCACGGCCATCGCCTGCGCGCCGTATTCGCACAGATTCAACGCGCGCAGGCGATCGTCGCTGC
Source organism: Dokdonella sp. (assembly GCA_039926025.1). Taxonomy (GTDB): domain Bacteria; phylum Pseudomonadota; class Gammaproteobacteria; order Xanthomonadales; family Rhodanobacteraceae; genus Dokdonella_A. The sequence goes on from JBDSXV010000256.1 coordinate 8,690, forward strand.
GCAGCGGATTGTCGCTGCGTCGATGCGACTCGCTGCGCGCATGAATCGAATCATCGTTCCAGTCGACGACATCATCGAGCAGGCACATCAGTCCCTGATGCGGAATCAGCATCGACCAGTCGGACTTCGCCAGCATCAGTCGTTCCCCTTGCGCTCGCGCGCCATCAGGATCGACAGGCAGAAGTGGAAGCCGACGCCGAGTGCAACCGTCAGTCCAATCGCGCGCAATACCGGCAGCGAGGACCAAGCCTGCATGCCGAACACGAGCAAGGCGGAGAGCACGCAGACAATTGTTGCATGCAAGGTGCGGCGACCTTCGGCGGCATCAGCAACCGGGCGCTCGAAGAACAACGCATAGTGCAGGCCGAGACCGGCCGCAAGCGTCAGCGCGACGAGATGGAACAGCGACAGCGAGATGCCGCTCGCGCGTTCGACCACGAGCACGAGCAGGGTCGCGAGCGACATCGGCGCCAGCACGTGCCAGGCGCGCCGCACGCTGCGCAACGCGATCATCACGGTGAGTGCAAGCAGGCCCAGCGCGAGCACGAGCGCACGCAGGATGCGTTCGCGATAGGCAATGACAAGCGACTCCGACGCGCCCTTGAGGTCGAGCAAGCGTGCGCGGCCCTGGCTCGCGTCGGTGAACGCCGTCAGCGCATCCGCATCGTGCACGCCGGACAAGGTCGCCAACCCAAGCCAGCCATCGTCGCGCTTGACCAGCATCGACGACAGCCGCGTGCCCAGCGGCGACTTGCCGAACACGTCGGGCGTGAGCGGCGTCAGTGTGCGTGCCTTTTCAACATCGTCAAGAAACGGCGCAAACAGGTCCGCGCGAAACGGCAGGTCGCGGCTGGCTTCGGTCAATGCACTCGACAACGTCGCACGATCGGGCAACTTCGCCTGGCGAGCGCGCTGCGTGGCGATGCTCGGCAGATAGCGACTCGGCAACTCGCTGGCGTCGAGCGCGCCGCGCTTGACGAGATCCACGAGCGCGGGCTCCAGCGTCTCCGACAACGCGAGTACGTCGTCCGCATTCTTGCCGTTCAACACAAGGAGGTAACGCACATCGGGCGCACCCAGTTCGCCGCGCAGTTTTGCATCGCGCAGCAACAGGTCCTGCGGCACCGGCGTCAGCGCGGCGAGATCGTTCTGCCACATCGGCCCTGGCGCGCGCCACAGCACGAGCAAGGCGAACGCGGTCAACACCCACGGCAACCAGCGTGGTCGCGGCAACGTGTCGATGAAGCGTGCTGCGCGCGCGAGTCCGGGCGTCTGCGCGGCATCGCGGAAGCGGGTTGGCAACACATGCGGCAACAGGTAACGCGTGCTGAACCCGGCAGCGATGAGACCGAAGATCGTGAACACCGCCAGTTGCTGCAGCCCGGTTACGCCGGATGCGAAGAACGCGAGATACGCAATCGCCGCCGACGCGATCGCGGTGGCGAGCAAGGGCCACAGTGCGCGCACGCTGGCGAGCGCCGTCTCGCCGGCGCGGCGATGACTGAGCAGGCGGATCGGATATTCCTGCGCCACCCCGAGCAGGGTGAAGCCGAATGCGAGTGTGATCCCGTGCGCCGTACCAAACGCGAGCGCGAGTGCGGCGATGCCGGCAAGTCCACCGCTCAATACCGGCAGCGCCGCGAGCAGCAATGAAGGCACGCTTCGATACGCGAGCAACAGCAGCAGGATGAATCCGATCGTGCTGACCGCACCGATGCGATCCGCTTCGCCGCGCGTCTTTGCACTGATCAGGACGGTGAAATAGCCTGGTCCGCTGATCGCAAGTTTGGCCTCGCCCGATCCCGGCAGTGCGGCGAATGTCGCATTGAGCGCATCGATCGCGGCGCCCTGCGCGGCCGGATCGAAACCTGCGCCGTGTGTCTCGGCGAGCAGCAGCGCCTCACCTGTGGAAGAGAACCACACGCCATCGCGCGATTGCGGTGGCTTCGGCGGCGACCAGCGCTCGGCGACAGCAAGGATTTCCAGGGTCGGATCGCGCGCGAGCAATGGCTTCAGCAACGCTGCGGCGGGCGAGCCGAGATCTTCGACGCGCTGCTCGAGTTGTTCGCCCAGATAGGTCGCATCGAGCGAGTGCGTGTCCAGCGTGGGTGACAGCAGATAGCGATACGGCAGCAGGCTTTCATCCAGCGCGGCCGGATCGAAAGCGCCATTGACGATCTGTTCGAAGTGCGTGTCGCCGCGCAATTTTTCGGCAAGACTGCGACTGAAAACCGCGAGCTGCGCTTCATCCGCGCCGGAGATCGCGAGCAGGAGCAGGCGTGAACCCGGGCCTTCGCCGATCTGTTCCATCAGCAACTTCTGATCCGGCGTCTGCGGCGGCGGCATAAAACTGCGCAGGTCGGTGCTGATATGCAGCGTGTGGAGCGCAAAGGCGGCAACGCCTGCGAGTGCGAGCAGCCATGCTGCGAGTATTCCGGCGGACCGCACGCTTTAGCCCTCCCCTTCAACGTGAGGGTTGGGTGGGGATGGTGTCGATTTCAATTGGAAGTCGCAAGAACACCATCCCCGCCCCAGCCCTCCCCTTGAAGGGGAGGGAGAAAAGGCATGATTCGACGCGCTCGGAAAAATGTCGCGCAAAACGCTCACGGCGTCTTCAGTCCGCGGCACAAAGCATCGATCTGCGGCTGCGACGGCCGCGTCGGGATTGCGACGGTGGCGAGCGTATCGACCAGCAGTACACTCACGTCGCCATCGGCTTCGTGCGTGCGGAAGCAGCGCGGCGCGCTGCCTGCGCCGTCGACGTCGATCGTCGTGATGCGCTGGGCGAGACGACGATCGCGTGGTTTGAGAACCAGCTGCCAACTTGCGGGCGTTCCGCTTGCGACGAGGGTGAAATCGGCGGACAACGTGGCGGCGTCGCCACCGAGCAGCGCCGCGAAGCCGCGCAGGAATCCCTCCAGTTCCGGTGCCTGGCTCAGCGAGAATGTACGCGCGGCGCGTTCACCGCGCTTCACCGTAGCGCTGCCGTCGGCGACCGTAACCTGTTCGCGATACGGTTTGTCCACTCGCTTGCCGAGCTTGGCCGGACCGAGGTATTCCAGTTCGCCGTGCAGGATCAAGGGTCGATCAAGCAGCCCCGAGAAGCGCACTTCGGTGTAGGCCGTGCGCGCGGGCGCTTCGCGTTTGAGCGTCGTGACCAGCGCGGACGCATCGACGGCCGCGCCCGCCTCAGGCGACGACGCGTGGCACGGGGACATCAGCCAGAGCGCGCCCGCCATGAGCGAGCTCGTTGTCTTCGAGGCCATCGAGATTCCAGAAGTCATGCCAGTTGAACCAGTTGTAGGGGTCTTCGCGCACATAGTGCTCCAGGCGGGTTGCGTAGCGCTGAACAACCGCGCGCAACTCTGCCTTGCGCGCGCGGCGCGGCAGCACCAGCTCGTCGGAAAACGCTTCAAAATGCAGGTCGTAGCGATTGCCGCCACGGTACAGACCGAAACAAAGCACGAGCGGCACCTTGAGTACGGAGCCGACCAGGAAAGGCGCCACGGGAAACGCCGCGGGCGCGCCCATGAAGTCGACCACCACGGTTGCTTCATGGGGACGGGCGCGGTCGCCTAGCAAGGTAGTCAGCGCGCCTTCGCGCAGCGCTTCGCCGAGCGCGAGCACGATCTCGGTACCGGGTCGCGAGGCATCGATCACGTTGCGGCCGATCTCGGGGTTGATCGCATGCAGCAGTTCCGTCAGCGCCGGTGTCTGCTGCGTGTCGAGCACGACGCGCACTTTGACGTCCGGGCGGGCCGCCGCTGCAACGCGCAGCACCTCGAAACTGCCAATGTGCGAGCCGATGAGAAGCACGCCGCGATCCGGACGGATACGCGAGGTCAGTTCTTCAAGACCGTTCATGCGCACATCGAAGCGATCGAATCGATCGGTGAGCAGGAATACGCGGTCGAGAATGGTCGAGGCGAAGCGATGGATGTGGCGCAGCACTTGCCATGCAGTGGCCGGTCGCCCGAACGCGCGCTGCAGGAATTCAGACGAGACCCGGCGTTCGAACGGACGTCGGATATAGAAGTACAGCGTGATCGGATAGAGGATTGCGCGTGCAACACGGCGTCCGCCGCGCAGCGCGATCGTGCGAATCAGCCAGATGGCGAACCAGCCGCCACCTTCGGGGCGTTCGGTCCAGTGCTCACTCATTGCCGCCCCCCGTTTCTGCCTCGCCGCTCAGAATTGGACTGCCATCCCGCTCGATGCGGAAGCGCACACGTGTGCCGCTGCGTGTTGCAGTCACCTGCGCCTCCTGTCCCGGCAGCAGGGGCGCGAGGAATTTTACCGCGTGGATGCGTCGCAAGGGGCCAAACCCGACTTTTTCCAGTGCCGCAGCGACACGGTCGAGCAGAACTACGCCGGGCACGACGGGATGGCCGGGGAAATGTCCGGGCAGGCTCGGATGCTGCGCGCTGATGTCGAAGCATTCGGTGACGGTCGCTTTGGCGGAGTCGTTCATCGGTCGGTGTGTGCCGTATCGTCGGCGAAACTTGCTGCCAATGCCGGCCAGCGCCGCGCCAGGCGCGCTAGAAACACCGGCAACGGCGGATGCGGCAGGTGGCGCAGGCGCCAGCGGCGGTACGCATATTCCAGCACGAGGAAACCGAGCACGAGCGCATAGCTGCCCAGATGCAGATACCAGCGCCAGGCCGGCGGAATCGCCAGCGGTGAACGCACACCGAAACGCGCAAACGCGCCGTCGGGCATCGCACATGCGACGACCACGAGCAGCAGACACGCCTGCAGCCCGAGCACGAAAGACCATGCCCATGTGAGTCGCCGCGCATAGCGTTCGACGCCCGGTTGGGCGAGGCGCTCAGGTCCTTCGAGAATGCGGATGATGCGCGCGATCAACGGCTCGCGATCCGCACGCAGCGTGCGTGCGAACACTGCACACAGGGCGGCATTGATGAGGATAGGCAAACTGTCGAGTGCGAGCTGACCCTGACCCTGATGCGAGAGCCATGCGAGCACGGCCGCGATCCCCAGCCAGGCAGACCAGGCAAGCACGCGGCCACGGCGCAAACCCGGCAGCAGCACCACGCTGAACAGGGCAAAGGCCGCGAATTCGTCGAGCAACACGTTGCCGGTCGCGAATGCGGCGACCAAAAGGACGACATAGGCGAGCAAACCGAAGACGAATGCGCGTGAGCGCCGCGCGATGGGCGCAGCGGGCGGTGGAACGGGAACCGGGGCGGACACGGAGGGCAACGCGCGGGGATCGCCAGCGAAGGTTTCAGGAAAGCGGCGCGACTGTAACATAGGGCCGACGTCGAACCGACGGCCCACACCCCAGGAGCACGGCATGGAGCAAGCAGCAACGACGATCGAATGCGATGTGCTGGTGGTCGGTGGCGGCCCCGGTGGTTCGACCGCCGCGACATTGCTGCAACGCCAGGGTCGGCGCGTGCTGCAGCTGGAGAAGGATCGGCATCCGCGTTTCCACATCGGCGAATCCCTGCTGCCCGCGAACCTGCCGATCTTCGATGCGCTCGGCGTGATGGAGAAAGTGCGTGCGCTCGGCGTGCTCAAGATGGGCGCGGACTTTCCTTCCGAGGACGGCAACTACCAGACCTTCCATTTCTCGCGCGCGCTCGGAACGACGCCGTCGCACGCGTTTCAGGTCAAGCGCGAGGACTTTGACGCGATGCTGTTCGAGCATGCGCGCGAAAGCGGCGTCGATGCGCGCGAGGGGGTCAAGGTCGGGCATGTCGATATCGACGGCGTCGGTCGCGTCACGGCGCAGGCCAAGGATGCGGCGGGCAACGCGTTGACCGTGCGCGCGAAATACCTGATCGACGCGAGCGGCCGCGAAACCCTGCTCGGCGATGCGCTGAAGATCAAGCGCAAGAATGACAAGCACCAAAGCGCCGCGATTTTCGCGCACTTCGACGGCGTCGAAATGCGCCCGGCCGAGGACGCCGGCAACATCAGCATCTACAACTTCGCACACGGGTGGTGCTGGTTCATTCCGCTGCCGGGAGGCGTGATGAGCATCGGCTGCGTGTGTCGGCCCGAATACCTGAAGCAGCGCCGAGGTCGCAATGAGGAATTCCTGCTCGCGACCTTGCAGCTGATGCCGGATGCGTGGCGGCGCATGGATAACGCGAAGATGACGTCGGACGTGCGCGTCACCGGCAACTACTCCTACACCTGCGCACGCATGGCCGGACCGGGCTGGGTCATGGTCGGCGACGCCTACGCGTTCGTCGATCCGGTGTTCTCGTCCGGTGTGTATCTGGCCATGCACAGCGGCAAGCAGGCGGCTGCGATGGTCGGCGCGATCCTCGACGATCCCGCGCGCGAAGCCGCGTTGCAGCGTACGTTTGCAGCGCGCATCCAGCGCGGCGTGCGCGTGTTCTCCTGGTTCATCTACCGCTTCAATTCACCGGTGATGCGCCACCTGTTCGCCCACCCGGGCAACCAGTGGCAGATCGAACAGGGCGTGATTTCGATGCTCGCGGGCGATGTGTTTGACAGTCCCGCCGTGATGCAGAAGCTGAAGCTGTTCAAGCTCGTCTACGCTTGCTATGGCGTCGGCAACCTGCGGCGTTGGCTCGGCGAACTGATCACGCGGCGGCGCCAGGCAAAGGTCGCGTTCAGTGGCGGCACCACGCCCGTGGACCCGGCCTAGGGACGCGGGCCTCGCACGCAACGACTATGCGACGCGGTTCTGCTCGATATGCGCGGACAGCTCGCGCAGGCTCGCGAAGATGCGTTTGTTGTCGGGATTGTCCGAGCGCAACTGGAAACCGTAGTGCTTGGATACCGCGAGCGCGAGTTCGAGCGCATCAATCGAGTCGAGGCCGAGATCGCCGCCGAACAAGGCCGCATCCGGGTCGATCTGCTCGGGCTTGACCCAGTCGATATTGAGGCTTTCGACAAGCAGCGTCGCCAGCTCTTGTTCGGCGGGTGTCTGCGAGGCGGCACTGGCGTTCATGTTCATGAGGGTCTTGGTCCGGGCCAGCGCTGAAAAAATATCCGCCCAGTGTATCATCGCCGGCCCGCCACGGGCCTGAGTGGCACCTCGCAGCCATTCCCCGGCGTTCCGAATGTCGACCCCGATGATCGTCCCCGAATCGCCTGCCGCACCGCTGCGGATCGGCTACGAGCAAGAATCGGCGGACGCGTTGCTCGCACAGCCGGACGTGCTCGCGATTGTCGGTTTCGGCCACGTTCCGGAGATCTGCGCCGATCCGCGCATGTTGTGCGTAGGTCTCGAGCCTTCGCCGTCCGACCTGTTGGAAGTCTGGCGCAGCGCCGGGGTAGTCACCTGCGGGCGCGCCGACGACGTGCGCTGGAGCACCGATGGCGAGCACCTGTTTTTTGCGATCGAGGTGGATGAAGCCACGCATGGCGGGATCGTCTCGGCGACCGAATACGCCTACCGTCACCTCAGCGCGTTCGTAGCAGCGAGTGACACACCGCATGTACTGCGGTTGTGGAACTATCTCGATGCCATCAATCTCGGCGCGGGCGACATGGAGCGCTACCGCCTGTTCTGCGATGGCCGCGCGCGCGGCATACAGGGCTTTTTGCAGCCGCCTTATCCGGCCGCATCCGCGATCGGGCGTCAGGATGGGCGACGCGTGCTGCAGGTCTACGGGCTGGCCGCCGCCAGGCCAGGCACTCCGATCGAGAATCCGCGACAGGTCAGCGCGTGGCGCTATCCGCGCCAATACGGCCCAACGGCGCCGACCTTTGCCCGCGGTATGCTGAAGGCCCCTTCGCAGCTACTGATTTCCGGCACCGCCGCCGTCGTCGGGCATGCGTCGCGCCACGGCGACGATCTTGCCGCGCAGCTGCATGAAACCTTCGCCAATCTCGACAGCCTGTTGCGCGAAGCCGGCATTGCCACGGCGCAGTTCGACGCCGCCAGTTGCCTGAAGATCTATCTGCGCGACCCGGCCAATGCCGATCTCGTCGTGCGCGCGCTACGCGCTCACTCGCCAGCGCTTGGCCATGTGCTGGTGCTGGCCGGGGATATCTGTCGCGCCGAACTGCTGGTCGAAATTGACGGCGTTCATCCGTCGATCGCCTGACACGACAAACGGCCTGTTACGGCCGCTGCGTTGCAGCATGCATTCGCAACGCAACATTTACTTTAGTTGCATTGATCTGGCCCCGGTTTAGGCACAGTCTTGCGTTTCGGCATGGATGCCTCGAACGAAACGACATGCGTCGCCAGCGCGCCCGACAGCGGAAATTTTTCGCCGGCGCCCGTTTCAAGGTCGCGACGCCATCCATTGCAACCCTTCAAGAGGAGATGCGATATGGGTCCGATTTCACTTCCAACGCGTGCGCGGATTCTCGTGCCCTGTCTCGTCGGCGTGGCCGCGCTCGGTTGCGCCGTCGTGCATGCGGCGTCCGGCGATTCGTGGACCGTGCCAGGCGGCGATGACGCGCTGAGCCGTCACAGCAGCCTTACCGACATCAACAAGGACAACGCCGCCAAGCTGCAGATGGCGTGGTCGATGTCGACCGGCGCGCCGCGCGGCCACGAAGGCCAGCCGCTCGTTATCGGCAACATGATGTACTACGTCAGCGGTTATCCGAATTACGTGTACGCACTTGACCTGTCCGACCCGGACAATTACCAGGTCGTGTGGAAATATTCTCCCAAGCAGGACGACCATGCGGTCGCGGTGGCCTGTTGCGACACCGTCAACCGCGGCCTGGCGTTCGCCGACGGCAAGCTCGTGTTCAACACGCTCGATGGCCAGGTCATTGCGCTCGACGCGAAAACTGGCAAGGAAATCTGGAAGGTCAAACGCGTCGATCCGAAGAAAGGCGAGACCTCCACGCCCGCGCCGATCATCGTCAAGGACATCGTGATCACCGGCATGGGCGGCGACGAATTCGGCGCGCGTGGCCGCTTGCAGGCGTACTCGCTCGCCGACGGTCATGCCTTGTGGACCTGCCACAGCACCGGCGAC
>JBDSXV010000257.1:0-6261 GCA_039926025.1 Dokdonella sp.
CGCGGCTCCGATGAAGGCAACGCGATCGTCGTGCGGCCGGGCAGCAAGATCGCCATCGTCGGCGTGGCCGAAGAGAGTTCGTCGATCTTCCACCAGTGCGCGATCTACCAGCTCGATGCCAATCTCAACCCGGACACCTCGTTCGGCGAATCCAACAACGGACGCATCCTCACCAATTTCACCGGCGGCATCACCGACGGCGCGATCTGCAATGCGGCCGCGGTCGATGGCGACAAGCTGTACGTGGGCGGGGTATTGCTGCGCGACAACGACGTCGATCGCGACATGGTCGTTGCACGCCTGTCGCCCACCGGCGTGCTGGATCCCGCGTTCGGCACCATCGGCGCGGGCACGTCGGTCGTCGATCCGGGCGACAATGGATTCACCACCGTGTTCGAAACCGTGAAAACGATGGGAATGCAGAACGGCCGCGTCGTCGTGGCCGGCCCGAGCGAACCCGTGAGCGGTGCGACGCCGTCCAATTCCGACATGATCCTCGTGCGCCTCGTCGACGAAGATTTCATCTTTGCAAGCAGTTTCCAGTAGTGCAGGTTCGGGTATCGATCGGTACGGGTTGCGGCTCGCTGCAATCCTGCGCAAGATCGGTGCGTAGCCGCACAGGAACAGCCCATGTCCGACGAGATGATCACGCTCGCGATCGCCCTGCGGCTTGGGCTGTCGGTATTCGTGGGCGGGATGATCGGTCTCAACCGCGATCTCGCCCACAAGCCGGCCGGCGTGCGAACGCACGCCCTGGTCAGCCTGGGAACGGCGCTGATGGTCATCGTGGTGATGCCGGTGGGCGATGACAACGCGCATCGCTACGACGCCTTGAGCCGGGTGATCCAGGGTGCGCTCACCGGCATCGGTTTCCTCGGTGCCGGCGTGATCCTGCGTGATCCGGAGATGCGCCATGTCAGCGGCCTGACGACCGCAGCGACGATCTGGCTGACCGCGCTGCTCGGCATTGCCTGTGGCGCGGGGCTTTACATGCCGGTCTTCATCACGATGGTGCTGGGCGGGTTGGTGGTGACATTCGGAGGACGCATCGAGCGTGCGTTGCACAAAGACCCGCCCGTGGAGTGAGCCGCGCTGCGGTCACCACAGGTCGAACGCGAGGCCGTCGCGCTCGTTGTCCCAGATCGTGCTGACGACCCACCAGCGCGCGCCGTCGTTGAACAGCTGGATGCTGTTTGCGCCGCGCTTCAACAGGCGCGGCGAGTCCGGAGCTGTTCGCGCTTCGTAGCGACTCCAGACGTGTGCGATCTGCCCGAACCGCTGCACGCGCTGGTCGATCTCGATCTCGAAGAAGTCGTTGCTGGCAAAGAACGGCTCGACATTCGTGATATAGGATTCGACGTTGAAGACTTCCGCGCGCGGACGGCCGTCGGCATCGATCACCGTGCGCAGACTCAAGGCTTCGGGTCGGTGCAGGTAGCGGAATCGTTCCCAGTCGCGCGGCGCACCGGCCGCGCCTGAAATGCAGGCGTAGATCGCCTTGACCAGCGTTTCGATATGCTGCGCTTCGTACTGCCCGGCGGGATTCGTCATCTGGATGGCTCTGTCCGATTCAATGGCACTCGAACCTATGGCAAATCCGCGGCTCTCATAAGTGAAAGAGGTACTGACCATGCATGCGTTCCGATTGGCCGGCAAGTCCGGTCTGGTGTCACTCCTGTTGCTGACATGCGCGTCTGTCGCTGCGGTCGATGGCGCAGAAGGTTTGAACGATGCCGCGATCAAGACCCGAGTCGACGCCCGTGCACAGGTCGCGGGCACTGTGCTGGGCGGCGCCAAAGCCGAGTTCATGTGCACCACGGGCAAGGGTGGCGCGCTGTCGGTGGCGGTGAGCTTGCCCGAGCCGGAAGCCATCAAGGGATTTCCGCTGGGCGACTTCGAAGGGCCGGGCGGTATCGGCGAGAAGCGCGCGCTCGCGACGTGGTCGCTGGGTGGCGAAATCCCGGCCACAACGAAGGGCAACATCTCCGGTTGGTACGGTGTGGACGGCGATGGATTCCTGCTTGCGGCCACGAGTGATTCGGCCAACGCGTCGGCCTTCAGGCGCCTGCTGCGGCGCTATCTCGACGCAGCTACCCAGCCGCTTCGCCTCGTCGTCGAGTCGCCGAAGAAAGGCGCTGCGCTCGAGGTCGAGATCGTGCTCGGCGATCGGCGCGATTCCGTCGAAGCGATCATTGCGCCGTGCCTGAAGCTACCCAAATAGACGGGCGGATTGCTGCTCAACGCGTCGGCGAAAGCGTGACGATGAAACGCAGATGTTGTCCGTCCGGCGTCGGCTCGCAACGCGCGTCGCCGCCGTGGCGACGCGCGATCTGACGGACCAGCGCGAGGCCGAGTCCCGTTCCGACCGATTCGAGTGTTCCGCTGCGGCGGTAGAACGGCGCGAACAGGCGCTCGCATTGTTCTGCAGGCACCGCGGGGCCCTGATCGCTCACCACGATTTCGATGCCGCGCGCAGTGGTTTCCAGCGTGACCCGGGTTGGCGGAACGCCGTGCCGTCGCGCATTTTCGAGCAGGTTGCGCAACAGCCGCCGCAGCAGGCGCGTGTCGCCGCGCAGCGTGACCGGCGTCCCCTCGAGTTCCGCTTCGGGATAGCGCGAACATTCTTCCGCGGCGAGCGCGAGCAGATCGACGTCTTCGTTCACTTCGGTTTCGGCGACTGCGTCGAGGCGGCTAGCGAGCAGAATTTCATCGATGAGCGAATCCAGTTCCGCGATGTCCTGGTTCAGGCCGCTCCTGCGCGCCGGCTCGGCTGATTCCTTCATCAGTTCGACTGCCATGCGGATGCGCGTCAACGGCGTGCGCAACTCGTGTGATGCGTTCGCCAGCAACGCTTTGTGCGCGCCGACCAGCTCGTCAATGCGGCTCGCGGCGCGATTGAAGCTCTGCGCGAGACGTGCGACTTCGTCGCGACCTTCCACCGCAACCCGCGTCGACAGATGGCCGGCGCCGAGCGATTCTACCCCCACTTGCAAGCGCTCCAGGCGAGTTGCGAGCCGCCGCACGATCGGATACGCCGCTACGCCGACGGTGAGTGCGATCGCCAGCAGCATCAGCAGCAATACGTATTCGTGGTGGCCATCGACCATCGGCACGCTCACGAACAAGCGACGGCCATCCGGCAGCTGGAGCGTCCAGTTCATGCCGGTTGAATGCGAATGGGAAGTCGCGAACGAGCGGCCATCCGCAGCAATCGGCAGTGCCTTGCCTACGGCAGCAACGCGGGTGCCATCCGCTGCGAACAGTGTGACATCGATGTCGACGCCCGCGACCAGATTCTGCAGCGCTGTCTGTTGTTGCTCCGACGGCGCCGCGGCGGGTGCCAATGCATTCCGCAGCAGCCGCTCGCCGGTACCGTCGTCGTGCTGCGCGGGTGCAATGAGCATATGCCAGACACACGCAGCGATGACGGCGAACACGAACAGGCTGCCGAGCAGGGCGAAATAGAAACGCAGATAGAGGCGTGACATGTCAGTCCTGTGCTCGCGCAAACACGTAACCTGCGCCGCGCACGGTGATGATCCGGCGTGGCAGCTTTGGATCATCCTCGATCGCTGCGCGGATACGCGAGACGTGCACGTCGATCGAACGGTCGAAGACTTCAAGCTGCTCGCCCTTGACCAGATCCATCAAGGTCTCGCGCGACAATACGCGGCCCGCGTTTTCGGCCAGCGCGACGAGCAGCGCGAACTGATAGCTGGTCACGCTGCGTGGGTTGCCATCGACGCGCAGTGCATGCGCTGCGCGATCGATTTCGAGTCGCCCGAAATGCAGCGGTCGGTCGATCGGCGCTTCGCCGCGACGGCGGCGCAGGATCGCGCGCAGCCGCGCGAGCAATTCGCGCGGTTCGAAAGGTTTCGGCAGGTAGTCGTCGGCGCCGAGTTCGAGGCCGACAATGCGATCGGTCGCGTCGCCGCGCGCGGTCAGCATCAGCACCGGCGTATCGGATTTTGCACGCAGCTGACGGCACAGATCGAGGCCGTCCATGTCCGGCAAGCCCAGGTCGAGCACGACGGCGTTGAACTCGCTCGTTGCCAGTTGTTCGAGTGCGCTGCTGCCGAACGCGGCCAGGCTCACGCGAAATCCCGCCTGGCCGAGATATTCGTGCAGCATCTCGGCCAGGCGGGAGTCATCTTCGACGATCAGGATGCGTTCGGCCATGTTGGCACGCACTCTATCGAGCGCGGCATTGGATGGCGAGGCGTTGCGATCATCCTTCCATTTCGGCGTGATGCGCCGCGATACGCGTGACCAGCGCCTTGCGCTGCGCCGGCGTCATCACGTCGGCGATGTCGGCGATCAGCTGGGTGATGCGTTTGGAGGCCTGATCGGCCAAGCGCAGGTTGTCTGCACGCAGGTTCTCGATTGCGGCGCGATCGATGGTATCGGCGCCGAGCAGGGCAAGCACGTTGGCGTGCGCCGCGTGGAACTGCTGGTGCAGGGGCAGACAATCGGCAACGGCCTGTTTCACCAGGGGATCGATCTGCGCCTTCTGCGCATCGGTCACGTCGATTTCAGCATAGATATGCCGCAGCATGTCATCGACGTGCGTGTCGACATCCGTGGCGGTCATGGCCGCATGGTGATGCCAGCCCGCGGAACCGGCGCTTTGCGCGATGGCGGTGACACCTGCAGTGATGGCAAGCCCCGCCAGCAACGCGAGCGCTGCGGCGCGCTTGAAATAAGAGCGAGGAGTGGACGTGGAAGGGTTATGGGTGTTCATCAGCAGGACTCCTTGAGTGAGGGCGGGTGCCCGATAAGGAGTCTGCTTGGCGCCGGTTGGCGGCTGTTGTCGCGCAGGTAAAGTTTTATGAAGCAGCAGCGATGCGGCAGTCACGCCGCATCGCTGCTTGGGCGTTGCTTAAGCAGGACGAGAGTAGCGCTGACCGCCACCGTTGCGCTGCTGCGGCTTCTTGTTGCGCGAACCCGGATGCGCTTCCGTGCCGTTGCTGACGTGCGGGCGACGTGCGTGACGCTGCGGCGGACGTTGATTCTGGGTCGGACGCGAGGTGCCGTCGACACGCAACGGACGCGACGGCTCGAAGCCGGCGATCGGTTCGATCGCGATCTCCTGCTTGAGCATGCGGCGGATGTCGCGCAGCAGACCTTCCTCGTCGCTGGAGACCAGCGAGATCGCAAGACCTTCGGCGCCGGCGCGGCCGGTACGACCGATGCGGTGCACGTAATCTTCGGCAACCATCGGAAGATCATAATTGATCACCATCGGCAGCTGATCGATATCCAGGCCGCGTGCGGCGATATCGGTCGCGACGAGCACGGATACCTTGCCGCTCTTGAAATCCTTGAGTGCACGCGTGCGCTGCGCCTGGCTCTTGTTGCCATGGATCGCGGCGGCCCGCAGGCCGGCCTTTTCGAGCATCTGCGCAAGCTTGTCCGCGCCATGCTTGGTACGGCCGAACACCAGAGTCTGGCGCGCGTCGTTCATGAGCAGGTGCAGCAGCAGATCGCGCTTGCGCGCGGCATCGACCGGGTGGATTCGGTGCGTGACCGTCGAGACGACGCTGTTCGGCTTGGCCACCTGGATTTCGACCGGGTCGCGCATGAACTCGCCGGCGAGTGCCTTGATTTCCGGTGCGAACGTGGCCGAGAAAAGCCAGGTCTTGCGGTTCTGTCGCGGCAACGCCGCAAGGATGCGCTTGATCGCGGGCAGGAAGCCCATGTCGAGCATGCGATCGGCTTCGTCGAGGATCAGTACTTCGACATTCGACAAATTGACGCTGCGACGTTCCATGTGGTCCATGAGGCGGCCCGGCGTGGCGACGACGATTTCGACGCCGCGACGCAACGCATCGACCTGTGGCTGCATGCCGACGCCACCGAAGATGGTCGTCGCGCGCACACCAAGATGCTTGCCGTACGCGCGCACGCTTTCATGCACCTGTGCGGCGAGTTCGCGTGTCGGTGTCAGCACCAGTGCGCGCGGCGTTTTCGGCATGGCCTGGCCGCGCTTGGTGACATAGAGATGATCGAGCAGGGGCAGCGAAAACGCCGCCGTCTTGCCGGTGCCGGTTTGCGCGCCAGCGAGCAGGTCGCGGCCCTGCAAGGCGACTGGAATCGCCTGTGCCTGGATCGGTGTAGCTTCGGTGTAACCCTGTTCGACGAGCGCGCGCAGCAACGCGGGCGAGAGCCCGAGTGTTTCAAAAGACATTGGAAAACTCCTGGTGAAAAGTCCGCACACGGATGCGCGTACTTTCTTCCTGACCATGAAGATCAGAAAAACCC
>JBDSXV010000258.1:0-7818 GCA_039926025.1 Dokdonella sp.
GCCGCTCCCACAGACCATTGCTCCCACAAATGGATGACGCCTGAGCGTCGCGGATCTGCAAGCACGAAGAGAGTCGATTTCATTCTCGACTCTCTTCGTTCGTATATTGCGCTCGCTCTGATCGATCAGTGCGCCGCGTCCGCAGCTTTCTCCGGCGCAGGCTCGGTGGCTGCCGATGACGCGCTCGTCGTCCACAACTTCGCCTCCGCCTTTCCAGCCAGCATCTGCGAGCGCACCAGCGGAATCGGCGGACCGCCGTAGCTGAGGAACTGGTCGTTGAAGTCCTTCAGCGCGTGTGGACCGGGATGCGCGGCGATCCAGTCCTCGCGCAACTGCATGATCATCAGCTTGCCCAATGTATAGTTGAGATAGCCCGCATCGTAGGTTCCGCGCGCCGCCTGCTGACGTGCGTTACCCGGATCCTGGAATGCCTTTTCGCGGAACATCTGCTCAGACTGAGCGATGGACATGCCGCCGGTATGCAGTCCAATCGCGGACAGATAGCGCACGTTTCGCAGCAGCGCATTCGTGAGCTGGCCGATGTGGACTTCCGGTGTGGCGCCATCGACGCCTGCATCAAACATCATCTCCTCGGTGTAGTGCGCCCAGCCTTCAGCAAACGCATAGCCGACGAACAGCTGGCCGAATTTCCAGTCAGCGCGATTGGCGTGCAGGAACTGCAGGAAGTGACCCGGCCACACCTCATGCGCGGAGACGAACAACAACGCGGCCTTGCCCGGCACGTAGGCCTGCTGATCGGCCTTGCTCCAGCTCGGATCGGCCGGCGCGATGTAGTACACCGACGGCAGGTTCTTTTCGTAGGGACCGGGAATCTCGATGTACGCAAGATTCCAGCGGTTGAACGGCGGCGCCTCCTCGGCCTTCGCTTCTTCCGGGCCAGGAATGGTCACGAGATCCTTGTCGATGACAAACTGACGCAACGTCGCCAGCTGCTTGCGTGCACCTTCGACGGCGCCACCGACCGGCTTGTCCGCCATCTCCTTCGTGACACAGTCGGCGAGACTCTTGCCTGGCGCGAATTGGTCGCACGCGCTTTTGAGCGACGCGAGGTTGCGCGCAAGGTCCGACTCGCCGGCTGCCTTGAGCTGGTCGATGGGCAGGTCGACCTGTTCGGTCGCATGCAGCATCCTGGAAAACTTCTCGGCGCCCAGCGCGTAATCCTGCGTGGCCTTGGGCTTCTGCGCCTTGAGCCAGTCGGCCAGGTCCTGAGCCGCCTTCACTGCACCGGCATTGCTCGCCTTGAAGCGCGCCTGCAGGGCGTCGTCCTTCACGCCGGCGAAGATGGCGGGCACATCCTTCTTGAAGAAACTCGCGAAGCCGCCGAACGAATTGACACCCAGATCGATGTACGACGAAGGCAGCGGCAACTTGAAGTTGGCCTTGATCTGCGCCAGCGCGTTCGGCAATGCTTCCTGGTAGCTCACGAATGCAGCCATGCGTTCGGGCAGCGGCGCGTACGGTCGCGTGAGGTACATGCTTGGCGACAGATCGCCGAGATAGAAGCCCGGGTTCGCATACGGCGCACCGGAATCTTCCAGCCAGAACAACTGGCCGTCGATCACGGCGAGCACGTAGTCGCGCCGGAAGCGCCCCTGCGCATCCAGCGTGTCGTCGGCGAAGTTGGTGAACGCCGTGCGTTGCGCATGCAGCCAGCCGGCGTTCGCTTTCAATCCTTCCGGGCTGTAATCGGACAACTTGCCATCGAACTCATGTTTGCCCGCATTCGCGGCGGCTACCGGGTTGTGCTGGAAATAGCCATCGAGGAAGGTATCGACCGCCGATGCAAGCGCCGCGCTGCTGTCGGGTTTCGCGGCAGGCGTGACCGCGGCCGCAACGGGCGCGACTTCGGCCGCAGGCGGCGCCGCCGGTGGCGTGCCGGGCGAACAAGCGGCAAGGAAACTTGCCGAAACGACAGTGGACAACGTGAGTAGACGCAAGGGATGCATGATCGACTTCTCCGCTTGATGGATTCGTCCGAGCCTAGGCGCTTGGGAAGGCGGACGCAAATTTGAATCGCGCGCACCCAAGTCATCAACGAGCGAAGATGCGGCCACGCACGCGCGATTCGAATGGCCGGCAGCGCGTGAACGACAGCCTCGTGCACACGCATCGCTCAGCTCAGCTCCGCTCCGCTCGGCGAGATCGGTTTCGTGCGTGCACATCCACGCCCAGGTGACCTTCTCGAAGCGGCTCGACGGCGTCTGCAAAAATGCATATCCGATTGCAGGCGCGCATGCAGATCGGAACGATGTGACCAACGTCCATGCGTACCAGCGGGCGTCGCGGCACGCGGACGCCCGTTCGCACAGTTCACCTCGCACGTCACATGCCGTCGAAACCATTGGCGAAAATCGCGTCGTCGCCGCCGACATTCAGCGTGATGCCATCGAACCATGCGTTCGTCGGTGCGCCGGATGCGCCGTTTTCCTCGGCGACCAGTGTCACGGCAATCGAACTCATGGAGGTCCAGTCCTGTGCGCTCACGGTGATCAAGGCAGGTGATGCCGGCCTGCTCCAGCTGTTGCCGCTGGAGAGGATCTTCGTGCCGGATGCGTTGGGCGCGCCAACCGTGCATCCCTCTGCGCCGTTCTTGCGATATTCCCAATACAGTTCGGCGATGTCGCCCGCCGTGACCATCGTACCGGTGCCGTGGCCCCAGCCGTTGAGCGAGTAGACCCCTGGGCCAGGAAGGTGCACGCACTGCACGAGTGCGCCGAAACGCGTTCCGGGAACCGCGTTGGCTGGCGAAGAAATATGCACCGAACCCGAACCCGCCGCACCGGTGACGTTTCGCGTGGTATCGAGCGTCGCGATACCGGCGATCGCCGTGTTCCACAGCCGCAGGTCGGCGTCGAAATCCGAATTGAGCACGAGCGGCTGCAGCAGCGGTCGCTCGATCGCGCCGAGGTCGCGCGGACCGTGCACGTTCTGGACGATAGGGAGATCTGCATCGCGCGGGTTCGAGTTGAGGTCGGCGGCATCGCCGGGGACGACGGCCGAATAGTCGACCGCGGGCGATGCGGCGCGCAGCGAGTAGTCGCCATGCTCGGGGTCGACGAAGCGCGGATCCAGCACGGTCACATTGGGTGAGTTGCCGCCGTCGACCGAATCGCGCTCGCTGACCATGTCGTCGAGCAAGTCGAGCGGGTCGCCGTTGAGGTGCACGGTCGTCTTGCCCGGCTGCCAGATGATCGTGCGATGCAGGGTGCCTTGGCCGCCATTGCCGAGCCTGAGTACCGTGTTGTCTCCGATCGCATTGCCGGCAATTGTCGTATTTTTGAATCTCAGGGCATTGGAGCCGTTTTCTGCCACGATCAGGCTGCCCGATGCAGTGTTGTCGGTGATCGCCACGTTGTGCATGCTGAAGAACGACGGGCCATCGCCGTAGAACAAATATTTGCCGATGTTGCCCTCGAACGTCATGCGATTGAAGAACACGCTTTCATTGTGCGTGATCTCAACGATGCCGCCGACTGGCTGCGACGCGCCGTCGATTGCTGCATTGCGGACGATCCCGCCACAGGGCGCACGGATCGGGCAGTCGATGGCGCCCAATGGCCGGTTGGCGGGATCGTTGAAATAGATCTGGCCGGTGTGAATCGCCGCGCTGTGGGGCGCGATGTTGTCCTCTATCCAGACGCCCCAAGCCGACAATACCCTCGTTGCAGCCGCCGGACCGAGGTAGATGCCGCCGCCTTCGACGCTCGCGGTATTACCCTTGATGCGCACGGGCCGCGCCAGATCCGTCGTGAACAGTTTCAGTTCCGCACGCTGGTTGCTGCCAAGCACCGCCACGCCACCACCTTGACGCGCATCGTTGAGGTAGACCGGTCCGAGGTTGCCAAACCCGCTGCTGCCGAGGTAGGTATAGGCGTCGCGGACGTCAGCCTTAACGAGAAGGCCGCCGCCGTAGCCGTTGGGCGCGTGATTGCTGGCGATGTAGCTGTCGGGTTGGGTCATCGTCATTTCGGTACCGTCGTTCACGATGCCACCGCCGTCGATGCGCGCGGTGTTGCCGACGATCGTCACGTCCTCGCCGATCACGAGTTCGGTGTCGGCGCCGGTGCCTTGCGCATAGATTCCGCCGCCCGAGCCGGCGGTATTCTGCGTGACCGTCGCATGGTTGAGTTCGAGAATGCCGTTGCCCGTGAAGTAGATGCCGCCGCCCTTGCCGCTGCCATCCTCGTCGCCGTGCTGGATCGTCAGGTACGACAGCTTTACCAGCCCGCCGGTATTGACCGTGATGCGCAACACCGGATCGGTGATGCCACCGGCGCCGTCGATGATGGTGTGGCTGCCAGTGCTCGCGGCCTGCGAGCAGTTGGCAAATCCGCCGACGATGTCGAGTTCCTCGCTCGCCGTAAACACGATCGCTTGGTTGGTATAGGGGGCATTCGGGTCAGCGACATCGGGGGAAGCGACATGGATCGTGTCTGCGCCAGGATTCGCCTCGGCAGCGGCGGCGGCGGCCCCGATTCCCGTGAAGTTGCAGGCGCTGTCGGCGCCGACGGTGTAGATGGCCGCATGCGCTGCCGCGGACGACAGGATCGATGCGAAGAGGACGAAACCGTAGCGAAGAAACATGAGCATGTGCTCCAGGGATGCCTTGCTGGCAAACCGGGTAACGCCGTTCCATCGCTTCAACTGCCATAAAACGCAACCGCATCGGGCAGGCGTCCAGCGAATTCGTTCCTTTCGGTCGCGCCTTCCACTGACGACTGCACGCCTTCTGGCCTTCTGCGGATTTCTGGGACGGCAGGATTCGAGATCGCGAATCGCGCCCCAGGTGCGCTGTTACGGAGCGGAAAGGAGGTCGCCGCACGTGCCAGCCGCACGCGCAGCGCGAACCGCCGCCGCATGTAGCGGGTGCACAGCGGACAGTGGCCGCCCGCCCAGTTCCAGCGCACGACGGGCGCCTTCGCGTGCGGAAACGCAACTGCCCGCTCGTGCGTCCGCCACCGCAAGCCACAGATGTGCGGCGAGGAGGTAGGGTTGCGATTCGGCGACGGGTTCACCGGCACGCCCGATCGCGATGCGCAAGCGCTGTGCCGCTTCGTTGACTTGGCCTGCATCGAGATCGATTCGCGCGAGCGCGGTCTGCGCCGGCAGCAGCAGCGGATTCCAGCGATACGTGTCCTTGTCGAGCACCTCGCGCGCCGCAGCGACGGTGTCACCTGCGCAGCCGGTCGCATCGCTTGCCTCCGCGCAGGCGAGAGCGAGCAGAGCCAGTCCGTAACCATGCAGGTAGTGAGGATAAGCTTGCCCATGACGCTCGACGCCGCGCGCCAGAAAACCTGCCGCGGCCTTGGCATCGCCCGCGACGAGGGCGAGCTCGCCGCGCGCGATATCCGAACGGCCCTGCCACGGCAACGGCGCGTCAGTGAGCAGCGTCGCGGAGCTTTCGAGGGCGGCACGCGCCGCTGCGAGGTCACCGGACTGAAGATGTTCCATTCCTGCCAGCCATTGCATGCGCCCAAGGGTGGCGTTGGCGCCAGTGCGCGCCAGATCGAGCGCATGCACGCAGACGGCCTGCGCCAGCGGCGAGCCTGTCGCGAGTTCGACAAGGCAGTGGTACTGGATGGCGCTCAAGTGGCTGGCAGAAGCCTTGCCGCCTGCATCGATTTCGTCGAATACCGCGAGTGCGTCGCGCAAGTGGGTGCGAGCCGGACCAAGTTCTCCCCCCATCATCTCGACATCGCCGAGCGCCGCGAGTGAACTCGCCGCACGAGCGCTACGCGCGTTGCCGCGCGCGACGCGACCGGCATAGGCGCGCCGATAGGCCACTGCCGCTTCGGCGAACCGCGCGTTGCCGGACAGCGCATAAGCGAGGTTCGCGTAACCGCCGTCCGCCTCGCCGCTGTCTTCGCCGTAGTGCGCGATGCGCGCGTCGAGCGCTGCTCGCTCGTGCACGAGTGCCTGCGCCGGGTCGCCGCGGTCGTTGCTCACAGCGGCAAGCCCGTCCTCGACGCGAATCCAGGAGTCGCCACGATCGCGCGCTGTGTCGAGCCGGCGCTCGGCTTCGCCGAGCAGCGCAGCGGCCGCCGCATGGTCTTCCCCACGCAGGGCAGCGACGCCGCGCGCGACCGCCGCGTCGAGCGCGAGCGGATCGCCGCTGCCGAACGCAGCATCAGCGAGATCGCCAGCGCGGTTGGCCAGCGCCTGCATGCGTTCGGGTTCATTGAGGTAGTCGTACAGCCGCGAGAACATGAGCAGCAAATCGACGCGCTCGGCGGATCCGAGCGCATCGTCGCTCTCGATGCGCTGCGCACCCTGGTCGACGAGATCGCGCAGACTCGGTTGCCGGCCGCTCGCAAGGCCGGTTCGGATCGGCTGGAACATACTCTCCACGAAGCCGCGAACTGTATTCGCGCGCGCGGCCTCGCGATGCGCGACGCGCGCCTGCCATAGTGCAATGCCGAGCGACGCGAGGATCGCGAGGAGGAACGCGACCGTGCTTGCGACGCCGCCCCGGTGCCGCACGACGAACTTGCGCATCCGGTACCAGCTCGTCTGCGGTTGCGCACGCACGGGGCGATTGTCGAGTATCCGCTCGATGTCGTCCGCCAGCGCACCGGCCGACGTGTAGCGCCGCTCTGGATCGGACTCGATCGCCTTCGTTACCACGGCGTCGAGATCGCCGCGCAGGCGACGCCGTGTCACCGGCCCGAGCTCGAGCCCGGGCTGTGCGCCATTCGAGCCAGACGGCGTGCGGCTGGCGCCGAGCCCAGCGCGCACGCCGGTGAGCAGTTCGCCGAGTACGATGCCGAGCGCGTAGACGTCGGTCGCGGTTGTGATAATGCCGCCGGCGGCCTGCTCCGGCGCCGCGTAGGCGGGAGTGAATGCCGGAAGCATGGTCGCTTCCGCCTCGGACTCGTCGGCGAGCAACTTCGCAATGCCGAAATCGAGCAGCTTGACCTCGCCATCGGCGGTTACGAGCACGTTTGATGGCTTGATGTCGCGATGCACGATCAGCGCGCGGTGCGCCGCGTCGACCGCCTTGCAAACCGTCACGAATAGCCCGAGGCGTTCGCGGACGCCGAGTTTCCCGCCATCCGCGTAGGCGGTGATCGGCTGGCCGTCAACAAGTTCGAGCGCGATGTAGGCCTGGCCGCCTTCCGTGACGCCGCCTTCGATCATGCGCGCGATGTTGGGCTGCTGCAGGTGGATCAGCGCGCGTTGCTCGCGCCCGAAACGACGCCGCGCGTCCGGGCTGAGCATACTTTGGCGCAGCAGTTTCAGCGCGACATGCTGGCTTGCACCTTCGATCTCTCGGTGCGCCTCGAACACCGTCGATGATCCGCCTTCACCGATCACGCGGAGGATCTCGAACGGACCGATACGGCTACCCGTCGGCGGCAGCGCTGGAATGTCGCCGATCGCGCGCGCGAGACCATCGAGCCGCGCGCTCGATATGGGCTCGTCATCCGTCGCACTCGCGCGCAGCATCGACTCGACGCGCGCGCGCACGGCGACGTCCGCACAGTGCATGTCGAGGAATTCTGCGCGCGCGGGCGCTGCGAGCTCGAGCACCGCCTCGAACAGGTCACGCAGATTCATGGTTGGCGTACTCATGGTCAGTCCTTGGAACGCCGAATCGCGCGCTCACCTGCCATCGTCACGCTTCCTCATCGAGGACGCTTTTGAGGAACGCACGCGCAAAGAGCCAGTCGCGCGCGAGCGTGCGTACCGCGATCCCCAGTGCCTCCGCTGCCTGCTCGTGCTCGAGGCCTGCGAAACAGACGAGTTCGACCACGCGCGCGGCGCGCGCATCGAGCGCCTCGAGCTTCTTCATCGCGT
>JBDSXV010000259.1:0-4644 GCA_039926025.1 Dokdonella sp.
GGCTTCAGCCGCGATGCTTTTCGATCAAGAGCATCGCGGCTGAAGCCGCTCCCACAGGTTCTCGCAGCGACCGCGACATTTCTGCACACGGCGGCATTTCAACGCGAAGCCCCGGCTTCCCGCAGCGGCTGAAGCCGCTCCTACAGACAGTTGCTCCTGCGGCATTCGCGCGTGTCACTCGAAGCTATTCTTGAAGATCACATCATTGCCGGTGACGACGAGCAGGTTTGCCGACATCGCCGGCAACCCCGTCAGCGCCACCGTGCTGCCGACCAGCGCACTGCTACTGATCTGGTGCACGGCGTGCGTCGCATCGAATCCATACAGCGTCCAGTTGCTGCCGGGCGCCGCGGCGAAGGTCAGTGTGGCGTCCTGCGCCGAGGTCGTCTTGTTGGTCAGCAGCACCATCGTGCGACCGCTGGAAACAAACGCATACGCGCCGATCTGGTCGACATTCGCGCTGGTCGCCGAAACGCTGTTGCCCTGCACCTTTGCGCCGGCGCCGTCGTAGTTGAGGAACAGTGTGAACGCGCGTTCGGCCTTCGTGTTTGGATCGGGCGCAACCCAGCGCGTGGCCATGTCGACGCCTTCGCGCGCGAAGATACCGAACAGTTCCGCTTGCGCGATCGCGCCGCTGTTGGTTCCGTCGTTGCCCCAGTTGTATTCGGTGATCGCTAGCTTGGTGCCGGGGCAGTACTGGTCGATCCAGGCGCGTGCGCGCGGAATCAGGTTCGGTTTGGAGTAATGGTTAGAATCGCTGTCGCCCAGATCGGACATCCAGGATTCCGATACCCAGGCCGGGTTGTAGAGTTCCTTCAGCGAGCGCAGACGCAGTGCAGCAGTGCCGGTGGAATCGTCGTTGTTGAGCGCGATATTCTGACCCTGCGGGTAGTAGTGCAAATCGAGATAGTCGACGACGTGGCCGCCGCCAGCGAGTGGATTGGCACAGACCTGCTGCAGGTACCAGGCGACGAACGGCATGCCACCGTGAGCCTGTCGGTCAGTGCCATCGAGACAGTTGTCCTTGGCCGATCCGAACAGGTCGCAATAGCCCCACGTCACCGGTCCCGTCACCTGCGCTGAAGGATCCTGCTGCTTGATGGCAGTACCGTAGTTCAACGCATTGGTCCAGGTCTCGTCATACGTGGTAGGCAGCGGATGGACATCGCGATGGGTCGAGTTCCACAACATCACTTCGTTGTCGAGCGAATAGAAACGCACGCCGCCCGCGCTCGCACCACCGAAGGTCGATTGCAGATGGGCGACCCAGTCTTTCTGAAAGGCCGGATTGGCCGTCGCCGAGGTGTCGTGCGGATCGTTGTTGATCAGGTGATAGTGACCGTTGTTGTCATACGAAACACAGTTGGGCGAGGCGTTGTGCGCGGGCAGGCATTCGCCTGTACCGGCATCGGTGTCGTATGGATCCACGGCGGGTGACCCGTATGGCGTGGGCTCCTGCGGACCATATTTGATCACCGAAAACCCGGCGCGATACGGATGTACGAGGTGGCCATCCAGCGGCGTCCAGCCGATCGTCGGTATCGTCATCAGCACGTCGATGCCGGCGTTGCGCGATTCGCTGACGAACGCATCCGCATCATTGTTGAGCGGTGGGATGTGCGTGCGATCGGTCGCGCCGGGAATGTTCTCGTAGTAGTAGTCGAAACCGGTGTTGTGGATGTCGATCTTCCAGTTGTAGCGCGAGGTGGAATTGCCGCCCCAGCGGCGCACGGTGTAGCCCATCGCGGCGTTGCGCGCGGCATCCCCATAGGACACGCCGAAGATCAGCGGGCTGAAGGGATGCGAATTCGCGCTTGTATTCACGTTCACCGCGACAGCGGCATTCGCTGCCGCCGGCACGGTCGCCAGGGTCGCGAGCAGGGAAGCTGCGAGGGTTCGAACCAGAATCGTTGCCATGGTGTAACCCCCGGGAATGGATGCGTGAGTGGAAGTGGGCGAACGCTAGCGGACCTGTACGGGCGCGTTCGGCGACGCCGTCACACTCGTCATTGTTGGCCTCGACAGGCATGATGCGGCGCCACCCCGACGTTGTACCCGATGTCCGCCAGCGAATCCTCCAGCCTGCTTGCCTATTGCCGCCCCGGATTCGAGGGCGAATGCGCGCAGGAACTCGCCGCGCACGACGCGCTGATGGGTGGTGGCGGCTACGCGCGTGCAGCGCGCGGCAGCGGCTTCGTCGAATACGTGACACCAGATCGCGGCGCGGCCGATCAATTGGCTGAGGCAGCGCCCTGGCGCAACCTGGTATTCGCGCGCCAGTTGCTGCGCACCCTGGGCCAGGCGCGTGATTTGCCGGCCAAAGACCGCTTGTCGGTGCTGCTGCCCATCATCGAGAACGACCCACGCCGCTGGTGCGACGCCTGGGTCGAAGCACCGGACAGCGATGCCGCGCGTGAACTCGCCGCACTCTGCCGCGGCCTCAACGCAGCGCTTATTGCGGCGCTCAAGAAAAAACAGTTGATTGATCGCAGTTCGCCCTGGCGACTGCACATCTGCATGACCGCGACCGACGCTGCGTTTGTGTGTGTCGCCAACATCAACGCGACGGCACCGTGGACCGGCGGCATCCCGCGCTTGAAATTTCCGCAGGCGGCGCCGAGCCGTTCGACGCTGAAGCTTGAAGAAGCGTTGATCGTGCTGCTCGATGAAGGCGAGCGCGAGCGCTGGCTCAAACCCGGCATGCGTGCTGTCGACCTCGGCGCCTCACCCGGTGGCTGGACTTGGCAGCTGGTGAATCGTTCGCTGCATGTCACCGCGGTCGACAATGGGCCGATGGATGCAACCTTGCTCGCATCGGGCCTGGTCGACCACCTGCGTTCGGATGGTTTTCGCTACCGGCCGCAGAAGCCGGTCGACTGGCTCGTCTGTGACATGGTCGAGCAACCGCGACGCGTCGCCGATTTGATGGCGCAATGGTTCGCCGAAGGCTGCTGTCGGTATGCGGTATTCAATCTCAAGCTGCCGATGAAGAAACGCTACGACGAAGTGCAGCTGTGCTTCTCGATCGTGCGCGCCGCACTGCCCGGCCGAATCGAGCTGCGCGCCAAGCAGCTGTATCACGACCGCGAAGAAATCACGGTGTTTGCGCGTGCAACCTGAGCCAGCGGACGTGGGAGCTGCACGCAGCAACGGGCACGTCTTTGTCGCGCCACACCAAGCCGCTATGCTTTGCGACACCGCCGCCACGCGCAGCGCTCCGTCCGTGGTTGCGATTTGATGAAACGTCTGCGCTCCTTCCTGCCGCTGCTGATTCTGGTCGGGATCGGCGTCGCCCTGTTTTTCTCGGGCGCGCTCGACCGCTTTGCCCCGCAGCACATCGCGCAGGAACAGGTCGACCTGCACGCCAGCATCGAGGCACACCCGCTACTGGCCGCGCTCACCCAGATCGGGCTGATGGCGCTGGCGATCGCAACCGGCATCCCCGGCGCCATCGTGATTGTGCTGGCCGGTGGCATGCTGTTCGGCATGATCGTCGGCACCGTACTCTCGATGGTCGGGGCAACGATCGGCGCGATGATCCTGTTTCTTGCCAGCCGTTCCGCGTTCGAACACGGCAGCGGACCGGCACCCGCCTTGGTCGAGCGCTTGCGCACCGGCTATCAGGCCTACCCGATCAGTTTCGCGATGTTCCTGCGCCTAGTGCCGTTCTTTCCGTTTGGCGGAGTCACCGTCGCGCTGGCCTGGTTGCGCTGCCCGATCTGGCTGTTTCTCACCGCCACCGTGCTGGGTGGCACCGTGATGATCGCGTTCGAGACCGCGCTCGGCGCCGGCCTGACCGAAACCATCGCCCGCGAAGGTGCCGTTTCGCTGAGCATCTTCGCGCACAAACGCGTGCTGCTGCCGGTGCTCGGCATGGCCGTGCTGGCGCTGGCGCCGGTGGTCCTGAGCCAGTTGCGGGGATTGGGGCGCAGGCGCCGCGACGGAAAATAGTCCGCTCGCGTTCAGCCGTTCGTCGGCCCTCGGGGCCGGCTGCGCACAGTCACAGGGACAGGGGTCCGAGGGCATTTCCGGCGCCGGTGTGGCCCCGAATTCATTGAGCCCGCACGCAGCGTTCCGCTATGCTGCCGTGCTACGTCCGTCGCAAATTCCCCGAGGCCTGTTTGAGCCGCACCCAGCCCCCCGTCGTGCGCAAATCCTTCTGGCGCGCGCTCATCCTGACCTTGCTGGTAGCGGCATTGAATGTCGGCTTATGGGGCTTCCTCAACCGGCCCGTGCATATCACGGATTGGCACGGTGAAATCGGCGGTTTCGCGTTCAATCCGTTCCAGCGCTACCAGGACCCGACTCGCCAGCTGTATCCGAACGAGGCAGAGATCGACAGCGACATCCGCCTGTTATCGCAGTATACCAAGCGCTTGCGCACCTATTCATCCGCTGAAAATCCGCAGATCCCGCGCATCGCGAAGTTCTACGGAATGAAAGTGATGGCCGGCGCCTGGATCGAAGGCCGCTCGGAGCGCAACGAACGCGAACTCGCCGCGCTCATCGCGCTGAGTCGCAAGAACGACAATATCGACCGCGCGATCGTCGGCAACGAGGTGATCCTGCGTGGCGACATCGGTGTCACCGCATTGATCTCCTATCTCGATCGCGCGCGAGCGCAACTGAAGATTCCGGTCTCGA